>NZ_VIFM01000011.1 GCF_006636215.1 Myxococcus llanfairpwllgwyngyllgogerychwyrndrobwllllantysiliogogogochensis | reverse complement strand
GGCGGTGGACGTGCGGGGGCTGGGCTCGGGCGTGCTCGCGCTCGCCGTCGGGGGACAACACACCTGCGTGGTGGTGGAGGGGGGCACCGTGCGCTGCTGGGGGGACAACTCCCTGGCACAGCTCGGCAACAACACCACGATGGCCGCACTGGAGCCGGTGGATGTGCCGGGCGCGGGCACCAACGCGGTGACGGTGGTGTCGGGGCTGGGGCACTCCTGCTCGCTGCACGCGGGGGGACAGGTGATGTGCTGGGGCGAGAACAACCTCTTCCAGCTCGGCGGAGCGTACGCGGGGAAGGCGCCCAGGCCCGTGCCCGTGCTGGGACTTCCCGCCAACCTCACGGTGCTCGCGTCGGGCGCCAACCACACCTGCGCCGCCACCGCCGATGGAGAGGCGTGGTGCTGGGGCGACAACACGTACGGCGCGCTGGGCAATGGCCTCGCCAATCCCACGCCCGAGCCTGGGGCGGTGCGGGTGAGGGGCCTGAGCGGGCCGGTGCGCGCGCTGACTGCGGGCCTGAGCCACACCTGCGCGCGCGTGGGCATGGGCGACCTCGAGTGCTGGGGATTCAATCGCGAAGGGCAGTTGGGGGATGACACCGCGCTGGACAGCGTCACGCCGGTGCGGCCGGTGGGGCTGTCGTCGACCATGCGGCAGGTGCGCGCGGGCAATTCCTTCACCTGCGCGCTGGACGCGGAAGGTCGCGTGCGGTGCTGGGGACTCAATGGCGACGGACAGCTGGGGGATGGAACGCGCATCCACCGCGCGGCGCCCGTGGAGGTCACGGCCCTGGGCGACGACGTCGTGGACCTGTCGGCCGGAGCGACGAGCACCTGCGCGGTGATGCGGGATGGACAGGTGCGGTGCTGGGGCGCGAACGCCTTGGGCCAGTTGGGTGATGGGACGCAGTCGGACCGCGTGGAGCCGGCCGTGGTCCAGGGGCTTGGGGCCCCCTGAGAGGGAGGACGGCATGTCACTGTTGAGGGAAGACCCGCTGTTGCTGGAGGCCTTTCGCCGGGGAGAGCCGGGGGCGTTGACCCGCGTGTACCGGGCCTACTCCGGGCACGTGGCGCGGTTCCTGTCGCGCACGTACGTGTCGCGCGGACCTGGGGGCCTGGCGCGCGTGGGGCCGTTGGATTTGGAGGCCGCGCACCAGGAGACCTTCGTGCGCGCATTCCGCGAGCAGGCCCGGCTCACTTATGACGGCGTGCGGCCGTACTCCATCTGGCTCAACGCGCTGGCGCGGCAGGCGGCGGTGGATGTGCTGCGGGCGGCGGGGCGCATCGCTCGCGAGGCGGTGGCGCTGGATGACACGCCGACGGCGGAGCGGCTGGCCAGCAACGCTCCTTCGCCCGAGGACCGCGCGCTGGAAGCAGAGACGCGCGAATTGGTGCACCGCTTCCTCGCGGGACTCGACGAGGCGACCCGTCGTCTCGCGGACCTGCGCTTCGTGCAGGGCCTGTCCCAGGAGCGCGCGGGGCTGGTGCTGGGATTGTCCCGACAGGAGCTGCGGACGCGGGAGACGAAGCTGCGCCGCGCGATGACCGACTTCCTCCTCAACGAAGGCTGGCTCACCGCTGACTCGCCCGATGCATTGCCCTCCGCCGCCGCCACGGCCGCGGTGCTGGCGCTCCTCTTCCCCCTCTTCGTGCCTTGATTCGAGTGAGTTCCCCCATGGCCCTGTTCACCCAGCACGTGGACCGACAGCTCGTCCACCTCGCCAACGAGGGCGTCCTGCCTCCTCGCCAGTGGAGCCGCGTGCTGCGTCATGCCCGCGGCTGCGCGCGGTGTGGAGCGCGCTACGAGCGGGTGATGAACCTGCGCCGCATGTTCGCCAGCGACACCGTCACCGTGCCCACCCCGGGGGAGCTGGCGTCGCTCGAGTCGCGCGGGCTGGCCTCGGTCCTCGCCACCGTGGAGAGGGAGCCGTCGACCGAGTCCTCGGGACAGGCGGCGCGAGCGGACCGGCTGCACAAGGACCTGGGGGAGCCGTGGAGCCTGGCGCGGAGGCTGTGGGCCCGGGTGCTTCAGGCGTGGAACTCGCCGTCGCTGGGGCATGTGGGCGGCGCGTGGGTGGTCAGCTTGATGGCGGCGGCGGGGTTGCTGTGGCTGAGCCTGCCGAGCGACACGACGGAGTGGGGCGCGCGAGGCGAGGGGCAGGGCGCGACGGTGATGCGACTGTTCTGCGTGCCAGCGGAAGCAGAGCTTCGGGAGGTCCGAGGTCAGGGCGACTGTCCCGCCGGCGCGGCGCTGGCCTTCGCGGCCGGGGCACGTGCGCCCTACACGCATGTCGTGGTGACGGTGCGCACCGACAAGGGGCTGAAGGTGGAAGGACCGTTCGAGGTGAAGGCGTCTCCGGGCGCGGAGGCGGCGCTGGACCTCACGCCGAGACTGCCCGACACGGGAGAGGTGGAGCTGACCGCCGTGTTCGCGAGCAGCGCGTCCGACGCGCTCGCCGCCGCGCGCGGAGAACCCGTCCGAGACGTCGTGCGCGTGCAGCATCGCGTCCGCATTGCGGGGAAGCCATGAGCCACCGGCTCCATCGAGACGCGGCTGTGTTCGCGGAAGGAACACCATGAGACCCAGCACGGTTCCGGTGCCCAGCGGTGTCGTCGTCCTGTGGCTCGCCTGCTGCGCGACGGTGTCCCTCGCCGAGCCGGCGACCTCATCCTCGGGACCACCTCCCGTGCGGCGCGCCCTGGTCGTCGCCTACAACGGAAGCGACTCCCCGGGCATGCCTCCCCTGCGCTACGCGGACGATGACGGCGTGCGCTGGATGGAGACACTCCAGCGGCTGGGCGTAGAGGTAGTGCTGCTCACCGTCGCCGATGCCGACACCGCCGAGGCGGAGCGTGAGCGATTGACGGGGGTGCGCGTGCCCACGCTCGCCGCGCTCGATGAAGCCGTGGCCTCGCTGGCCCAACTCAACGCGGCGGACCGCGCCGCCGGACGCACCGTGGACTTCCTGTTCGTCTACGTGGGCCATGGGCGCACCGGTGAGTCCGCGCGCGCCTACCTCACGCTCGCCGACGGCAGACTGGACCAGGAGGGCCTGTACACCCGGGTCGTGGAGCGAATCGAGGCGGACTATGTCCACTTGCTGGTGGATGCCTGCCACGCGGCTGGCGTCGTGGGCAGCCGGGGCGCCGACCCGCTGGTACTCCGCAGGTTGCGACGCGCACTGGAGCAGGAGCAGCTCGCGGGCCACCCCAGCGTGGGCGCCATCTTCGCGGAGAGCAACGAAGGCGAGACGCATGAGTGGTCTCGCATCCGCGCGGGTGTCTTCAGCCATGCGGCGCGCTCGGCGCTGCTGGGTGGCGCGGACGTCAACGGTGACGGGCAGGTCGAGTACAGCGAGCTCGACGCCTTCGTCGCCGCCGCCATCCGGGGCGTGAAGTCTCCGCAGGCGAGGCTCGCGCTGCGCACCTTCCCGCCGATGCTCAATCCCTCGCGCGCGCTCATCGGCCCCATTCCAGAGGGTCCCCGCCTCGACCTGCCGGCGACGCCCGGGGGCGCGCGCATCTCCGTGGAGGACACGAATGGCGTGCGCCTCGCGGATGCGCATCAGTCCGAGGGAGAGCCCCTGGTCCTCGCGTTGCCGAAGCGCGACGCGTACTGGTTGCGTACGCCCGGAGGTGAAGCCCGTGTGCGGCTCGCGGACCTGAAGGCCAGACGACTGCCCCGCCCCTCACCTCCCGAGATGGCCCAGCGCGGCGCCGCCGAGGAGAGTCTGCTCCAGGGCCTCTTCGCCCTCCCCTTCGGACGCGATTTCTACGAGGGCTATGTCGCTTCGGCGGGAGGGCCCATCGTGGACTTCTCCAATCCGGTGACACCCGGAGACCCATCGAGCCTGCCGCACTCCCTGGGGCTGGAGGTGGGCCTCACGCTCGGCGCTCCGCCACTGGGAGGTCGTGGTGTGGCACGCGGACTGTCGCTGGCCTGGCGCGTGCCGGGCCCTGGCATCGTCCGGTGGGGCGCGCGGGCCAGCTACTCGCTCGCACCGGATGCGTGGGTGGACAACACCACGCTTCAGCGCGTGTCCGTACTGGCCATGGGCGGACTGAACGGCCGAGGCACGCTGGCCCCATTCGCGGAGGTGGGCGTGGGCTGGTTGATGACGGTGGTGGACAAGCCCGGCCGCAGAGAAGGCGACTCGCTGGGTCTGTCCGCGCGCGCCGCCGCGGGCCTGCGCTGGAGGGCGGGCGACTTCGCCGTGCGAGGCGCGCTGGGCATGGACCTCGACGGTGTCCGGGTGGATGGGCACCGTCGCGGACACTGGATTCCCGGCGTGGAGTTGGGGCTGGAGCGCTGAGCGACTCACCGTCCACGCGGTGCGCGGCACGCTGTGAACGCCGTTGACAGTGGCGCCTTCGCGCCCGCTCAAGTCCCTGGAATCAGGCCCGTGCATCCCTGGCAGGGCGCTTGCATTGGCCCCGCTCCGAAAGGGGCGGCACATGAACGCGGAGAGCACGGAGTGGGGCGAGGCACGGTGGGACGCGGGCAAGGTGCTCCGGTGGAGCCTTCTCCACCTGGGCGCACTCGTCGGCGGCGCGCTGTACTTCTCGTGGAGCGCGGTGGCGGTGTTCGCCGTGCTCACGGGGGTGACCATGTGCCTGGGCGTCTCGGTGGGCATCCACCGCGGCCTCATCCACCGGGCCTTCCGCGCACCGCGCACGGTGGAGCGGACGCTGGGCCTCATCGGCACGTTGGCGGGACTCGGCGGCGCCCTCGGCATGAGCCGCATGCACCACCTGCGCGACTTCCACCAGAACCAGCCCGAGGCCGACTGCCCCGAATACTTCGGCTACCGCGACGGCTTCCTCAGCGCGATGACCCACGCCCTCTTCCGCACGTGGCACGCACGAGACGCGAGCGTCTATCCCGCCGTGGACGCCGACCTGGAGCACGACGCCTTCTTCATCGCCCTGGAGCGCGCCGGGCTCTGGCTCCAGGTGCCACTCGCGCTCGTGCTGTACGCGGCGGGCGGTCCCGCGTGGGTGGTCTGGGGTGTCTTCGTGCGACTGGCGCTCACGCAGGACGGCTTCTGGTTCGTGCACTACGTGAGCCACGTGGAGGGAGAGCAGCCCTACGCGCTCCCCGGGTGCGCGGAGCAGGGACGCAACGCGGGCTGGCTCGCCCTCGTGAGCATGGGTGAGTCGTGGCACAACAACCACCACGCCTACCCGAGCTCGGCCCAGATGGGCTTCGGCTGGCGACAGCCGGATCCGGGCTGGTGGACGGTGAAGGCGCTGGCCACGCTGGGCCTCGTGCATGACGTGAAGACGATGGGGAACCTGCCGCTTCGCCCCGGAGCGCACCGACGCCCCGGCCCCCGAAAACACCCGCGCAGGTGCCTCCGCCGACGCGACGGCGCGCACGGTCTACCGGTGTAGCGCCACGCGACGACTCAGAAGGCCCAGCCCAGCGACAACGCCAGCCGCTCGTCAATCACCCACGAGCGACCCTCGTTCGACTGCTCGCCCACGGGGAACAGCCCTTCGTACCCGGGCTTGGCCGTGACGTTGCTCGTGTACTGACTCGAATCGTGCCGGGCCTCCGCGCCCACGCCCGCCTGCACCACGAGGCCTCGCCCGAGGATGACGGTGTAGCCCAGCATCGCCGTCGCGCCAAAGCTCCAGATGCGCTGCTCGTTGTCGTTGAGACTCGCCTGTCCTTCTATCTCGAAGCGGCGCCACGAGCGGGTGACCTCCAATCCCGGCGACACCCACAGCCCCTCGGGCGCGTCTCCCACGAGGAAGAAGCGGGCCCGAGGACCGACGCCCAGGACGAAGGTGGAGCTGCCTGCCTCGTTCTCCCGCTCCCCTGACACCAGGGAGTCGGACCAACCCTTCTGCTGGGTGAATCCGGTGCGCAACCCCAGGCCCACCGACACGCGGGGACTCACCACCCGCTCTCCCTCCAGCGTCACCACGCCCAGTTCATCGGGAGTGACGGAGACTCCCAGCACCGTCTTGCGCGCGGGCGAGACGGACGGTCCGGCGCTCAGCTCCTGGGCGTGAGCGGCAACGGACGACAGCAACGTCAGACACAGCATGTGAATGGGCTTCATGTTTGGACATCCCCCAATGACGTCCCTGGCACGCTCGTCCAGCGACCCACTCCCCTTGTGCAATGGGCGTGCACAACCTCACTCCAGAGGGAGCCTCAGCTCATGAGCACCCCTCCCCACGACATCGTGTCAACGAAGGCCCGCGCGCCGCGTGACAGGCTGACAGCGCGCCATCCACCCCGCTCCACACGCCGTGACACCGAGCACTGTCCGCCAGCGCGCGAATGGCGTCGGGACGGCGGGCCCACGGACTCGTCACGTTGCGCGATGCACCGGGCATCAAGATACTCCCGCCCGAGCCTTCCCACGGGGAGGCACTCATCCGGGGATGGAGGGAGTCCAAGTGATGCGCATGCGAATGCTGCTGGCGTCCGCGCTGCTGGTGCTCGGTGGCTGTGGTGGTGATGACGACAAGGAAGGCGACGACGGCGACGACACCACGACGGACCATCGGTCCAACGTCACGGGCGCCTATGAGAGCACGGGCACCCTGAGCGCCACCTTCAACGGAGAGACCCAGACCGGGGAGTTGGACGACACGGTGCGAATCTCGGAGGCCTCCGGCTCCAAGACGGCCCTGAGCCTGCGCTCCGAGTCCCTCACCTGCGACCGGGACCTGCGGGCGACGATGACCGGAGAGAACACCTTCTTCATCAGCGAGGGCGCGTGCTCGGTCTTCGACGAGGAGAGCAAGTGCACGGCGGACCTGAGTGTCACCTCCGGGCGAGGCAGCCGGGAGCCGAATGGCCCCCTCCAGCTCACCCTCCAGGGAAAGTTCACGGTGCGCTGCTCCCCGCTGCCCATCGTCGGTGACTTCACCCTGCTGCTCACCGGAACGCGCACGGGCGCGGAGGCCCTGCCCCGCGTCGAGACGCGGCTCTTCCACGTCACGCACCCCTGAGTCATCCGGCGACCGCGCTCCAGGCCAGCACGGGAGCGCGGTCCACCGGGCTCACCGCCTCACAGCGTCACCACGGCCTGCTCGCGACGAAGCTGGAGCACGCGCACGTCGGGGTCCACCACCCAGCGCTCGGGCGGGAAGTCGGAGCGCACCGTGACGTCGGCCTTCTCACCTGCCCCCAGCACCACGCGGCTTCGCGCCTCGCGGTAATCCGGTGACTGCACGTCCGGAGCCTTCGCGTCCGGCCGCTTCGCGAAGCGCTCGCCCTTCACCGCGGCGACCTCCACCGGCATGCGGCCGTCCCCCACGTTCTCCACCGTCACCGTGGCCACCCACTGTCCGCCCTCCTGCTTCACCTGGGCATTCGACAGCCGGTACTGCGGGACATGCACCTCGTGGAACCACTGCTGGACGAAGACGTCGTAGGCCGCCGCGTCCGGCGCGAAGGGGCGCATCGCCGTGGTGAAGTCCTGCAGCACCGGGTGGTCCTCATGGCCCACGTACTTCTGGAGGAACGCCTGGATTCCCGCGTGCATGGCCGGGCGGCCCATCAGTTCCTCCAGCATCGAGAACGCCCAGCCTCCCTTGTCGTAGAGCACGGTGTTGTCGCCGTCGCGCGAGTCGTCGAGCTTCACCAGCGACTGCTCCGCGTCCACGTGCCGCTCCCTGGCGTAGCGCTCCTCCAGTCGCTTGGCGATCTCCATCCGCGTCCGGGGACCGTCCAGTTGCTCCATCAGCTTCATCGCCGAATAGTGAGACATGCCCTCCGACAACACCGAGCCGCCCGGCCCCTTGCCGGGGATGAGCATGTTGCCCCACCACTGATGCGCCGCCTCGTGCGCGGTAATCAGCAGGACTGCATTCGACTCCGGCGTGCTGCGCGCGAGAAAGCCGATGCTCTCCGAGAACGTGATGTTGGTGGCGAAGCCCTGCGCATAGGTGTCCAGGCCGGGGAACTCGGACAGCTTCAGCTCCTTCCACGGATAGGGGTGGAACCATTCCGAGTAGTACCGGCGTGACGCGTCCAGCCCGCGGCGCATGGCCTCCACGTTGTAGACATGCGCGGGGTGGTGGAAGACGGCGGTGCCCTCGCCGCGCTGCACCGCCCAGCGGCCCGCGACGATGTTGAACATGCTGACCGGGGCGTCGCTGCGCCACACGCTGACACGACGTCCGTCCTTCACCTCGTCGCTCTCCAGCACGCCCACCGAATTGAGCGTGTACTCCGCCGGCCCCGTCACGCGGATGCGCGTGGTGAAGGGCGTGCCCGTGCCATAGGCGGCCTCCGTGGGCCCCACGTAGAAGTCGTCCGGGTAGACGCGCGGCTCGTACCGGTTCTCCTCCTTGTCCACGCCGATGTCGTCGCGGAAGCCCACCACCGGCGCGAAGCTCGGCCCGAAGCTGGTCAGCACCACGCCGGAGGGGAGAATGAACTCCGCCACCTTGCCGCCACTCTTCGTCACGCCCTTGGGGAACTCGCCATGGAACTCGAAGCCCACTCGCACCACCGAGCCGGGTGCCAGCGGCGCCTCGGGTTTGAAGACATACAACCGCGAGCGGTCCTCGGGCGTGACGTCTTTTCCATCCACCGTCCAGCGCACATCCTCCCAGTGGTCTCCGCCCGTGAGGGCAAAGGACTTCAGCGCCTTGTCTCGTCGGTTCACCAGGGTGTACGTGCCTCGGGTGCGGAAGGCGCGGCCCTCCGGGTCCAGCTCCACCTCCAGGTCCACGTCCTGAATCGCCGGCTGCGGCGCGTCCAGCCACGTGGCCAGGTTCTTCTGCCAGTACTCCTTCGCGCGCTTCTTCGCGGCGTCACCCTGCCAGCCCTGCCCCACCTGCACCGCCGCCGCCACGAGGGCCACCGCGGGCACCACCGCCCACGGCGTCAGTCGCCACGCGCCGCGCAACAGTCCCCCGGGGCGGATGCGCTCCAGCAGGCTCACCGAGTCCGCCGCGCGCCGCCCATCCCACCGCACCGCCAGCGCGGTGAAGAAGGCGGCGAGCCCCAGGACGCCCACGCGGTTGAGCACGAGCACGGTCCTGTCCAGCTCGAAGGGCCCCATGTCGGACCACTGCACCGCGCGCCACAGCGGCCAGTTCGTCGCCCAGTGGAGGTGGCCGCGCACCGCCGCATAACCGGTGAGGCTCAGCGCCGCGAGCGACACGCCATACGCGCCGAAGCGCCCTCCCGCCACCGCGTGCGCCGCCAGCACGAAGCACGTCCACGCGAAGAACGTGGGCAACAAGAGCCCCCACGCGAGGACGTATGACGACAACGAGAGCGGCACCTGGCCTTGCACGAGCTGGGCGATGATGCCCGCGAGCCCCGTCGCCACCAGCAGGGACACTCCGACGAGGCTGTTGGCGAGCGCCTTGCCCAGCAGGACGGAGACGGTGCGCACGGGCGCGGCGTCATGGATGGGCGCGAGGTCCGAGGCGCGCTCTCGCTCCAGCGACTCCACCGTGTAGAACATGAGCAGCAGACACGCGAGCGTGGACGCCACGCCCATGGTGTTCACCGCGAAGAAGCCCGGGGACGTCAGGAGCGAGGTGTCGAACGGGCCCACCTTGTTCAGCGCATTCGCCACCGTCTGCATCAGGATGATGGGCATGAACAGATAGAGCCCCGGCTGCGACAGGAGGCCCCGCAGCTCCGCGCGCGCCACCACCCACAGGCCCGACAGTGCCCCGGGAGGATGGGCTCGCATGCCCAGCGTCACGAGCGGCGTCTCCTCGCGCGCCGCGCCATCCGGCGTCGCCAGGGGAATGTCCGCCAGCGCCTTGCCATGCGCGCCGCGCACCGGTGCGCCACGCAGGCCTCGCGCCACGTGCCGCGCGCTCCACGCCACGCCGCCCAGCCCCACCGCGATGAAGCCCAGTCGGCTGAGGACGAACAGCGCGTCCAGCCCCACGCGCTCCGCGTTGTAGAAGGCGACCCCTCGGTCGACCTTCACCCAGGTCTCGCTCAGCCACCGCATGCCCGCGGGGTCCAGCGCCTGGAGCACCCGGTTCACCCGAGGGTCCAACCACCCGGGAGACCAGCTCCACAGGAAGAAGGCGCAGACGAACATCAGCACCACCGGCAGGAAGTACACGAGCACCGGGCGCCGCGTGCCCGCGCCCAGCGCGAAGGCCGCACCCGCGATGAACACCAACTGGGACAGGCCGAAGAAGAGCGCGGGCCGCGCGTAGTTGAGCCACGACAGCGGGCCGCGATACTCGGCGTTCTCGCCCGCGGGGATGACGTGGTGGAAGAAGACGAGGAAGAGCACCATCGCCCCGAGCGCCACCCCGTACGCGCTCAGCACCGCCAGGAACTTGCCCCACACGTACTCGCGCGGCGTCAGCGGCGTGGTGTGGAGGAGGGGGCCCACCCGCGCCTCCTCGTCGGCGATGACGCCCATGCCCGCGCCCACGGAGACGAAGAAGCTGAAGAGGAGGAACATGAGCAGCAGGAGCGTCTGAGAGACGGCGAACTCGCTCGTCACCCAGGCCTTCTGCCCGCCCACCTGGCTGGCCCCGGATTCGATGGTGACGTTGCCTGACGACAGGCCCCACACCGAGAGGAAGGTGACGAGCAACAGGATGACGAACAGCGGGCGGCGCATCTGGTGCGCCAGCTCCGTGCGCACCACTGTGCCCAGACGGGCCACGTTCATCGTGCCACCTCTCGTGCGGCTTCCACGACGGGCGGCTGCTGCGACGTCGCGGAGGCCTCGCGCGTGTCCTTCATCATCAGCAGATAGGCGTCCTCCAGCGTGGGCGTGACGCGCTCGAAGCCCGCGGGCACATCGCCTCCCGTCGAGTGGATGCGCACGCGGTTGCGGCCCTCGAAGAGCACGGCCTGCGTGACGCGGCGGGTGCGCTGCAGCTCCGCCAGCTCGGTGGCGGAGGCGGTCCCTTCGAAGATGGTGCCCTGGATGGAGGTCTTCGCCTCGGAGGGCGAAGTAATCGCCACCACGCGGCCCTGCCGGATGACGGCGAAGCGCGGACACAGCATCGCCACGTCCTCGACGATGTGCGTGGACAACAGCACCGTGCGCTCGTTCGCCACTTCCGCGAGCAGCCGGTAGAAGCGCAGGCGCTCCTCGGGGTCCAGGCCCGCGGTGGGCTCGTCCACGATGATGAGCTGGGGGTTGCCCGCGAGCGCCTGGGCGATTCCCAGCCGCTGCCGCATGCCACCCGAGTACTCCTTCACCTTGCGCTTCGCGGCGAACGTGAGGTTCACACGCTCCAGCAGCTCCGCGCACAATGACTTCAACCCTCGCGGCGCGGTGACGCCCTTGAGCTTGAGCAGGTACAGCAGCATGGCCTCGCCCGTGAGGTACGGGTAGAAGCCGAACTCCTGCGGCAGATAGCCCAGGTGGGGCCGGAGCGCTTCCGGGTGGCGGACGATGTCCAGTCCATCCAGCGTCACCTCACCGGAGGTGGGCTCCAGCAGGCCTGACAGAATCTTCATCAGCGTGGACTTGCCCGCGCCGTTGGGACCCAGCAGCCCGAACATCCCACGCGGTATCTCCAGGTCCACGCCACGCAGTGCGGACACCGGGCCCGGGTACACCTTCACCAGATTGCGGAGGGAGAGCATGCCCCCCGTACGCCTGGAGGGCTGTGCTCATTTCACGGGACGTGCGAGGAAACGCAGGGGCTCGCGGTGTCCGTCACGCGCACACCTGGGTGACGCACCGTGGCGCCCCGGTGCGGGCTTGCCGGGGCCTCAGCCGGGGATTCGATGGAGCGGAGCGCAGTGCGGCGCATCTTTCTGAAGCCGCTTGCGCAACACCTCGGCGCCCACGGTGTTGCCCGCACGCGCGGAAGCCACTCGAAGTCCCCAGGCGCTCATCAGCCAGGCCACGGGGAGATTGGTCTGCTGGTTGTGCACTTCCAGCGCCGCGAGCGAGTCGGGGGTGGCCGTGCCGGTGAGCACCTCGCCGATACCCACGCAGATCTCGTAGTAGGCGCGCCCCTCGTCCGAGCCGGCGACCGGGCTCGGAAACTCCACCATGGAGAGGGCCTCCTTCGCGAGCGCGAGCCCTCGCGCGGGGTCGTCCTCGCACAGCATGACGATGCTCGCCTCACCCACTCGCTCCATCGCGCGGATGACAGGGGGACGCGCTGACCAGTCGACGCTCGCCAGCTCCCGGCGCGCGGAGGCCGCGTCACCGTAGCAGGCATGGGCCAGGGCGCGGGAGCTCGCTCGGTAGAAGGCGACATCCGGAAACCGGCTGCTCGACGCGTACACCTGTTCGTAGACGGCGAGCAGGGCGCTCACGTCGGGATGCAGAAAGGCCGCGTTGATCTTGCGGCGCGCCGACAGTCCCTTCCAGAAGATGGAGCCCAGGGTACCCACCGCGAGCACGCCTCCAACCAGCAAGACGAAGCCCAACTGAGACCCGGACCGACTCAGCTCCTCGGTGGATGGCAGCTTCGGCGTCTTGCCGCCAGTGACCATGAAATACGCGGCGACGTAGGCAACGAGGATGAACGGCAACAGCTTCATCCAAAGCTTGAAGGGCGCGAGGGCACTGCGTGGGCGAATCGATTCGAAGTAGCGGGCGTTCTCTTCACGGGACATGCGCGCACTTATAGCCAAACATTTTCACGACGCCATGCACGCGGGGCCTGCCCCGACAGAATCACCCTCGCACCTCCAGAACGACACGGCGCCAGCCGCGTCACCTCACGAGTGCCGCACCAACCGCAGTGACGCGCGCGACGCCGTCGAAGCAGAGGCCGAAGCGGACGCCGAGGCCAGCAGCCCCACGTCGGGCCACGCGGTCTCCGGCTTCCCCTCCATGAGGAAGTCCACCGCCTGCGACACGACCTCCGGCGCGTACAGGATGCGGTGATGCCCCAGCCCCTGCGTGCGCGTCAGCCGCGCGCCCGGCCAGGCGCTGGCCACCGACTCGCCCGCGACAACCGACACCTCCCGGTCTCCCACGTCGTGAAACACATGCAGCGGCACGTGCCCCAAGAGCCGCACGAAGTTCGGCAGGGCCAGGTCACGCAGCCGCACGTTGAAGTGCGCCTCGATGCGCTGCTCCATCCGCATCCACACGCCATCCGTCAGCCCCATCGCCCGCGCGAAGGCCTGGATGCCGCCCCGGGGGTCCGCGGGCGGCGACACGAACACCGCGCGTCCCACCTTCAGCCCATCCCGCATCGCCACCGCCGTCGCCGCCGCGCCCAGCGAGTGCGCAATCACCGCGTACGGCCCACCCGTCGCCCGCGCCACGTCCGCCACCAACTCCGCCATCTCCGGCAACGAGCTGGTCCTCCCCGACGACTGCCCGTGCCCCGGCGCGTCGTACGTCACGACGGAGAAACCCGCCGACACCAGCGGCTCCACGAAGGCCGTGAGCTGCCCGCCGTACCCGCTCCACCCGTGCACCAGCAGCACGCGCGGTCCCACGCCCCAGCTCCACACCGCCACCTCCTCGCCCCCCAGCGTCAGCATCCGCGGCTGCCCCCGCGCCAGCACCGCCTCCGCCGTCTTCGAGCGATGCGGCCGACGAGGCGTCCGGAACATCCGGTCCGCCCACGCCGCCGTCAGCCCCGGCGCCACCGCCCCCATGCTCAACGCCGCCGCCCGCACACCCCACATCGCCAATTTCGCCCGAACGTTCGTGCTATTTTTCGCCATGACGAGGTCCTCCTCGGAACGACACTCAGCCAAAGAAATCTCAGGAGCCTTGGGGACGGGCGGCGCGCAGCAACGCGTCGAAGGAGCGCCGGGCCCACGTCTCCGCGCGGGGCTCTTTCAGCAGGCGCGCGGAGTGGTGGAAGCCCAGGAGCAGCGCGTTCTCATCGTGGGCGAACTGCTCCACGTCCACGTCCTTGTGGAAGTGCCCCTCCGCGACGGCGATGCGCGCGGCCTGGGCCAGGCAGTCCAGCCAGTCCCGCTGCGTCTGCACCAACCTGTCACGCGCGGGCCCGGGCGCGTCGTCCAGCTCCGTGGCCGCCGCCACGAAGATGCACCCGCCCTCCGGCACCAGCTCCTTCTCCCACGTCAGCCACTGCTCGAAGAGGGCCCGCACCCGGGGCTCGCCTCGCGGCTGCGTGAGCGCCGGGCGGATGACGCGCTCGGTGAACAGCGCCGTCGCCGCCTCCAGGATTTCCACCTGGAGCGACGTCTTGGAACGGAAGTGCGCGAACAGGCCGCTCTTGGAGAGCTGCAGCTCCTCCGCCAGCCCGCCAATGCTCAGCCCCTGGAGCCCCACGCGGCTGGCGAGCTGGATGGCCCGCTCCAGAATCGCCTGATGGGTGAGCTCTCCCTTGCGCATGGGCTCTTTCTAAACGCCCGTGCTTTTTTCCGCAAGTCGATGAACCACGGGGCTGCTCAGCCCTCGGTGTTGCGCAGGAAGTCCGCCACCTGGGCGAAGCGGTCATCCAGGAAGCGGCGCAGCCCGCCTGTGACGCCCCGGGCATCCAGGGCCTTCCCCATGGCGCGCAGCCACGCGTCGCGCATCGAGAGATCCACGGGCACATGGCCATGACGCATCCGCAGGCGCGGGTGGCCGTGCCGCTCCGCGTAATGCTGCGGCCCGCCCAGCCAGCCGATGAGGAAGAGGCCGAAGCGCTCGCGCGTCCCCCCGTTCACCCGGCCCTGCTCGTCCAACTCGTGCAACTTCGCCAGCACGGGCTCGTGCGCGTCCATCGCGTCATAGAAGGCCCCCGCCAGCGCCATCACCGCATCCGCGCCACCGATGCGCTGATACGGCGTGTCCTCCAGCGTGGGCACCCAATCATCAGAGGAGGGAATTTTGAGCTCAACAGGCATGACATCCTTCAACATCGGTGCGGGCGCGAGGTCATCCCTCGTGAAACGAGGGCTCGGTGTGCCGCCCCGAGGGGTGTCGAGAGGCCGACAGGTTGGCAGGCGCCTCGCGGGTTGCCCACCGAAGATTTGACCCAGGCAAGAGCCGGTTGCTAGAGCCCTGCCCCACCCGTGCACCCTTCCGCCAACTCCAAGCAGGCCAGGGCGATGCCTCCGCCCAGAGTCTGGGTCCTCGACGACAGCTCCGTGGAGAACGAGGCCATTCGCCGCGTGCTCACTCCCACCTGCCGGGTGGAGACGTTCACCGACGGGGCCGCGTTGCTGGAGGCGCTGGGGCGAGAGCACGGACTGCTCCCCGAGGTGCTCGTCCTGGACTGGTACCTGCCGGGCATGTCGGGCCTGGAGGTGTGCCGCTTCGTGCGCTCGGGCACCACCACCTCGCTGATTCCGGTGCTGCTGCTCACCGTCAACACCCGCGCGGATGACGTGGTGGAGGCGCTGGCGGCGGGCGCCAACGACTACGTCTTCAAGCCCTTCCGTCCGGTGGAGCTGGAGGCGCGCGTGCTGGCCCTGGCGCGCCTGGAGCGTCAGCGACGCCAACTGCTCGAGGACGAGCGCGCGCGGCGCATGCTGGCGGAGGGCACGCTGACCGAGGTGCAGGCCGCGGAGGAGCGCGCGTGGCGCAGCGAGCTGCGCTTCCGGCTGGCCGCCCGGGCCACGCGGGACGCGGTGTGGGAGTGGGACCCGCGCACGGACACGGTGGACTGGACCAGCGGCCTGCACGAGCTGTTCGGCCACGTGTCCACCAACATCCGGGACACGCGCGACTGGTGGGCGGAGCGCCTGCACCCGGAGGACCGGGACCGCGTGGTGCGCGGCCTGCGGCTGGCCGTGGCCAGTGAAACCCACGAGTGGCAGGACACCTACCGCTTCCAGCGCGGGGACGGCACGTGGGCCCACGTGGTGGACCGGTGCCACATCGTCCGGGACGGGGACAACCAGGCGGTGCAGGTGGTGGGCGCCATGCAGGACGTCACCGAGTGGCAGCAGACGGAGGCCGAGCGCCTGCGCCTGCTGGCCGAGGTGCACGCGCAGGCGGACTTCGAGCGGCAGCTCATCGGCATCGTCAGCCATGATTTGCGCAACCCCCTGGGCGCGATAACGCTGGCCGCGTCCCTGCTGGCGCAGCGCCCGGACGCGGACGACCGGCAACAGCGCAACGTGCAGCGAATCCTGCGCGCGGCGGAGCGGGCGACGCGGATGATTCGCGACCTGCTCGACTTCACGCGGGCCCGGCAGGGCCGCGGGCTCCCCATCTATCCACGCGCCATGGACCTGCACGAGGTGGTGCACGCGGCGCTGGACGAACTCCAGGCGGCCTGGCCCGAGCGCCGCATCGTCTCCGACTACCAGGGCAGCGGCGCGGGCGCGTGGGACCCCGACCGGGTGGCGCAGGTGCTCGGCAACCTGGTGGGCAACGCGATGCAGTACAGCCCGCCGGACACCGTGGTGCGCGTCATCGCGAGGGGCGAGGACACGGGCATCGTCCTGGAGGTCCACAACGCGGGCCTCCCGATTCCGGGCGACCTCCAGTCGCGCATCTTCGAGCCGCTGGAGCGCGGCGTGGAGCGCCCCGAGGACCGGGGCGTGCGCAGCATCGGCCTGGGGCTCTACATCGTGCGCAGCATCGTCGTGGCCCACGGCGGCACCGTGGAGGCGCGCTCCACCCAGGAACACGGCACCACCTTCACCGTGCGCCTTCCCCGTCAGCCGCCCGTCGCCCTCGCGCCCCAGCAGGACGACGACGACGACCAGGCCGCGGGGTAGTCCGCCTCAGTCCACCCAGCGCTTCGGCCTGCGCTTCATCGTGGTGACGCCCAGCCTGTCGCAGAGTGACTCGAACACCTGTCGGGGCACGCCCCGCCACGCCACGTCCTCCAGCGTCTTCGTGCCGGGCAGCGGCGCATCCGTCACCAGCGTGGCGAGCCGTCGGTACAGCAGCGCCTCCTCGCGATGCGCGCGCAGCGTCGCCGCCAGCTTGTCCGCGCCACGCGGGCGTGCCGTCCACGTCGCCGCGTCGTCCGGAATCGCCTCCAGTCTCCCGTAGGCCGCCAGCAGCGACGAGGCGCCCTTCTCCCCGAAGCCCGGCAGCCCGGGGATGCCATCCGCGTCGTCACCCATCAGCGCGAGCAGGTCCGGCACGCTCGTGGGGGACACGCCCAGCTTCGCGCGCACCGCGTCCTCGTCCAGCACCTTCTCCTGACGCCGGTCCACCTGCACCACGCGCTGGCCACGCACGCACTGCCCCAGGTCCTTGTCCGGGGTGAGCAGCCGCACCTGATCCACCGCGTCCGCCCATTTCGCCGCCGCCGTGGCCAGCGCGTCGTCCGCCTCGTGCTCCTTCATGGACCACACGCGCACGCCCAGCGCCGCGACGGCTTCCTCGGCCAGGTTGAACTGCGCATGCAGCTCCGGCGGGACGCCCTCGTCGCTCTTGTAGCCGTCGAACAGCGCGTTGCGGAACGAGCGGATGGGGTTGTCGAACGCCACCGCCACGTGTGTCACCGCTTCGTCCGAGTCGTGCAGCAGCATGAGCAGCGAGGACATCAGCCCCACCGTCGCCTTCACGTCTTGCCCGTCCGGCGCGGCGTGGCCGGGCCGGGGCGAGAAGTGGGCGCGGTACAGCTCGTACGTGCCATCCACCAGGTGCAGGCGCATCCCGCCGTCCTATCGCTCCCGGCGCCTTCCGACCAGCCCGGCCGCACCGTCACGAGGCCCTCCGCGCGCAAGGACTGCTCGCCGCGCCCCGGGGTCGCCCGGCCGCTCCCCGGGCGGCTTGTCCCGGTGCGGATTGCCGGGTTGTCGGCCCGAGCACACTTCAGGACCTGGGGCGCGACACCCGCGCTCCATCCGGCTGCTGGAGGTAGACCGTGCGCCCGAAGCTGCTTGCCGCGATGCTGTGCGCCACCCTGTTCGGGTGCGCCAGCCAGAGCGTGATACCCGTCTCGAACGCCAAACGAACAGAGGCCATCGCCTCCATGCGCGCAGCCGAAGGAGCCGGCGCCGCGCGCATCCCCGAAGCCGCGCGCCACCTGGAGTTCGCTCGCCAGCAGGTCAACAACGGCGAGGAGCTGATGGTGGACGACGACATGGAAGGCGCGGAGCTGAGCTTCATGCAGGCGGACGCGGACGCGGACCTCGCGCTGGCGCTCGCACGTGCGTTGCCACTGGAGCGGCAGGCGCAACAAACCACCCAGCAGGCCCAGTCGCTGCAACGCGGCCTGCAGTGAGCCCGAGTCCCGGAGGAAACCGTCATGGTGCGAAGCAAGCGTGGATGGAAGGCCCTCGTCGGAGCCACGACGCTCCTCGCCGCGGGGAGCGCGAGTGCCGCTCCACCCAAGGAGCTCGTGGAGGCGCGGTCGGCCTATCAGCAGTTGATTGCCAGTCCCCAGGGGCGTGAGCGCCCCCGGGAGGTGACCGAGGCGCGCGATGCCTTGCGCCAGGCGGAGCAGGCGTACCAGGACGACAAGGACGCCACCCGCACGCGGGTGCTCTCCTACGTGGCCCTGCGCAAGGCGGAGACCGCCGGCGCATGGGGCAGCGCGGAGATCGCCGCCAGGCAACAGGCCCAGGCCGAAGCGGCCTTGAGCCAGGCCCAGGCCCGACAGGAGCAGCAGCGGCTTTCGCAGGCCCAGGCCTCCCAGCAGCAGCAGGCCAATGACCAGCGGCTGTCGGAAGAGTCCTCCCGTCGTCAGGAGTTGGAGGCCGAGGCCCAGCGCCTGGCCCAGCAGAACCAGGAGCTGCAACGCCAGACGGCGGAGCTGCAGGCGCAGCAGCAGGCGCGAAGCCAGACGGAGCAGCAGAGCGCCCAGCAACTGGAGGCGGAGCGACAGGCGCGCGTGGAGGCCGAGCGCAAGGCCAGCGAGGCCCTGACGCAGTTGGACCGCGCGAACAAGGACCTCAAGGTCCGCGAGGAAGCCCGAGGCACGGTGCTGACGCTGTCAGGCAGCGTCCTCTTCGCCTCCGGTGCGTCGGACCTGCTGCCGGTGGCCCGCGACAGGCTGGCGGACGTGGCGCAGGTGCTGAAGGAGGGCGACAAGCCGCTGCTCATCGAAGGGCACACGGACTCGCAGGGCTCGGACGCGCTCAACGAGCGGCTCTCCTATGCGCGCGCCGAGCGCGTGAAGGAGTTCCTCATCAACCAGGGCGTCCCCGCCAATCGCATCGAGGCGCGCGGCATGGGTGAGTTCCGGCCCGTGGCCACCAACGCCACGGCCGAGGGCCGCGCGAACAACCGCCGCGTGGAAATCGTCGTCGAGCGCGGCGGACAGCGCGCCGTCGGCGGCAGCGGCCAGGGCACGGGCGGCGCCGGCTCCGAGCAGCAGAAGCAGGCTCCGGAGTCAGGCTCCTCGAACGACACCCTGCCGCCCCAGGAGGACACGAGCGGCGCGGTTCCCTCCGGACAGCAGGGCACCTCAGCGGACCATGAAGACTTCCCGGGCACCGGTGGCGGTGGTGCGCCTTCGGAGAGCCAGGGACAGCAGGGCACGTCGGCCGACCACGAGGACTTCCATGGCACGGGTGGCTCGGACGGCGCGAATCAGGACGTGAAGCAGTAACCCCGCTGACACCCGCCCGGCCCAACGCCGGGTGGGTGTGCGAGGCACGTTGCTCCTGGTGGTGTGCGTGAAGAACCCTCGCTCCGGACCTGCTCGCGGCTCTCATGCCCGGACAGGCCCGGAGCGCGGCCTTTCGGCCCCGTCGAGCACCTGTCACCCGGAGTGCTCCGTCCCGCTTGCGGCGCTCCGGTTCCGGCGCGCGACGCGATAGCCTGCGGGCCGCTCTCGTCATGGCCTCCGACAAACCCATCGTCCTGCTCACCACCGAGCGCTTGAGGGTGACCCAGCTGCCTCCCGACGGGGCGGCGCGCGTCGTCGCCTATTTCGAAGCCAACCGGGACCACCTGGGCCCGGTGTCCCCCACGCGGCCCGCCCACTTCTACACCCTGGCGTACTGGCGCACGCGGCTGGCACAGGACCTGGAGGACGCGCGCTTCGACAGGTCCCTGCGCATGGTGGTCCTCCCGCGCGCGGAGCCGCTGTCCTCCGCGCCCGTCATCGCCAACATCTCCCTCACGAACATCGTCCGGGGCCCGCTCCAGGCCGTGACGCTGGGCTACGGCCTGGACCACCGCCACGAGGGCCAGGGCCTGATGACGGAGGCCCTGCGCGCCGTCTGCGCCCACGCCTTCACCACCATGGGCCTGCACCGCATCCAGGCCAACCACCTCCCGGAGAACCTCCGGAGCGCCGCCGTGCTGCGCCGGCTGGGCTTCGCGGTGGAGGGCTACGCGCGCGACTTCCTGCGCATCGACGGCCGCTGGAGGGACCACATCCTCACCTCGCTCGTCGCGCCCGAGGGAAGCCCCACCGCCGTGTAGTCGCGGCCACGCGACACGCGCTCGAGTCAACCGTCGTGAACCCCTCGACGGGCGAAAGACGCGCTGGCGAAGGGACAGCGAGCCTCGTACAGCTTCGCCACGGAGGTGGAAGCGTGGCGTATCTGTTCCTGTTGGGGGCCATCGCCTGTGAAGTGGTGGCGACGAGCCTGCTGAAGTCCACCCAGGGCTTCACCCGCCTGTGGCCCACGGTGGGCTGCCTGTCGGGCTACGCGGTGGCGTTCCTGCTGCTGGCGCAAGCGGTGAAACAGGTGCCGGTGGGCGTCGCGTACGCGATGTGGTCCGGCCTGGGAACGGCCGCCATCGTCACCATCGGCGTCATCTTCCTGGACGAGCCGTTGAGCACCACCAAGGTCATCGGCGTGGCGCTCATCATCGGGGGCGTCGTCCTGCTCAACCTGCGCGGCGCGCACTGAAGCCGCGAGGAGTTCAGCGCGGGAGCGCGGCGGCCCGAGGGGCGCCGTTGGGGCCCGCGGGCAGGTGCGTGTCGAGCCACTCCACCGTGCGCCGCATCCGGTCCACCATGTGCTCCGGCTTGCGCAGGGTGTGGCCCTCGTCCGCGTAGACGACGAACTGGGTCTTCACCCCCAGCTCCTTCAGCGCGTGGTGGAACTCGTAGCCCTGCGTCACGGGCACCTCCACGTCCCGCTCGCCATGCAGCACCAGCGTGGGCGTGCGCGCCAGCTTCACGTAGTTGATGGGCGAGCTGCGCGTGTACACCTCCGGCTCCTCGTACACGGACGCGCCGAAGTACGGCCGCATCCACGCGTCGATGCGGTTGGTGCCGTAGTAGCTCTGCCAGTTGGCGATGCCCGCGCCCGCCACCGCCGCGCGGAAGCGCTGCGTCTGCGTCACCGCCCACATCGTCATGAAGCCGCCGTAGCTCCACCCCGTCACCCCCAGCCGCGAGGGGTCCACCGGCGCGTGCGCCAGCACCGCGTCCACGCCCGACACGATGTCGCGCAAGTCACCGAAGCCAAAGTCGCGCCGGTTGGCCTGCGCGAAGTCCGCGCCCTGGCCGAAGCTGCCCCGGTAGTTGGGGAGGAAGACGTAGTAGCCCCGGGCCGTGAAGAGCAGGACGTCCGGCCGGAACTGCGGCACCACGCCCGCCGCCGGCCCGCCGTGAATCATCGTCACCATGGGCGCGCGCGTGCCCGAAGGGGGCGCCATCGACGCGGCGGGCGCCACCAGCCAGCCCTGCACCTCCGCGCCGTCGCTCTTCCACGACAGGTCTCGCGTCTCGCCCACGAGCGCGCGCAGGTCCTCCTCGCGCCGCGTGACTCGCTCCCAGTCCCCCACCGGCCCCACCCACACGTTCTGCGCCTGGGTGAAGGACTCGCGCACCACAGCGCTGCGCTTTCCGTCCCGCGACAGCGACAGCCCCACGGAGCCGCCCGCGCTCAGCCGCTCCGGCCCCTTCCACAGCACCGTCACCCCGCCCTGCGCCGTCGGGTCCACCGAGGCCACCGCCGACTCCCCGCGCACCTGCGCGCCGAACAGCAGCTTCCGGGGCGCCACCCACTCGAGCGTCGTCGCCGTCGCCTTCATCCCCGCCGTGAGGTTGCGCGCCTTGCCGCCCTCCAGCGGCACCAGCATCACATCGCCCCCGTTGACGCCCTGGTCGCTCATCAACCCCTCGATGACGGCCACGTGCTTCCCATCCGGGCTCCACACCGGCTCGGTGAGCTGCCACTTGGGCGCGTACACCAGGCGCGAGCGGCCGTTGGCCGTCTCCAGCACATGCAGCTTCGCCAGCCACCAGCTCGCGTCTCCTGGAGGCGGCGCCGCGATGAAGGCCAGCCGCGAGCCCTCAGGACTCCACGCGTACTCGTAGACGAAGAGCTGCTCTGGCGACACGACACGGTGGGCGCCGTCCGCCACGGACACCAGCGCCACGCGCTTCACGGGATGGGACTCCCGCACCACGCCCGTCTCTCGCGCCGCGGGGCCGTTGGGGCCCTTGGCCTGCTCGGCCCCCTCGCCCTGCATCACCAGCACCGCCACGGACGCGCCATCCGGCGACCACTGGGGCGCGGACACCGAGCCCTGGAAGGACGTCAGCTTCCGCGCCACGGACTGCGCCAGGTCCGCGACATACAACTGGGACTGTCCCCGTTGGACCGCATCGGACAGGAACGCCAACTGCTTTCCATCCGGACTCCAGGCGATGGACGACTCGTCACAGGCGCGCCCGTCGGGACAGACGCTGACGCGCACCGCTTGCGGCTCGCTCACGTCCAGCTCCACCGCGTGGATGAGCGTGCCCCCCGTGGAAGCCACCTCCACCCACGCCACCCACGTCCCATTGGGAGACAGGGCCACCTGGCGGAAGCGCGTGGTGCGGCCTACCGCGCCCAGGATGGACTCCACCGACGGCTTGCCCACCTTCGTCGCCGCGCCGCGAACGACCACCGTCGTCTCGCGGTCCAACGCGGAGGGCGCGGGCATGGACTCGCCCACCTGCGCGAAGGCCGGAGCCACGCACCACAGCGCCACACCCAGGCCGACGACTCTCGCCACCATCCGAATCAACACATCCCCCCACGGGTCTGGAAGAGAGCACCAGACTACATGAGTGGGACGGCCCCGCGTCCGGACACTTGCTCCTGGCACCCCACCCGAGGGCCCGGCCCTCCTTCCTGGGAGGCCTCCTCATTCGTTGGACCTCGGAAGTTTTGGCGTGCGAGGAGTGACTCAGCGCGTCCATCGTCGGACAGACGCCCACTTCGACGGAAGCCGTGCGCCAGGGCCGGTGAAGACTGCCGGGCCATGGCACGAACCGAGCGGGAGAAGATGCTTGCGGGGGAGCTGTACAGCGGCTGGGACGCGGAGCTGACGGCGGCCAGGTCCCGGGCGCGCCGGCTCTTGCGCCTCTACAACGACACGCTCATGGACGACGAGGACGCGCGCAAGCAGCTGCTCGACCAGCTCATCGGGAAGCGGGGCACGGGCTGCTACATCGAGCCGCCCTTCCACTGCGACTACGGCACCTTCATCACCCTGGGCGAGCGCGTCTACATGAACTTCCAATGCGTCATCCTGGATTGCAACCAGATTACCATTGGTGACGACGTGTCGTTTGGCCCCAACGTGCACATCTACGCGGCCACGCACCCGTTGGACGCGGACGAGCGCATCAAGGGCCCGGAACTGGCCAGGCCGGTCACCATCGGCGCGAAGACGTGGGTGGGCGGCGGCGCCATCATCGTCGCGGGCGTCACCATCGGCGAGGGCGTCACCATCGGCGCCGGCAGCGTGGTGACGAAGGACATCCCGCCGTATGTGCTGGCGGCGGGCAATCCCTGTCGTGTCATCCGTTCGCTGCGTTGAGCGTTCAGCGCTTCGTCATGTCGAACAGCGCGCGGGCCTGCGGCCCCAAAAACCCGTCGAAGTCCGGCGCGCGCTGGGCAATCTCGAAGTACGCGTAGGGCCACGGACGGCGGCCCCCCTCGCGCAGCGTCACCGACAGCGGCGCGGCCTGGGTGGCGGTCTGCCGCAGCGACGTGCCCGGCGCGCCCTCGATGTCCGCCTTCATGGGCACGCCCGCATCCCGCATGCGCTGCTGCCAGACCTCCACGTCATCCACCGAGCCGGTGAAGTGGTTCACCTTGCGGCCGAAGGCCAGGAGCCAGGCGCCGTACTGCGACTCCTTCTCCAGCTCCAGCAGCGCGGCCTCCGACGGCGGCGGCGGCGAGCAGAACCACGCCGCCAGCGCGTCCACGTCCTCGGGCGGCGGCGGATCGTCCGGCAGCGTGCCGAGCAGTTCGCGGGCGCGCGGCGACAGCTCCTCCGACTTCAGCTCGGAGATGAAGACGCGCGGCAGCCCCGCCGGGTGCGACAGGTAGATGGCGGACAGGTGCGCGTCGGGGAAGGTGTATGCCCCCGCGGGCTTCCAGCCCAGCCGCTCGAAGGGCCGCGAGAAGAGGGCGATGCCGCCCCCGGGCCGCGCCAGCGAGCGCAGCGCGACATGGTCATTGCGAAAGCTGCCTCCGGAGAGCTGCACGAAGGTGCGGGCAAACGGCACCTCGGAGGCGTAGCGCTCCCAGAGCAGGTCCAACAGCCGGGTGGCCTGAGAAGTCGTCATGGCGGCGCACTCTAATCCGCCCAGAAAAGTGCGGCGGCGCGCGGCCCCGAGCCCTTGGAGGGGACTTCGTTCGGAGACGCGCGCCGCGCGCTAGAGACTCGCCTTGGAGTTTCGAGTCTCTGTACCCTTCTTGGTATGCATTGACTTCCGTTCCGGCCCGCTCGGCGCCACCCGAAGTCGTGCGGCGAAATAGGGTGCGACGTTGGAAAACGCCAGTGCCGCGCAAGAGTGGGCATCAAAGTCGCGTTGCGCCACCCTGTAGCCCGCCTAATTGACAGAATTGTGAGCGTAAAGTTTCCGTAACGCTGTGCCGCGCCACGTCATCGTGGCCTCGCGAGCGCAGGCGAGGGCGAAGACAGGCCCCCAGGCCCACCTCCACCCTCTTCCACCGCGAAACCCCACACCGGGCTCGCGACGGACAACCCCCGAGCGCCTCCGGATGCGCACGTGTCAGCCCCTGCTGGGGCGGGGAGACACGCGCGGAAGGACACCCCGCGAAATGGGCGGACCCGGTCGGCACGCTGATGAACGCAGCCCCCCGGAAATCTTCCCCTCTCGATTTCTCGTTCCGCGAAGACACACTTCATCAGCTCCCGAGAATGACGCACCGCTCCACGAAGAGCGTGGGTCAGTGGAGGTGCTCGGGGAGCATGGGCAGGCCGTGGAAGAAGCGGCGGCCGCACTCGAAGCGGCGGTGGAAGCAGACGCGGTCCTCCACATAGAGCCGGGCCATGTCCTCCTCGCCGTAGGCGCGGAAGAAGGCGGCGCGGGCCTCGTCGCAGGCGTTCTCGTATTCGGCGAGCAGGGCCTCCCAGTCCTCCGGCGGCGGCTCCTCGTCGTCCTGCCAGCAGCCGTCCTCCATGCCGTACTCGCGCTCCATCAGGTCCAGCTCCAGCGCGAGCCGCTGGACGCGCGGTACCTCCGTCAGCGCCTCGTCCGCCATGGCGGTGAGGATGTGGGCCACCAGGAAGAAGCCCGCGTCCGGAGGAACGACGCCCTCTTCGCGCGCGGCGCGGAAGGCGACGAGCAACTGCGCGTCCATCGCGTCATCCCCCAGCTCCAGCAACCGCGTGGCGAGCCCTCGCCACCGGTCCTCCGTCTCGCGGGCCTCCTGGAGGGCCAGGGTCAGTTCAGGGTCTCGCGTCTTCTTCATCTCGTGCTCCTGTCGGGATTGCCCCGAAGCTCTCATCCAGGTCTGACGTGTGGACCTCGAATCCACGGACGTCGGTGTTCGCGGTTGCTTCACGGGCACGTCGGATGGCGGACGAGGCCCGCCCGGGGTGTCGAGCGGTGGACGCGTGGTGGCCCGCGCGGACATGCTTCGCGGCACCGTGCCCCTGGCTTCTCGTCCCATCGCCCCCTCCGACAACGACTTCCTCTTCGCCCTGTACGTCAGCGCGCGGGAGGGCGAGCTGGCGGCGTGGGGTTGGACACCCGCGCAGCGCGAGGCGTTCCTGCGAATGCAGTGGCTGGCCCGGGGACGTGACTGGGGCGCGCGGTATCCGACAGCGGAGGACCGGGTGGTGTTGGTGGACGGTCAGCCGGCGGGCAGGTTGCTGGTGGTGCGCGGTGAGAAGGAGTGGCGGCTGGTGGACATCGCGCTGCTGTCCTCGCACCGGGGCGGGGGCCTGGGCACACAGCTCTTGCGCGAGCTGCTGGAGGCCGCGGGCGAGGCACGCGTGTGCGTGCGCCTGCATGTGCTCCATGACAGTCCCGCGCGCGGGCTGTACTCGCGCCTGGGCTTCCAGGTGGAGCCTGGCGCTTTGCCCGCGCGGGAAGATTCTCCATACGTGGCCATGGAGTGGACGCCCGCGTCATGTGCGGGCTGAGGGCGACAAGGCCCGGCTTGGGGGAAGCGCGCCATGCCCCCGGAACACGAACGGGCCGCGCGCCGATTGCGCGTCACGCGGGCGGTCGCCGGGGAAAGGCGAAGAAGCGCGCGGAGGCCCTGAAGACAGACAGCCAGGGGGGCCTCCGCGCGCTTGCTCCGGGGTCATCCGAATGACCCGGGTGATGAAGCCACGAACCGGCACGGGGCCGCTCGCGCCACGTCCATGGCCTGGATGCCAGCGGTCCCCCCGACTCGTCCGCGAGCCGCCCGTCCGGCGATTCACTGCGTCCTACGAACCTTCCACCGCCAGGCCGCGAGAGCCGGACGGCACGGTGCACCTGGTGGGCCCGTGAGGACCGAGGTGGGTCGCCCCCGTGGCGACCCGGCCTCCTCCCCGACTCCCGCCGTCAGCCCCGAAGGCAAACGGCGCGGGACTCTTGCGCGCCCCACGAGAGGGCGGAGGTGAGCCACTCCAGCGACCCGGCCTCCTCCCCGACTCCCGCCGCCGGGCCGTGAGGACCGGACAGCGGGATGTGCCTTCCTCCGCTTAGAGGAAGATGTTCTCCGGCACGGGAGTCACGGTCTGGAAGGAGAGGCCCGGTGCGCCAGCGCCAGACGTGATGCCCGTGGCACCACCATCGCCACCGTCACCACCCATCGCGCCGCCGCCACCGCCCGCCGCGACGGCGGTGCTCGCACCCTGGGGAGGAGCGGTGATACCCGCTGCGCCAGCACTCACGTCGAGGGTGCCCGTCACGGTGGGACTGGTGCTGGAGAGCAGGTGGATGATGCCACCGCCGCCACCGCCACCACCGCCCTTGCCAGCGCCGCCCGCGTTGTTGCCATCTCCGCCGCGACCGCCCACCACACGGATGGCGCCGCCCACCGTCACGCTGGCCTTGCCCACGATGACGACGACACCACCCGCGCCACCACCGGCGCCAGGGGTATTACCCAACGTCCCACCCGGGTCGCCGTTCGCGTTGATGGCGGAGGTCGGCTGCACCCGCACGTTGCCCTGCGAGAGGATGACCAGCGAGCCGCCACCTCCGGCGCCACTCACCCCCGCAACCTTCGCGCCAGAACCACCGCCCTGGGGACCCGGCCGAAGGAGCTGCGCGCCCTGGAGCGGCTGCAAGCCCAGGCCCTTGTGCGGCTCGCCAGCGGCGGCACGCGACACGCCCGCCGTCGCGGGGCCCGTCCCGGTGTCTTCGGTGCCCTGGTCCACGATGATGGTTCCGGAGATGGTGACATCACCCGTGGAGCGGATGACCGTGCCGCTCGGGAGGATGAGGGTGCCGGAGATGGTCACCGTCGAGAACTGGAGGTGCTGCCGCCCCGCCAGGGTGTTGAAGCCACCGACCGTGGTGAGGTCCAGCGTGTTGCCGAGGGGAACGTTGAGCAAGCCACCCGAGCCGTCACCGTAGACACCCGTCGAACCCGCCGGCCCCTGCAAGCCCGTGGCCCCCGTGGCCCCCGTCGCTCCTGTCGCGCCTGTCGCGCCCGTCGCACCCGTGGTGCCCGGCGTGCCCTGCGCACCGGGGACACCCTGCGGTCCCTGGGCCCCCGCGCAGACGTACCGGGTCAGCGCCGCGATGACCTCGCCAGCATCCAGCACGCCGTTGCCGTTGGAGTCCTGCCCGAACTGCAGCCGCACACCCCCGGTGGCGCAGTTCGCGCCCGCCGGCTCGGCCGCCGTCGCCGCCACCGAGTGGATGCCCGCGGCGCCCTGCGGACCCGTCTGTCCCTGCAGACCTTGCGAACCCTGGTCGCCCTTCAACCCCTGCGGCCCCTGCGGCCCCGCGCACACGTAGCGCGTCAGCGCCGCGTTGACCTCGGAGGTGTCCAGCGTGTTGTTGCGGTTGGCGTCCACGCCCACTTCCAGCTTCACACCGCCGGTGGCGCAATTGGCCCCGGACGCCTCGGCCGACGTGCGCACCAGCGCGCTCAGGCCCGTGGCGCCCTGCTGCCCCTCCGGGCCCGTCTCACCCTGAGGGCCGGTATCACCGCGCGGACCCACCGGACCCGCGGGACCCACCGGACCCGCCGGACCCACGTTGCCCTGCGCGCCGGTCTCACCCTGCTGTCCCTGGACGCCCTGCTGTCCCTGGGGCCCCTGCTGGCCCACGTTGCCCTGCGGCCCCGTGTCGCCCCTCGGCCCCTCGACGCCTTGCGGTCCCTGCGCGCCGTTGCACACGTAGCTGGTGACATCCACCTCGTCGTCATCCAGGTCGTCGTCTTCGTTGTCGTCGACGCCCGCCTCCAGCTTCACGCCACCCGTGGCGCAGTTGGCACCCGCCGGCTCCAGCGTCGTGCGAGCCACCGCGGGCTTTCCTTCCTCACCTCGCGGTCCATTGGCGGGACCCGGAGGGCCCTCGGGGCCTTCGGGACCTTCAGGCCCCGCTGGACCGGCCGGCCCCACGTCACCGGTGTCTCCCTTGGGGCCCAGGTCGCCCTGCGCACCCTGCGCGCCTTCAGGACCCGCGGCGCCTTGAGCACCGGCGGGACCCGCGGGGCCTTGAGGCCCCTGGGGACCTTCAGGTCCTTCTTCACATGCGGACAACAGCAACAACGCCGTCACCGGTAGCGCGCGGAACCCCCGCGTCCAATACGTGGGGTGTCGCCAGTTCATTTGAGCCATGGGTGGTCTCCTCGTCGTGGAACTCAGGGCCAAGGCACAGAGCAAGTCACGAGCCAGGATGGATTGTGTCGGGGTGCACGCCCCACTCAGCAGGGCGTGAGGGATTGTGGCTCGAAACGGCTCACGCGAAACAGCCCTCCCCCGCGTTCTTCCAGAACGCGACTCGCGTCACACCGGAACGCATGACGCGACGGGGCACGGGACACATGAGACCCCCATGCCCACTCGGGAAGCACGCGTCCCACAGCGGGGCCTGACTCCAAAACGACCCATGAAAGAAGTGTGGCCGATGCTTTGCTCAGGAGAGCGACACGTGCTGGGTTTCGCGTGAAACACACACACTCAAGCAACGAAAGGCGTACACGTGTCCGAGCCATTTATCGGTGAAATCCGGCTGTTCGGGGGAAACTTCGCTCCGCGCGGCTGGGCGTTCTGCCAGGGCCAGCTGCTCTCCATCGCGCAGAACACCGCGCTCTTCTCCATCCTGGGCACGACGTATGGAGGCAACGGGCAGACGACCTTCGCGCTGCCGGACCTGCGCGGGCGCTATCCGATGCAGCCGGGACAGGGGCCTGGCCTGTCGCCTCGGACCCTGGGCGAGCAGGGAGGTTCGGAGACGGTGACGCTGATTTCGACGCAGATGCCGGCGCACAACCACACCCTCAACGTCAGCTCGCAGCAGGGCGACACGGAGACGCCCATCGGCGTGGTGCTGGCGGCGGACAGCACCGCGACGGTCCTCAACTACCGGGCCGCGCCCATCGACGGGACGATGAACCCGGCGGCCATTGGAGTCGCGGGCGGCAGCCAGCCGCACAACAACATGTCTCCGTTCCTGGCCATCAACTTCATCATCGCGCTGGAAGGCATCTTCCCCTCGCGCAACTGACGTCGTGCGTCGCGGGGCGGCGCGCCTCTCCAAGAAGGGGCGCGTGCGTCATCGTCACTGTCGGCGCATGAACACGCCATGCCGGAAGTCCCGGGCGCGGGTGGAGTCGACCTGACATCCACTGGCGCCTCCGGGCGGGGAGGCTGGCATCCAGGCGAGGCACTGCATACCCCCACGAGGCGAGGTGTCTGTCGCGTGGGGGTACGGTGGCGGAGCAGGGGGAAACGAAACAGGGCTCCCAGGTGACACCGAAGACGGTGTTCACCGTGTGCTTCGTGGTGCTGGCGGTGCTGGCGCTCGTGGTGCTGGTGGTGCGCACGCGGGTCGCACTCACGCTGACGGGCATCGCGGCGCTGCTGGCGCTGGCGTTGGAGCACGGCGTCTCGCGGCTGGAGCGGTGGAAGATGCCTCGGGCGCTGGCCATCGCGACGATGCTGCTCGCCGCGATGACGGTGCTGGCGCTGCTGGCGTTGCTGGTGATTCCGGCGGCGGCGGCGCAGGTGGATGCGCTGGTGGTGCAGTGGCCGCATCTCTGGCAGGAGGTGCGCGAGTCGCGTCCCTTCCGGGGGCTGAACGAGCGATTGCAGAACCTGGGCTGGGCACGGCAGCTCGAGGACGCCACGCCGGAGCTCGCCACGGGGACGCTGCCGGGGCTGGTGGTGCATGCCATTGGCAGCATGGTGGGGCTCGTGGGAGGCGCGCTCAGCGTCTTCTTCCTCGTCGTCTTCATGCTGGTGTTCGGCGGCGGCCTGCTGAAGCGACTGTTGGATTTGCCCAAGCCGGAGCACCGGATGCGCTACGTGCGCGTGTTGCGCAACGTGTACCGGGCCACGGGCGGGTACCTGACGGGGCTCACGCTCATCTGCACCTTCAACGCGCTGCTCACGTCCACCGTGCTGGCGGTGCTGGGCGTGCCGTACTTCCTGCCGCTGGGCATCGTGAGTGGCTTCTCCAGCATGGTGCCCTACGCGGGACCGGTGGTGGCGGGAGGCTTCATCACGCTGCTGACGTGGGCGACGGGCGGGATGTGGATGGCGCTGGGGGTGCTGACGTACTTCGTGCTGTACGGGCAGTTGGAGGGCAACGTGCTGGCGCCGCTCGTCTTCCGTCGCACGGTGCACGTCAACCCGCTGCTCATCCTGCTGGCGGTGCTGTTCTGCGCGGAGCTGGCGGGTGTCGTCGGCGCGGTGGTGGCGGTGCCCGTCGCGGCCACCGTGCAGATTCTCGTCCGGGAGATGCTCCTGTTCCGACAGGAGCGCCGCATCGCCCGCGCGGACTCGGTCCTACCGCCCGGGCCGTCCTGACGCGGGCCGAGACACCTCGGCTCCACGACACGCCGAAGCGGCCCTTGCACGGGGCGCCGTCACCCACCGTGCCCTCCTGACGCAAGCCGAATCACCTCCGGCACCCGCCGCGCGCCGAGGCCTCTCGCGGGGACGCGCCGTCAGCCGCGCGCCACCTCGCGCAGCGAGTCCTCCACGCCCGCCAGCAACTCATCGAGCGCGGCGTCGGGGATGTTGAGCGCGGGCGCGATGTACACGGTGTCACCGAGCGGGCGCAGGTAGAGCCCGCGTCGCCGAGCCGCCTCGTACACACGCCACCCGCTGCTCGCGAGGTAGCCCCCACCGCCCAGGTCCACCGCGCCCACCATGCCGATGGCGCGCGGACGCACGAGCCCGGGAAGCGTCGCGGCCATGCGCTCGAAGGCGGCCTTCACCTTCGGCGCCTTGCGCGCCACCTGGCCCAGCACGTCCTCGTCGCGATACACGGCGAGCACCTCGCGAGCGACGGCCGCGCCCAGCGGATTGCCGCAGTACGAGTGCCCGTAATACAGCGCGCGCGACGACGCGCCGAGGAAGCCCGAGAAGATGCGCTCGGACGCGAGCGTCACGGCGAAAGGCATCAGCCCGCCCGAGAGCGCCTTGGCCAGACAGAGCAGGTCCGGCACCACGCCCGCCAGGTCCACGGCGAAGCGCGCCCCGGTGCGGCCCAGGCCGGTGAAGACCTCGTCGGCGATGAGGAAGGTGTCCACCGCGCGGGTGGCCTCACGCACCGCGCGCAGGAAGTCCGGCGAGTACATCTGCATGCCCGCGGCGCCCTGGATGATGGGCTCCACGATGACGCCGGCAATCTCGTCCGGGTGCTCGCGCAGCGCGGCTTGCACCTGGGCGAAGGCGCGCTCCCAGCCGCCCTCCTCCGCCGGAGACGGCACATGCACCACGTCGAAGAGCAGCGGCCCGAACACCTCGCGGAACAGGGGCACGCCACCCACGCTGGTGGAGCCGATGGTCTCTCCGTGGAACGCGCCGGACAGGGTGATGAAGCGCGTGCGGCGAGGCTGGCCATTCTGCGCCCAGTACTGGGCGGTCATCTTGATGGCCACCTCCACCGCGGTGCTGCCGTTGTCGGAGTAGAAGGCGCGCGTCAGCCGCTCACCTGTGGGCAGCTCCGGGCGGTCCGCGCCGGGGGCCATCGCCACCAGCTCCGAGGCGAGCGCGGCGGCGGGCTCGTGGGTGATGCCCGCGAGCGAGACATGGGGCAGCTGGCCCGCCTGCTCCGTGAGGGCGCGCAGGAGGCGCGGGTGGCGGTGGCCCAGGGTGGACACCCACCAGGAGCCATTCGCGTCGAGGTAGCGCCGGCCATCCACGTCGAAGAGGTAGGGCCCTTCCGCACGGGAGATGACGAGCGGGTCCGTCCCCGCGATGTACGCCTCCATGGCGGTGTACGGGTGCCAGACGTGCCCCTTGTCCAGCTTGACGATGTCGGCCCGCTCCACGTGTGCACCCCTGTCGATGAATGTGAGAGGTGCTCCGTACCGGAAATCGAGCCCCTGTCACCGCGCGTCATGCCCTGGCGCAGCGCGTCCGACTGATGGCGGCATGAAGTCAGGGCTCACCCGGTCGTCACCGGGGAGCAACTTCCGGCCGGTGATGACGTGGCCATGACATGGGGGGTGTTACCCGGGTTCTGACACCGAACCGGGAAAGCGCCATGGCCGTCCTCGTCTTCTTCGTCTCGCACTGGCTGCTCTGTGTCTTCTTCCAGAGCTTCTTCCAGCACCGGTACTCCGCGCACCGCATGTACACCATGGGTCCGCGCACGGAGCGGGTGATGCACCTGCTCACGTATCTGGTGCAGGGCTCGTCGTACCTGTCGCCCAAGGCCTACGCGATTCTGCACCGCGAGCACCACGCCTTCTCGGACACGGAGAAGGACCCGCACTCGCCGCACTTCTTCACGGACGTGTTCCGGATGATGCTGCACACGAAGAAGCGCTACGAGGACTACACGGCGGGTCGCGGGCAGCCGGAGGCTCGGTTCCTCGGCGGCTATCCCGAGTGGCCGTTGGTGGACGACACGCTGCGCACGTCCTGGGTGGCGACGCTGTTCTGGGTGGGGCTGTACACGTCGTTCTACGTGGCCTTCGCAACGGCGCCCTGGCAGTTCCTGCTGTTGCCGGTGCACTTCCTGATGGGCCCGGTGCACGGCGCCATCGTGAACTGGTGCGGGCACAAGTACGGCTACCGGAACTTCGACAGCAGCGACAAGTCGCGCAACACGCTGCCCGTCGAGGTGCTCTGCATGGGTGAGCTGTTCCAGAACAACCACCACAAGTTCGGCAGCAGCCCGAACTTCGCGGCGCGCAAGTTCGAGATCGACCCCACGTGGCAGGTGATGCGCGTGCTGGCGAAGCTGGGCGTCATCCGCATCGCCACGCCGCAGCGGGCGGTGTGGCCGGAGCCGCGCCGAGAGGCCGCGCACGACACGGGCGCCGCCCGGGCGGCCTGAGCCGCCAGTCGTATCCGGGAGTGAACCGAACCGAGGGGAAGAGGCCCGAAAGCCTCCTCCCCCGGCGAACGGGCCTCCTGGCGGTTCCAGCAGGGCCGGGCGAAGGCAAGCCCATGGCCAGGCGGCGAGAACGCACGGCGCGCGTTAAAACAGCCCCCCGTGCCCACAGACACTCCCCTCCGCCTCCGCATCCTCGACGCAGTGACAGACGTCCCGGCCGCCGACTGGGACGCGCTCGCCGGTCCGGACGCACCGCCCTTCGCGCGCCATGCATGGCTGGCGGCGATGGAGGAGAGCGGCAGCGCCACCGAGGAGACCGGTTGGGCGCCGCACCACCTGACGATATGGCGCGGCCCGAAGCTGGTGGCCGCCGCGCCCGCGTACCGGAAGTTCCACAGCATGGGCGAGTACATCTACGACTTCGGGTGGGCGGACGCGGCTGCCCGGCTCGGCGTGGAGTACTACCCGAAGCTCATCGTCGGAGGGCCGCTGTCACCGGCCACGGTGCCGCGCATGCTCATCGCCCAGGGCGAGGACATACCCGCGCTGCGCAAGGCGTTGCTGATCGCCGCGGTGGAGAGCGCGCAGGAGGCGGGGTGCTCCTCGGTGCACATCCTCTACCCGACGGACGAAGAGGCGGACTTCCTGGAGGAGCAGGGGCTGGCGCGGCGGGTGACGCTCCAGTTCCAGTGGAAGAACCCGGGCTACGCGAGCTACGACGACTACCTGTCGCGCTTCGACTCCAAGCGGAGACATCAGCTCAAGCGCGAGCGAGCAGCGGCGGCCACACAGGGAATCACGCTGCGCACGGTACGAAGCGCGGAGCTGACACAGGCGCATGCGAAGCGCGCGTTTGAGTTCTACGAGGCCACGTGCGAGCGACACTCGTGGGGCCGGGTGCAGCTCACGCCGGACTTCTTCTCGCGGGTCTTCAAGGCGATGCCGGACTCGGTGGAGATGGTGGAGGCGGTGCGCGAGGGCCGGGTCATCGCGGGGGCGTTCAACCTGGCGACGAAGGAGCGGCTCTACGGACGCTACTGGGGGAGCATCGAGGAGCACCCGTTCCTGCACTTCCACGTGTGTCTGTACCACTCGGTGGACGACTGCATCCGAGCGGGCCGCAAGGTGTTCGAGCCGGGCGCGGGTGGCGAGCACAAGGTATCCCGGGGCTTCGAGCCCACGGCGGTACACAGCGCGCATGTGATTTTCGACCGCAGGTTGGACAGCGCGGTGCGCGACTACGTGCGGCGCGAGCGGGCAAGGCTGAACATGGCGGTGGAAGAGGCCGAGCAGATTTCAGGCCTCAAGCCCTGGCCCCTGCCGAAAATCCAGACGGGGTGAGACCTCACTTTCCCGTGGGTCGTGCAATCTCCAAGATGGAGCCAGACCATCCCCAGACGTTGACTCCGTCAGCGGTCATATCCACCTGCACGAATCCGCCGTCGTGCACCTCTTCAGGTCCAGGTCCCTGGGCATGAATGTCCACCTCTTCCCCGGCCGCCAGCGGAGCCACTTCTCCCCAGGGCTCGAGGACCAGAGATGCGGGGCGCCCAAGCTCGTTTCTGATACGGATGGTCATCTTGATAGGCACGTCGACGCTCCTCGCGGCCCGGCCTCGATAGCGGGCACGAACCCAGCCGGCATGATGAACCACCGGGAGCCCGAGGTCCTCGAGCTCACGCAACGCTCCTCGGCTCACCGCACCGGGTGCGTCGTCCAGCGCTTCCCATCCGTGCTCGAAGCCAGCACGTGGCTCCCGGCCAGCCACAGCCGGTCATTCCCCACGACGATCATGCCCACGTCGGACACGTTCCTCGCCACGGACGACTCCTTGGGCACAGCGCACCGCTCGAAGCCCGAGGCATCCACGCGATAGACGTTCTCCTCGTCCGCCACATAGAACTCGCCGCCCCACCGCTCAGCCGAATGGATGCGGCCGACGCGAGCGACGACGCGGCACGCCTCCGCCGTGCCCAGGATGACGTCCCCCTGCGTTGTCCCGGCGATCACCTCACCCGAGGGGAAACACCGCACGAACGACACCTCCCCGCGCGGGAACGAGTGGACCTCGCGCCAGCCGCCCTCCCCATGCATCCAGAGGCTCCTTCCGCCCGCATAGAGCACCCGCGCCCCAGCCGCCCCTGGACAGCTGTCCAGCGCGAGCACCCGCCCCGGCAACTGCCCCAGCGACTGCGTCCAGCGCATGGCTCCCTCGACACGCACGAGCAGCCCCACCTCCGCGGGCGAGTCGAGTTCGAAACCTCGGCTCCCCGCCATCACGATGGCCTCACCGCTGAAGCACACCCGCGTCTCCACCAGCCCCTCAGGAACGCCCTCGTACTCCAGCGACTCCCACTTCCCGCTTTCGCTCGAACGGATGGCCACGAAGTGCGCCGAGCCGCCATACGAGACCAACGCCCCATGGCGGTTGGCTCCCAGTCGACACAGGGCGTCGATGGTCCCCACCACCACCACCTGCTCCAGGGTCCACGCGCCCGCCGTGCGCACCGCTACATGCTGGTAATCATCCACCTCGAACCTGGCGTCGTCCGGGTCGGAGCCGGAGTCGACCAGGTCCTGGTACGCCTCCGCGTCCACGGGCTGGTTCCACTCCCCGACCGGGCCCGGCCCGCCTCCGAAGTCATTGTCCGGATGGGGGTGGCTGACGACCAGCATCAGCTCCTGCTCGTCACGGATGCAGCCCCCCGACACGACTCCTCGAAACGCATGCTCCACGTGGCCCTCCCGGGCGGAGACCTCGCCCCCCCGCCTATCCCACCCGAGGGGAGACAGGCCAGCGACCCCCGCCTTCCCCGCGGCCTCGGGGGGCGGCCGGGAGGGAGGGCCCCTGTTTCCCACCTGCCAGGTCCGAGGGGGAACCCTCACGGGGAAGTTGAGAAACCGGGGTGACCCTCTAGAGTGGGCCCGTCATGAAAGCACCGGAGACGGACGAAGACTTCATCCAGTGGTACGAAGACTGCTGGGCTGACCGCGATGAAGTCGAGTACCCCAAGATGTTCGGCGCCATTGATGAAGGCGTCTTCACGCTCGACCAGACGGATGCCATCCAGGCCTGGATGGAGAGCGACCTCGCACAAGTAGAAGGTGAAGCGGACCCCAACTGGGGCCCCATGGGCGTGCGCGCCGCGCCGCCGAGCCCGGACTACCCCTACTGGACCTATGTCACCAGCGGGCTGTCCAATCCCTTCACCGTGGCCCCAGGTGACGAGATTACCGACGAGACACCCAGTGGCATCGGTTACGAGATGGTCATCCACACGCCAGAGCAGGCCAAGTGGCCCGTGTTCCGGCTGCTGGACATGATGGCCTACAACCTCGTGACGATGCGCGCCTTCGCCCTCAACCACCGCTACCCGGTGGAAGGCACGCTCGACGGCGGAGACTCCAAGCTGGGAGGCTTCGTCTTCGTCAGGGACCCGTCCCGCCCCGACCACTTCGCCCTGCCCAGCGGCAAGGTGCAACTGCTCACGCTCGTGGGCGTCACCAAGAACGAGATGGCCTTCGCGCGCTCCAACGGCCTGGACAAGCTGATGGAGAAGCTCGTCACTGCCGGCACCGGGTACATCACCCACCCGGACCGCGAGGAAGTGAAGCTGTAGTCACCCGCTCCGAGCCACGCGCGCCAGCGGCCCCAAGGCCCTGGCGCGCGGAGGTGCTCCCTCCACCAGCGCCCGCAGCGTCCCCGGGTCGAACGGCTTCTCGATTCGAGGCAACGGCACCGTCTGCAGGAACGCGCGCGCCCGCTCGGTGAACGCGCCGCCCGTCATGAAGACGAAGCGCGACAGCAGCTCCGGCCCGCGCGACAACAGCTCCGCGTGCAGGTCCATCCCCGTCACGTCCGCCATCATCAGGTCGCAGAAGACACGGTCGAAGTCCGCGTCCTGCTCCAAGAGCGCCAGCGCCTCCCGCCCGCTGTGCCTCACCACCACCTCGTGGTGTTGCCCCAACAGCCGCCGCAACAGCGACGCGAGCTGCGGCTCGTCGTCCACCACCAGCACCCGCTTGCGCTCGGGCACCTCCTGCGTGGAGCCCTTCGTCACCGCGTCCGGTATCGCCTCCGTCATCGGCAGGCGCACGCTGAAGGTGCTGCCCACGCCCGGCGTCGTGTTGACGGTGAGCTCGCCACGCATGCTGCGCACCATGCCCAGGCTGGTGGACAACCCCAGCCCGCTGCCCTCACCCACCGCGCGCGTGGTGAAGAACGGCTCGAAGACGCGCTCGGCGACCTCGGGCGTCATGCCGTGGCCCGTGTCCGCCACCTCCACCACCACCCACGGCCCCTCCACGCGCGTGGAGAGCGTGACGCGGTGCCGGGTGAAGTCCCCTTCCGGAATCGCATGCGCCGCGTTGACGAGCAGGTGCAGGAACACCTGCCCCAGCCGCGCCTCGTGCGCCATGACGGTGGGCACCTCGGCGAAGCGCCGCTCCACCTCCGCGCGGTAGCGCAGGTGCGGCATGGCCATGGAGAGGCCGAACTCCAGCGCCGCGTGCACGTCCACCGGGGACAGGTGCGGCTCATCCGCGCGGGCGAACGTCTGCAAGTCACGGACGATGACGCGGATGCGCTCGGCGCCCTCACGGGCCTCTCGCAGCGCCTCCAGGGCCTCGGCCAGGGGCGCGTTCTTGCCGAGGATGCCCCCCTCCATCGACAGCTCCAACTGCTCCAGCGCGAACTGGAGATTGCCGCTGACGTACGAGAGCGGATTGTTGATTTCGTGGCCCACGCCCTCGGCGAGCTGGCCCGCCATGGCCAGCTTCTCCGACTGCACCAGGCGCTCGCGCGCGGCGACCAACTCCTCGGTGCGCTCGCGCACCAGGGCCTCCGCCTCCAGCCGGCCGGAGTGCTCTCGCGTCAGCAGGGCATCGCGCTCCGCCTCCGCGCGCTTCTTGCCGGTGATGTCGCGCGAGAAGACGGAGACGTTCTGCCCCGAGCACCAGGCGTGCACCTCGTGCCAGCGGTCCGGCGCGGTGCGCACCTCGAAGATGGTGGAGGAGCCCTCGGCGGCCACGCGGCGCAGCTCGCGCTCGAACAAGGTGCCGACCAGCTCCGGGCACGCCTGCCACAACAGCTTCCGGAAGACCTGCTCCTGCGTGCGACCGGTGATTTCGGCGGCCTGCCTGTTGACGTAGGTGATGCGCCACTCCGCATCCACGGTGAAGAAGGCCTCGGGCGTGCTCTCCAGCACGTCGCGCACCCAGTCCAGCGTGTCGCGCAGCCCCTCCTCCATGCGCAGGGCGCTGGTGACATCGCGCAGGCGCAACAGCACGCCGTCCCGCAGCGGCACCGCGGTGCCGAGCAACCACGCGTCGCCCTCTGGGAAGCTGTCCGCGGCGGGCCGGCCGGACTCCACCACCTGCTTGAGCACCGCCAGCCGTCCACCCAGACCCGCGATGGGGGAGATGTCCTTCAGCCGCAGGCCGCGCAGCGTGTCGGTGCCCCGGCCCAGCGCTCGCGACGCGGCGGGGTTGGACCAGAGCCACTCGAAGTCGGTGATGACGCCGGACTCGTCGCGGACGGCACGCAACACCATGCACCCTTCCGAGTCATGGCGCTCCGCTTCCTCCAGCGCATCCAGCAGCGCATCCGCGCCCGGGACTGCCTGTCTCGTGTCCGTCGCCGACATGCCCCGCCCACTCCGGGCTTCCACGTCACCCGGAGGCAAAGCTCCGGAACCCCATCACGGGGCCGCAATTCCTGGAAACGTCCGGAGTCCCCGCATGTCGCCATGAAAGGGCTGCAGGCACAAGCCGAGGCTGCGAGGCACACATCTGCCTCCCTGACACCTGGGAGCACCGGGTTGAATACGATGAACCTACCTCTCGCGTGTCCCCTTCTTTCCAGGGAGCGGACCAGGATGCGCCTCTCGACATGACGCCCACGCTCATCACCGCTGTCCGCTTCACGCCGCTCGACTTGCCGCTGACGGAGCCCTTCGCCATCGCCACGGGGGCGCAGCACGTCGCACAGAACGTGTTGGTGCGACTGACACTCGCGGATGGCACGGTGGGGCTGGGCGAGGCGGCGCCGTTTCCAGCGGTGAGCGGAGAAACGCAGGCGAGCACGCTCGCGGCGCTGGAGCATGTGCACGCGGGGCTCCTGGGCAAGGACGTGCGTGCGTGGAGGCCGTTGTCGGAGTGGCTCGGCGACGGGCTCGCGTTGGCGCCGGCGGCGCGCGCGGGGGTGGAGATGGCGGTGCTGGATGCGCTGGCGCGACATCACCGTGTGCCGTTGTACGTGATGCTCGGGGGCGCGGGGACGACGCTGGACATCGACATGACGGTGACGGCGGGTGACGTGCCGCACGCGGCGGAGTCGGCGCGGGCCATCCTGAAGCGGGGCATCACCACGTTGAAGGTGAAGGTGGGGGCGCTGGCGCCGGACGAGGACGCGGCGCGGATGGTGGCGATTCACGAGGTGGCGCCCCAGGCGCGACTGTTCGCGGATGCGAATGGCGGTTACGACGTGGCGGAGGCGCTGGCGTTCCTGAAGGAGCTGGAGCGGGCGGACGTGCCGCTCGCGCTCCTGGAGCAGCCGGTGCCGGCGTCGGACTTCGCGGGCATGGCGGAAGTCGCTCGGCGCTCGAAAGTCCGCATCTGTGCGGACGAGTCAGCGCGCTCGGCGAAGGACGTGCTGCGGCTCATCCGCGAGGGGGCGGCGCACGGCATCAACATCAAGACGATGAAGTGCGGCGTGGTGGAGGCGCTGACGATGTGGAGCCTGGCGCGAGCGGCGGGGCTGGAGCTGATGGTGGGGGGGATGGTGGAGAGCGTGCTGGCGATGAGCGCGTCGGCGCATCTGGCGGCGGGGCTGGGCGGCTTCACGTATGCGGACCTGGACACGCCGCTGTTCATCGCGCGGCATCCGTTCCAGGGAGGGCTGCGCTACGAGGGCGCGAGGCTGCACCTGGACGCGGAGGCGGTGGGGCACGGCGTCACGTTGGCTTGACCAAGGGCTTGGGCGGTCGCGCTAGGATGGGGGCATGAGCGTGGCCGTCTGTGTGGGATGCGGCGAAACGAAGGAAGGCGCTTTCGAGCCTTGTGATGGCTGCGGACTGGACCCCGCTCGCGGTGGGACGGACCGGATGCTCCAGGCGCGCAGCCTGTTGCTCTCGGAGCGCTTCTTCGGTGAGGAGTCGCTGAAGGAGCTCGGGCGGAAGATTCGCACGGGTGAGCCGGTGAGCTACGACACGGGGCGACTGTCGCAGCTCGTGGAGGAGCTGAAGACGCAGAAGCTGCCCGTCATCTCCCGGTCCACGCCGGGGTGCTCCATCGTGACGTGGAGCGTGCTGGGCATGCTGGTGGTGCTCGCGGCGGGGCTCGCGTACCTGTACGGCAGTTGGAGGCACTGAAGCGGGTTCAGCGCGGGGAGAGCGCGACCGACGCCACGTCGAGGGCCTTGTCGAGCTGCGGGTCCTTCCCTGAGGCGAAGGCCAGTGAGTCGGGGACCTCGACATCCACGGGGACGCCCTGGCCTTCGAGTCGCACGCCATCGACCTCCACGTCTTCCACGGCGAGGTAGAGCAGGTCTCCGGTGGACAGACGCAGCGGAGTCCCCGCGAGGACCGCGCCGGCGGTGCGCTGTCCCACGAGGGTGGCCAGGGCGTGCTGTTTCATGACGAGGGCCACCATCTCCTTGCCGCTGCGGGAGTTGCCATTGACGAGCAGGACGACGGGTTTGCGCCAGGTGGCGGACCAGTCGTTGCGACGGCCCTCGCGACTGATGCCGGTGAAGACGGGGACGGTGCGATTGAAGAGGTTGAGGAAGGTGGGATTGCAGCCGCCCCAGCCATCGCGGAAGTCGATGACGAGTGCATCCGCGGCGGAGAAGTCCCCGGCGAGGGTTTCCTCGAGCAGGTCCTGATGTTCGGGGCCGGCGCACGAGTAGAGCTGCTGGTAGGCCACGCGACGGCCGCCGCGTTCGACGATGCGCGAGCTGGCCTTCTGGGTGTCGAGCCACTCGGCCTTCGGGTTGATGAGTCGAGGGGTGAGGGTGAGGGTGAGCGGGGTGGCGCCGTGGGTGCGCTCGACGGAGAAGCGCGTGGGCTTGCCGACGCGTCGGGTAAGGGCCGTCACGGAGGTGAAGGGTTTGTCCTCGACGGAGACGAGCCGGTCGCCGCGGAGCAGGCCGGCCTTGGCGGCGGGGCCGTTGGCGAAGACGTGGCGGACGAAGAAGCCCTCGGGGGTTTCCATGACATCGGCGCCGATGCTCGGGGCTTCGTACTTCGGGAGCTTGAGGTAGCGCTGGAAGATGGCGGAGAGGCCGGCGTAGCCCTCGCTGTCGCGTGGGTAGAAGGCGGTGTGTGAGGCGTTGAGTTCGGCGAGGGCGGCGCGCGTGAGGCGGGCGAAGTCCTCCGCGCTGGTGGCGGCGGCGCCGTAGCCCTGGTGCTTCGTGGCCCAGGCCTCGCCGCGCTTCGCGTCGAAGAAGCGCTTGCGGACGTGTTCGACGACTTCGTCACCGGGCTTCAGGAACGGGGACGCCGCTTGGGACACGGTGGAAAACAGGACAACGGCCAGAAAGATTCGCGGATAGAGGCGCTTCACCATGGCTTCGAGTTCCTCCTGACACCTTCGCCACCGTGGACAGTACCCAAACTTCTTCATGGTCGAGGAGAGGTGGCCCTGGAGCGCGCGAAAGTCACGGAGGCGAAGTTCGAGGAAGTCTGAGCGGACACGTAGCGCCCAGGTGCCCTGGGGTACTTACTCCTTGAGTCGCCTGTCAGCGCCGTCTGGTACTGCCAGGCTGTGCCCGCCTCGCCGCGGGCCTCTTGCCGGGGCCTACCATGACGCTTCGTTGGGTGGTGTCGCTGCTCCTGTTGATGGCCGTCACCGGCTGCGCGACGAGTCGAGTCGTGCGACTTGAGACCGGAGAGGACTCCTTCCTCGTCACCCCTCACGAGGAGCCTGACGCGGAAGTGAGTGCGGCTGAACTCGAAGACGACGAATTCGAGGAGGCCCTCGTGGAGTTCGCTCGGGACGTTCCTCCCTCTCGCAATCCCATGCAGGTCGCACGGGAGCGCTTCGGCGTTCCGTCCCGCAGTGGTGTGTACGGGTATGAGCGTGGGTCCTCACGACTCATCCCCCAGCGTGGAGGGGATGTGGACGGTCCCCGGCTGCTGGAGGACTACGCGGACGAGGCGCTGACGCGCGCCTACGGCCAGTGGTGCAAGCGGAAGGACCGACCCGGGGACTGCTTGCGCCTGCTGGATGAGGGCCCCCTGCTGGCCAGCGATGGCAAGTACACCTGGGCCCTGGCCATCGCCATGGACTCGGTGTGGGAGGAGACCTCCGAAGCACTGGAGGGTATGACGGACCCCCAGGCAGTCGTGGCTGGCATCGCCGCCTCCGCGACGATGTACCTGCTCTTGTGGTCGCTGCCCGAGCCGGTGAGTAAAGGCGTGGCGGCCACCTTGACGGCCTGCCTCATCGCCTACCTGGGCGTGGACACGGTGTGGAGCATGCTGGACGGGTGGCTGACGCTGGTGCGCCAGGTGGACAGGGCGACGAGCTTCGAGCAACTCCACGCAGCGGGTGAGGCGTACGGCGAGGTGCTCGGAAAGAACGCGGCGCGCGTCTTCGTCATGCTGGCCACGGTGGCCATCGGGAACACGGCGGGGCTGGCGGCGAAGTCAGCGGGGTTGCCGGGCTCCGCCCAGGCGGCCATGGCCGTGGAGTCTCAAGCGGGCTTCCAGTACGCGGCAGTGGGCAGCGTGAGTTCGGTCGCCTTGACGGCGGAGGGGTTCACGATTGCGCTTGCCCCGAACGCCGTGGCCATGGCGAGCCGGAGAAGCCGTAGCGAGCGTCATCACATCGCCACGAACAAGAACGATGTCTCCGCCGCGCGCGGCGGGCCATGGACGCCAATATTCAGGAAGCTGTTCGCAAGAGCCGGGATGAAGTTGAAGGACTCCGAGAATATTGTCGAAGTCGCGGGCCACAAGGGGCCGCATTCCCAGGGGTATCACGAGTACGTCCATGAGCGACTGAGGCAGGCCTTGGGAGAGTGCCGAAAGGTGGAAGTTTGCAGGGAGTCCCTCACCCTGGAGCTGCGCAAGCTTGCCAAGGAAGTGCTGACGAAAGGAACAGAGATCCACACGCTTTTGACTCAGGGCCTGTGAGGTCGCTAGGAAGTCCACCATGCCGAATCAGTCTCGATACTTCAGGCTCAACCAAGACGTGCAGGCTGGGAACTGGTCCCTAGGAGACCCGCTGGATGAGACGGGCAACGAGGTCGAGGACATCTGGCAGTTCGCCAAGGGGCGGCCCATCCAGCTTGCGAGTCGCCTGACGTTTCCCATTGAAGAGCCTGGAAGGTGGTTGGACTACTGTACGGCCGGCGTTGCCATGGCTCCGATTGTTCACGTCAGGGTGGCCAACCTCTTCGCGGAGCTGGCGCCCGATGATGTGCAATTGATACCCGTCGATGTCGAAGGTCGCCCGGAACAGCATGTCATGCTCATCGCCACGAAACTTATCCGGTGCATCGATGACAAGGCCTCGAGAGAGATTCTGATTTGGCAGCCCGAGGATGAGCGCCCGGACAAGCTCGGTCAGTACCGCAGCGTGGCGGGGATGCGGATCGACCGCACGAAGCTGGGCGGCGCGAAGGTCTTTCGCACCTGGGGGTGGGAGATCGCCCTGGTCATCACCGAGGACCTCAAGGTGGCCCTGGAGCGCGCGAAAGTCACAGGGGCGAAGTTCGTGGAAGTCTGAGCGGCCACGTAGCTCCAGGCATCTCTTCAAACTACTTCATGGACAGGCAGCGAGCGGGGCGTGACCTCTCGAGGGGTGCGCGCTGGCGGCTGGAGATGTTGCCCCGAGCGGAGTGCAGACTCCCTGGTTAATGAAGAGGTTCCGTGTTGGATGCCCCCCTCGTCCCGTTGCGTCTCGCGCTCGTCGCGGAAGACCCGCTGGCTCGGGGTGCGCTCTCACGGGTGCTCGGCGACCAGGGGAGCGAGCTGCTGACGGTGGCGTCCGGCACTCAGGTCGAGCTGGAGTCCATGCGGGGTGACGCCTTTGACGTGGTGCTCTGGGACACGGGCCTGCGCATATCGTCGGAGGCGGAAGCACGCGTGGAGGCCCCGGACCTGGGAGCGCCCGTGCTCGCGCTGGTGGCGGACGAGGCAGCGGGCGAGCTGGCTCTGACGGCGGGTGCAAAGGGGCTGTTGTTCCGGGACGTGGCGCCCATGCCGCTCACGGCGGCGCTGCTCGCGGTGGCACGAGGGCTCGTGGTGTTCGACCCAGGACTCTCCGAGCTGAGGACGTCCACGAGAACGGCCGCCCCAGGGAGCAGCGCCCTCGGCCCCGATGCGCTCACGCCGCGTGAGCGGGAGGTGCTCGCCTTGCTGGCGGAGGGCCTGTCGAACAAGGCCATCGCGGACCGGCTCTCCATCAGCGAGCACACGGCCAAGTTCCATGTGAACGCGGTGCTCGGAAAGCTGGGCGTCCAGCGCCGCACCGAAGCTGTCGTCCGCGCCGCGCGGATGGGCCTCGTCACGCTGTGAGTGCACCCCACCTCACGTCCCGGATGCTAGGCTGTGCGTCGCATGGCCAATCAGGATTGGGTGTCGCGCCTGCTCTCCGGGCGCGCGTCGGTGGACAAGGGGCTCAACGTCCACCTCTCCGAGCGTGACGGCGGCAGCCTCCACGACAAGATGCGGCAGGCGTACTGGTGGATCACCAACAACGCCGTCATCTGCCCCTACTACGACATCGAGTTCGGCCACGCCGCCTCGCTCAAGAGCGCCACCGGCGACGAACTCCATCTCCCCGAGGACATGAGCTACAGCTCCTTCGTCCTCATCCCCCTGCTCACCCTCTTCACCTGCCGCCGAGCCCTCCTCATCGGCGGCCCCGGCCGCGGAAAAACCACCTCCGCCATCCTCATGGCCCTGCTGTCCGGCATGTCCCGCGAGGACATCCACCGCTCCATCCAGCGCGGCCACCCCCAGCTCTCCATCGCCGACCTGCTCGGCGCGCCCCTCCCCTCCGACATGCTCAAGGCGGAGGACCTCTCCGCCGTCAAGGTCAGCTGGCGCAAGTGGATCACCCAGCGCGTCAAAATCATCGACGAGTACAACCGCATCCCCACCAAGACGCAGTCCGCCCTCCTCTCCCTCCTCGCCGAGGGCTACGCGGAGATGATGGACCAGTACGTCTACACCGGCCGCTCGTCCTGGTTCCTCACCGCCAATGACGACCAGGGCGGCGGCACCTTCCAGGTCATCGACGCCCTCAAGGACCGCATCGACGTCGTCGTCCGCGCCGTCCCCTTCAACTCGAACTTCATCGACACCCTCCTCCAGCGCATCGAAGCCGACAAATCCCCCGAGGAGATGCTCCCCAAGGACATCGTCTTCACCCCCGGCGAGCTGGAGCGCGCCTACGCCTCCATCCTCGAAGTGGAAGTGCCGCGAAACGTCCTCGAACGCATCGCCTTCTTCCTGGGCCAGCTCGACTTCTGCCGCATGGCCTCGCCCCGCTTCGAGTTCAAACACAAGGACACCCTCAAGCTCGCGGGGCAGACGGTCGCCGCCGTGTGCAACGAGCAGTGCCCGCTCGACAAGAAGGTGCACCTCTGCACGCAGACGGAGAACGGCGTCAGCGTGCGCGCCTACCAGACCATCCTCCACTACGCGAAGGCGCTCGCCTTCTTCCGAGGCCACGGCACCGTGGAGCTGGAGGACTTCCGTCAAATCGCCCCGTGGGTGCTGCACGAGAAGCTCGTCCCCAACACCCGCAGCGCCTTCTTCGAGGTGCGCGGCAACAAGATGCTCCTCCAGGACCGCGTCACCTGGATTCGGAACATGTTCGACATGGCCATGGGCCACTACGACAAGCATGAGCCCATCCGCCGCAAGGTCGGCGTGCTGCGCACCGAGCTGGACAAGGGCCTGTCCGGCATCGACCTGCGCACCACCGAGAAGCGCCTCACCACCGTCACCGCGCTGATGAACGAGCTGCTCACCAAACAGGAGCTGTCCGGCCCCGTCTACGAGGACCTCATCCACCTCAAGTCCATGTACAGCCGCTACCGGAACTACGCGACGTGGCTGAAGGAAAACCCGGGCGGCCAGCCATGAGCGGCTTCGCGGACGAGCTGGAGGCCAGCGCCCGTGGCCGCTACGTGCGGTGGGACTCCGAGCTGTGGCGCGCCCTGCTCGAAGGACCCGCGCGGAAGCTCGGAGAGTCCCTGTCCCAGACAGGCGCCTCCCCCGCCGACGCAGAGGACCTGCTGCGCGCATATCTGCGCCTGGGCGCCGAGGCCATCGGACTGGGCTACCTGTACCCGGCGACCGCGGGCCGACAGAACCTCTTCACCCTCGCGTGGACGGACCTGGTCCCCCGCCTGCTCTCGGGTGTCCCCGAGGCCCAACGCGCCGGCGTGCTCGCGCAGCTGTGGAACGTGGGCGAAAACCTGGAGTCCGCTCCACCGTGGGTGCAGCGCATCTTCTATCGCGTGAGCCAGCGGCTCGGCTCGCTCACGGGCATCGAGGAGCGCCTGCGAGAAACCGCCGCGCTCGCCATGGAGCCTCCCGCGATGAAGCTCGGCGACAAGGCCCAGCCCTTCCTCGTGGACCTGTCCCGAGAGGACAGCCGCTTCCTGCCCGGCCCCCTGCACTTCCTGGCGCCCACGGTGCTGTGCGTGCACGACCGCCACCGCCACGCCATCGCCGGACGTGAGGCCGCGACACAGGGCCTGCTCCTGTCGGACACGCCCATTCCCCTCGGCGCCATGGGTTGTCGCGAGACCCCCGAGGTGACGCTCCAGCAGAGCCCGCACCTGTCCACCGTCGCGTGGAGGGACCCGCGCGTGGACTCCTGGTTCGCCACCGTGACGAATGACTGGCGCGCCGCCGGCACGCTGGACACCTCGCAGCACGTCGTGGTGCTCGTGCCCGTATGAGCACGTCGCGCTTCACGCCAGAGCACATCGCGGGATGCTGGCGGGACGCGCTGGCGCTGTGGGACGTGCAGGTGCGGCTCAGCCCTCCGGAGCCTCACGTCCCCTTCCGGCCGGACGCGGACCACGCGAACGAGCCGCTCGCGTACATCGACCTCACGAAGCGTCAGGTCTTCGTCCACTTCGAGCTGCTGGAGTCCATGGGCGCGGCGGACAGCTTGATGGCGGTGCTCGCGCACGAAATCGGCCACCACGCGCGCTTCCCGCACACGCTGGGCTGGGACGCGGAGCTGCGCGTCATGGAGCAGCGGCTGCTCCCCGGCCTGAAGCAGTCCCTCACCAACCTCTTCTACGACCTCCAGGTGAACGAGTTCGTGGGCCGCACGCACCCGGAGGACCTGTGCCGGGTGTATCGCGGGTTCCAGCGCACGCAGGGCGGCGGCGAAGTCTCGCCGATGTTCTTCTTCTACCTCGCCATCTACGAGGAGCTGTGGGGACGCGAGCCTGGAGACCTGGTGCCTCGCGCGGCGATGGCGCCGATGGAAGAGCGGTTCCCTGGCCTGCGCGCGGAGGCTCGGATGTTCGCGCAGACCTTCTATGCGCTGCCGCACCCGCGCCTCCAGTTCCTCTACTTCTGCGCCACCTTCATCCGCTACCTCGGCAAGCTCGACGAGACGACGTACACCCTGCCCCTGGGTGACGACGTGTCGCTGCCGGACGTGGATGACTGGGACTCCGCGCTCCAGAGTGGTGGCAGGTGGGAAGACGCGCTGGAGGAGGCTCGTGCGAAGGGCTGGCTCGACGAGGCCCACGACACGAAGGCGCCGGACGCGCTGGACCACATCAACCGCGTCACCCAACACCTGCCCGGAACGGGCAGAGGAAAGCTGCGCCGCGCGCTGGTGGCCCGGCACTACCGGCGGCTCGTCGACCAGCACTTGCTGAAGCTCCCGTCCGCGCCCTCGAAGCCGGAGCCGTACCTGCGCACCACGCCCGAGGCGTGGGAGTACGGGGATGACCCCTCCGCCATCGACTGGACCTTGACGGTGCTCACCCAGGGACACCTCGCCGCGGTGTCGCCGCTGCGTCGCGAGCTGGAGGCCGACGTGCCTCCCGCGTCCGAGCTCGGTGTGCCTTCCGTGGAGCTGTACCTGGACACCAGCGGCTCCATGCCGAACCCGGATGCGCAGCTCAACACGATGACGCTGGCCGCGCAGGTGCTGTCCGCCTCCGCGCTGCGCAAGCAGGCGAAGGTGCGCGGCATCATCTACTCGCACACCGACCCCAAGCTCTCCCCGTGGATGTACGACGAGGAGACGGCGCGCGAGTTCCTGCTGCACTACATCGGCGGGGGGACGATGTTCCCCTTCGACGTGCTGGGCACGCTGTCCAAGGAGCGGCCGGACGCGCTGCGCGTCATCATCTCCGACAGCGACTTCCTGTCGAACGTGGCGACGGACGAGCATATGAAGATGCTGGTGGAGGCGACGCGGCGCTCTCGCCTGCTCGTCGCGCTCCTCGCGCTGCCGGACGAGCACCGAGCGCGGCAGGCGCTGGCGCCCGCGCTGAAGGAGCGCAACTTCCGCCTGGTGGTGGTGAAATGGCTGTCGGACTTCGGCCCCGCCGCCGCGGCCTTGTCCCAGGCTTTGCTGGAGAAGTGATGGCCTTCGACGTCAAGAACATCCAGAAGCAGCTCACCGACGTGCCTCTCGTTTCGCCGTATCCGCACGAGCTCGCGGTGGCCATCATCTGCGACACCTTCCGCCTCGCGGGAGTGCGTCCTCCGTCGCGCGCGGACTGGGAGGACATGGAGCGCAGAGCGAAGACTCCAGCGCTCTGGCGGGAGCAGGTGGTGATGCTCGCGTACGTACTGACGTCGTCCTCGTTGGGTGCGGACACGGCGGCGATGCTGAGGAAGAACGCGGACGCCGCCACCGTGATGCGGGGGTTCTTCGTGTGGGTGGAGCCCCTGACGGCGGAGATGGTGCGCTCCAACGCCTTCCGTCAGGAGGAGTTCCTGCGCAAGTGGGTGCACGCGGTGGACGGGCAGGTGAAGGACGAGTCATCCCGTGACACCTCCGCGCGGCTGAAGCAGCTCGACTACCGCGCCGCGCTGCAGGAGATGGAGCGGGCGGAGCAGGCCCGCCGCCAGGAAGCGGACAAGCGCGCCAAGGACCTCGCGGATGCGGCCCAGCGCGCCGCCGACGCTCGAGGATGGCGCGAGTGACGTTGGGGCTCCCCTCGGATGCACGCGTGGCTCCCCGCGCGAACATCCGCCGGGACACCGCCACCCAGCGTCCCCATGTCCCGTGGGCGGAGTCCATCGCCCGGGACCTGTCGCGCTTCGCCGTCCTCCCCGACGAGGCAGCGGCCCGCGCGGAGCTGGAGTCGCGACTGGAAGGGCTGCGCGCTGGCCTGCTGGCTTCTCCCTATTACACGCGGCGACTGCGGGACGCGGGGCTTCACCCTGGAGACCTCCGAACGCTCGCGGACCTGAGGCACTTCCCCACGCTGGAACGAGGCACGCTGGCGCGACACTGGGACCAGGTGCCCACACCGCTGTCCCATGAGGACGAGAGCGTGGTGGTGCGAAGCTCCGGCTCCACGGGCGAGCCGGTGAAGGTGGTGAGAGACAGGCGCGACTGCCTGCACATGTGGGCGGTGCTGCGGTTCTGGCTGGAGCGCGCGCGGGCCGTGCTGCCGCCGCGTCCCCGTGTGGTGCTGCTGGATGCCCTGCCGGGTGGACTCGAGTACTCGGTGCGGCTGCCCATCCTCCAGGACGGCGCGCTGCACCGCATCTCCGTGCTGCGAGACAATGCACGCGAGCGGCTGAGCCGCGTACGTCCCGCCGTCATCTTCTCAGACCCGGAGGGACTGCGGTGGCTCTCCGAGCAGCGCGACCTCCCGGCCCCCGCGCTGCTGCTCACCTCCGCGCAGTACCTGCCCCAGGACACCCGGGACGCCCTGGCGCGCTCGGTGCCCGCGCCGCTGCTGAACTACTACGCAACGACGGAGACGGGACCGCTTGCCTGGGAGTGCCTGGGAGGGCCGGGGCGCTTCCATGTCCTCGCGCCCGACGTGTGGCTGGAGCCAGGACTCAACGAGGTGGTGGTGACGCGGCTGCGTCCCAGCGTGCTGCCGCTCCTGCGCTATCTGCCGGGAGATTCGGGCACGGTGGACAGGGACGCGTGCGCGTGCGGCTTCCACGGCTGGACACTGGAGCGCTTCGGCGGTCGCGGCGCGTGCCACTTCACGACTCCCACGGGCCGAACAGTGGATGCGTGGACGCTCGCCTGGGTGTTCAAGCACCACGCCCTGCGCGCCTTCCGGCTGACGCAGCTGACACCCTCTTCCTTCGAGCTGGAGCTGGCCGGCGCGGACGCCTCCGAGGTAACGCCACTGTGTGAGCGACTCGTCGCCGCCCTGCGCAACCTCGGGTGGAGCGGGTCACCGCGGCTGGACGTGCGGCACGTGAGCGCGGAGGACCTGGCCACCGGCACCAAGCCCCTGCCATTCCGAAGCCGCGCCCGCGTTCCGTAGGGCCTGCTCCACTCGCGCCGCGCGGGGCCCTGCCCCCAATGACAGACATCGCGCGACGACCTGAATCGCGGGGCATCTCGCCGGGGCAGACCCGCACGCGTCGTCTCGCACGACTCAGTCATCGCGTAACAGCCACCTCGGCGTGTCGGCACGAGGCCGCTTGGAATTGCGACAACCTGGCCGTCACCACATTCTCCAGGCATGCCCTCCTCGCTCGTTCGTCCCCTCGCCCGTCTCCTCCTCCCGAGCCTGCTGGGTCTGCTGGGCCTGCTCTCCGCGTGCACCAGGGTGTGTTCCCTGTCCGAGCCTGAACCCGTGCGCCACGGCCCGGACATCGATGCCACCGCCGTGCGCCTCATGACCGAGGCGAAGCTGCCCGGGCTCGCGCTGGCCATCATCGAGGAAGGCCAGGTCGTCGCCGTGAAGGCTTACGGACTGCGCGACGTCGAGCAGGCCGCGCCCCTCAAGACCGACACCGTCATGTACGGCGCATCACTGACCAAGCTCGTCTTCGGCTACCTCGTCATGCAGCTCGTCGACGAGGGTGTGCTGGACCTGGACACGCCCATCGAGCGCTACCTCAAGAAGCCCCTGCCCGAGTTCAAGAAGTACGAGGACCTCGCGGCGGACCCGCGCTGGAAGCAGCTCACGCCGCGCATGCTGCTGAGCCACTCGCCCGGCGTCCCCAACTTCCGTTTCCTCAACCCGGACGGGAAGCTCGACTTCAAGTTCGACCCGGGCGCGCGCTACGCCTACTCCGGCGAGGGCATCAACCTGCTCCAGTTCGTCCTCGAGGACGCGGGCCTCGGACTCGACGCCGGCCAGGAGTTCCAGCGGCGCGTCTTCGACCGCTTCGGCATGCGCCGCACCAGCATGGTCTGGCGGGACGACTTCGCCCCCAACGTCACCACCGGCTACGACGAGCACGGCGTGGCCAAGGCCCACCACCAGCGCGGCAGCGTCCGCGCCGCCGGCTCCATGGACACCACCATCGAGGACTACGCGAAGTTCCTCGCCGGCCTCATGCGCGGAGAAGGCCTCTCCTCCAAGGCGCGCGCGGAGCTGCTCTCCCCGCAGCTCGCCATCCCCTGGGCCCACCAGTTCCCCACCCTCACCGAGGAAACGGACCCGCGCAACCAGACCATCTCCCTGTCCGCCGGACTGGGCATGGTGCTCTTCAATGACCGCTCCGGCCCCGCCTTCTTCAAGGGCGGCCACGACGAGCACACCGACAACTTCGCCCTCTGCCTGGAGCGCGGCGCGCGCTGCGTCGTCCTGCTCGCCAACAGCGTGAAGGGCCCCCACGTCTTCCCTCCGCTCATCGAAGCCGTCCTGGGCCCCACGGACATGCCCTGGCGCTGGGACTACAACCCGTATCCGCCGCCCACCGTGAAGTGACGCACCGGGCCGCGCTCACGCCAGCGCGGCCCCTGTCGAGGCGATGTAACCGTGTGCGCGTGTGCGCCGTAATGAAGCCACACCGCCCACTTGGAGGTACACGCCATGACCCCGAAGCTCTCTTCCGCCCGACACTCGCTTCACCTGCGGCAGGTCCCGAAGCAGCCGGCCATGCAGGAGCCCATCACCATCCAGGGCGCCACGGGCAACGGTGGCTCCGCACCTCCGGGGAGCTTCATCGGCAATCCCATGCTGATGCGGGACCGCTTCGACATGGGCCCGAGCAACATGGGCGGCCCGAGCGTGGGCATCGATGGTCACTGCTGCCCCACCCGGAAGTACAACAAGGGCATGTCCCAGGGCCCCGGCCTCCTGTCCCAGTCGGACTCGTTCAGCATGGGGAGGCCTCAGGACCGCGATTCGATGCGCATGCGTGACATGCTCGAAGCTCCAATGATTTGACGCCAACCCTCACACGGCGCCATTCACAAACAACACACCTGAAAGACTTCATCGTCAGCGTCAGGGAACACCGGGTCGGTGGTGCCCCGTCCCTCTCGGGGGAGCTGTCCACTCAACAAGTCGGAGCAAGAAGTCGCGCGTTGAACCGCCGAGCGTGCTCCTTCAATCACTTGCATCCGAGAAGAAGGCAGACGAGCGCCAAGTAGGACCATCATGCGCGGACCCCGCCTCGCGCCGGGAGCGTTTCGATTCCGGACGCTCGCGGTGCTCCCTCGCCGTGAGGAGGCCCCTCGCCTTGCCCACGCCCGTCTCGCATCTGGAAACCACCCGTCCGTCGGGGAGCACGCGCTCCCTGTCGGCTCCGCTCGAGCAGCGCCTCACGCCGGACCCCCGGAAGGCCTGGAGCTGGCTTCAGAAGTCCCGACTGGGCCGCTATGGCGTCGCCCTGCTCTTCTTCCTCTGCGCGCTGCTGCTCCAGATGGAGCTCGCGTCGCTGATGTCCACCAGCCCCTTCCTCTTCTTCTATGGCGCCGTCATGGTGGCCGGCTGGTGGGGAGGATGGGGGCCCGCGCTCCTGGTGACGGCGTTGTCACTGGGGGCCGTGGACCACGAGTTCCTCCCGCCGCGACTGACACTCCAGATGAGGTCCGCGGATGTGCTGTCCCTGGGCATCTTCGCCCTGCTCGCCATCTTCATCACCAAGCTGAACGTGTCGCTCAGCCGGGCCATGGAGGAGCGTGCGGGGCTGCTGGAGAGCGAGCGACAGGCCCGCGCCGCGTCCGAGGCCGCGAGGACTCGCCTGCACACCATCTTCATGCAGGCCCCCGCGCAGATTTTCTTCCTGCGCGGCGCCACGCACGACTTCGACTTCTCCAACGCGCGCAACAGCTCGCTCTTGAAGAGCCGGGACACCCTGGGCATGCCCTTCCAGGAGGGCGTGGTGAAGGTGGCGGAGCAGGACGCACGCGACGTGCTGGACCGCGTCTTCGCCACGGGCGAGCCCTTCGTGGGCAACGCCGTGCCGCTGCGCTTCCTCCAGACGGATGGGATGGAGAAGGAGACCTTTCACAACCTCGTCTACCAGCCCACCCGCGACACCCAGGGACAGGTGGACGGCATCGCGGGCTTCGGCTTCGACGTGACGGACCTGGTGCACGCACGCCAGCGCGCGGAGGCCCTGGCCATCGAACTGCGCCAGGCCGAGTTCCGCACCCGCGTCCTCGCCGAGGTGAGCACGGTGCTCGCGTCCTCGCTCGACTACGAGGCGACGATGCGCAACCTGGCCAAGCTCGTGGTGCCCGCGCTCGCGGACTGGTGCTTCGTGGACCTGGCGCAACCCGATGGCAACTTCCGTCGGCTGGAGGTCGCCCATGCACGCCCCGAGGACGCCGCCACCGCCGCGGAGGTCCTCAACTTCCAGCTCATGCCGGAGGGCAACCCGCGCCACCCGCCCACCGCGGCGCTCCTGCGCGGCGAGGCCATCCTCCTGGAGGAGATGACGCCCGCGCACATCAAGCGCAGCGCCCACAACGAGAACCACGCCCGGGTGATGCTGGCCACCGGCCTGCGCTCCTTCATCGCCGTGCCGCTGGTGGTGCGCGGCCACACGCTGGGAGTCTTCAGCTTCTTCACCTCGTTCTCCAACCGTCGCTACACCCAGGCGGACCTCGCCTTCGGGCTGGAGCTGGCGTACCGCGCCGCGCTCTCCATGGAGAACGCGCGCCTGTACCGCGAGGCCCAGGAGGCCATCCGCCTGCGCGACGAGTTCCTCTCCATCGCGAGCCACGAGCTGAAGACGCCCCTCACCCCGCTGAGCCTCAAGCTCCAGGCGCTCGCGCGCGAGCTGGAGCGCCACCCCGACGCCATCCCCTACTCCGTGGTGAAGGGCTACGTGGACACGGGCGCCCGGCAGGTGAAGAAGCTGGCGGAGCTCGTGGGAGATTTGCTCGACGTGTCGCGCATCGCCGCGGGCAGGCTGGCCCTGGAGCTGGAGGACGTGGACCTGGGCGCGCTCATCCGCGAGGTGGTGGTGCGCTACGAGCCCCATGCAACCCGGGCCGGCTCCACGCTGGAGGTGGAGGGCGGTGAGTCGGGCCTCATCGGTCGATGGGACCGGCTCCGGCTGGAGCAGGTCGTCACCAACCTCATCGACAACGCGGTGAAGTACGGCTCGGGCAAACCCATCCAGCTGAGCCTGGAGCAGGGCCCCACCCGTGCGCGCTTGCGGGTGAGGGACCAGGGCATCGGGATTGCGCCCGAGCACCTGCCGCGCCTCTTCGGCCGCTTCGAGCGCGCCGTGTCGGAACGGCACTATGGCGGCCTGGGCCTGGGCCTCTACATCACCCGGACGCTGGTGGAGGCCATGGGAGGGCGGGTGCGCGTGGAGAGCGAGCAGGGGCGCGGCTCCACCTTCACCGTCGATTTGCCTCGGGAGCGAACGCTTCCAGTTGACGTGTCGGTGGCCCAGCCACAGTAAAGGCTCCGCGCGAAAACGGACGCCATGTCGGCGGCCGGCGAAGGGGCTGTCGACATGGAGACACGGACTCTCGGAAAGCAGGGCCTGAAGGTGTCCGCCTTGGGCCTGGGCTGCATGGGGATGTCGGATTTCTACGCGGGGCGGGATGACGCCGAGTCGGAAGCCACGCTGCTGCACGCGCTGGACAAGGGCATCACCTTCTTCGACACGGCGGACATGTACGGCTCCGGAAGCAACGAGGAGCTGGTGGGCCGGGTGCTCAAGCCCCACCGCGCGAAGGTCGTCCTGGCCACCAAGTTCGGCATCGTCCGGGACCCGAACAACCCGCAGGCGCGCGGCATCAACGGCAGCCCCGAGTACGTGAAGCGCGCGTGCGAGGCCAGCCTGCGCCGGCTGGGCGTGGACGTCATCGACCTGTACTACCTGCACCGGCTGGACGCGTCGACGCCCATCGAGGACACGGTGGGGGCCATGGCGGACCTGGTGCGCGCGGGCAAGGTGCGGCACCTGGGGTTGTCGGAGGTGGACGCGGACACGCTGCGCCGGGCCTCCAAGGTGCACCCCATCGCCGCGCTCCAGAGTGAGTACTCGCTGTGGAGCCGCGAACCGGAGGACGGGGTGCTCCAGGCCTGCCACGAGCTGGGCATCGGCTTCGTGCCGTACAGCCCGCTGGGGCGCGGCTTCCTGACGGGGCAAATCAAGCGCTACGAGGACCTGGCCGCGGACGACTACCGCCGCCACTCGCCGCGCTTCCAGGGAGAGAACTTCACGCGCAACCTGGAGCTGGTGGTGAAGGTGGAGCGGCTGGCGAAGGACAAGGGCTGCACGCCGGCGCAGCTCGCGCTCGCGTGGGTGATGGCGCGCGGCCAGGACGTGGTCCCCATCCCGGGAACCAAGCGGCGCAAGTACCTGGATGAGAACCTGGGCGCGCTCGACGTGAAGCTCACGGAGAAGGACCTGAAGGACATCGACCTCGTGGCGCCTCCGGGCGTCGCGGTGGGAGACCGCTATCCGGCGTCGATGCAGCGCGCGCTGTCGAAGTCCCGCGAGTAGCCTCGGGGGTCAGCCGTGGGCCCGTGGGAGCTGCGCGTGCGGCTGCCACGGGCCACTGGCGCCCAGGCAGTAGCGACAGGTGGCCAGCGGCGTGTCCCGCTCCAGGTGGCCGAGCATCCGCTCCAGCAGCTCCGGAGCGTCGAGGCGCACACCATCCACCTCGGCCAGCGCGGGCATCTCCGGGTGCGAGGGGCCCAGCACCGTGGCCACGTGGGGCGGACGGGTGCAGGTGTAGAAGTGGCCCCGGTGGACCAGGTGGCAGCGGACCTTGAGCCAGCAGCGCGCGTGGACGTCGCGGACCTCCGCGTCGGTGGCCAGGGGCGCATCCGGGGTGAGCTGCTGGAAGGCGTCGATGTGCTTCACCGTGAGGAGGACGTCGTGTCGCGCACAGCGCTCGGTGATGCGGGCCAGGGACTTCTCCGGCAGCGGCGCGGAGGAGTAGACGGACAGGGTCATCCGGTCCAGGCGCTCGTAGACGGCGTCGGGCGCGCTCTGGGCGAGGAAACCGTTGGTGGTGACGGAGAGCTGCTCGGAGATGCCGGACGCGCGGACGGCGTCGAGTACGGCGGGCAGGTCCGGGTGGAGGAAGGGCTCGCCGCCGGTGAGCTTGAAGATGTTGGGCTTGAGCACGCGGGCGAGCCGGGTGAGGTCGGCGCCGAGCACGGCGGGCTCCACGGCCCAGGCGGGCAGGTGGGGCGACATGGGGCAACACTGCACGCAGCGCAGGTTGCAGTGGGTGACGACGTGCGTCTCCAGGGACCAGGTGAGGATTCGGCCGTCGTGCAGCTCGTAACGCACGGAGGGACTATAGCGGGGTTGCCGGGTGCCCCCGGGGCTTGCGACAGTCCCCGCGTGTCCGACGCCCCCGGCGACCCGAGCGGCCCGCTCGCCGCCCTGCCCTCCTACCAGCCGACAGCCGGACCCCGGACGAGCGCTCCCGTGGAGTCGGTGTGGCGCCTGCTCCCGCTCCTGAGCGGTGAAGTCGTGGGCCTGGAGCCGGCCTCCGTCACGGCATTCCTGCGACACAGCCTGCCGTCGACATGGAGCCTCTTTCGAGGCGTGAGCCGCGTGGCGCCGCTCCCGCCGCGAATCCGCCGCCAATCCTCACCGCGCCCCCCGGAAGAAGAAGATGACGAGCCACGAGCACGGGCGCTCCTGGCCGCGTGCTCCGACGCTGTCGGTACCCGGGTGGCCTCGGGCGCGCTGGACGTGAGCCTGAGCGGCGGCGTGGACAGCGCAGTGCTGTGCACGCTGGCGGCGCGGCATGCACCAGGCCGGGTTCGCGCGTGGAGCATGGATGTCCACTTCGCCGACGCGGTCGAGCGACACAACGCGAGGACAGTGGCCCGGCTCGCGGGAGTGGAGCAGGTCGACGTTCCGATTCCGGATGCCCTCCTGCCGGACCTGTTCGAGCCCGCCGTCATCGCCAACGAGAGCGCCATCCTCAATGCACGGGCGGTGGCGAGCTTCGCGTTCTACGCGGAGGCGAAGCGGCTCGGAGCCTCGGTGATGCTGAGCGGAGCCGGCGCGGATGAGGTGTTGAGGGGCAATCCCCTGGCGCTCGCCTCGGCGCTCGCGCGCATCGAGGAAGACCGACGACTCGCACGGACGGTCCTACGCGCCGCTGTGGACAACTTGGGGAGGAGTCCAGACGAGGCCCGTGGCGAGCCCTGGTCCCAGGAGGACGGCCCGGAGCTCTCCGACGCGGTCCGTGGCGGGCCCTGGTCCCAGGAGGACGGCCCGGAGCTCTCCGACGCGGCCCGTGGCGGGCCCTGGTCTCTCCAAGACACGAAGGCCTCCGAGGAGGTCCTCTACGCGGAATGGGTGCTGCGCGAGCTGGTGCTTCCTCCCGAGCTGAGGGGCGCGCGGGCCCACGGACTCACGGTGCACACGCCGTATCTCGACTCCCGGTTCGCGGACGTGGCGCTCTCGCTGCCCGAGTCCTCGCTCGTCCGCGAGGGAGTCGGCAAGTGGCTCTTCCGCCACGCGGTGCGAGGACTCGTCCCCGACGAGGTCCGGCTCGCGCGCAAGACGCCGCGTTATGGACACACGGCGCTCTCCAGTCCCGTGCGTGCCCGGTGGCTGGAGCTGTACCGCGCCTGGCTGTCGGCCTCGCGACTGGAGCCGATGGAGGTCATCGACCCGACGGCCGTGCTCATGCTCCTGGAGCGCTACACGCGAATGGAGCCCCAGGATCCGGAGGCGGATGGCGTGGATCGCCTGTTGATGCGGCTGTGCTCCCTCGCCATGCTCCACGCGCACGCAGCACACGGCTCCCCATGTCCCGAATCCTGATTGCGACCTCGCCCGAGAAGGGCCACATCAACCCGATGATGGGCGTCGCGCAGTGGCTGCGCCGCCTGGGCCACACCGTGGGCTGGCTCTGCATCCCCGAGCCCGCGCCGCAGCTCGCGAAGCTCGGTGTGGAGGTGCTGCACCTGCCTCACTCGACGAGGGATGCTCCCACCATTGAAACGGGCGGCGAGGCGCTGGCCCGACTGGTGCGTGACGAGGTGGCACTGGGGAAGTGGATTCGCGGCCTGTTGCTGGATGCGGTGCCCGCGCTCATCGAGCCCGTGCGCGAGGTGGTGCGTCGCTTCCGTCCGGACGTCATGGCGCTGGATGGGATGCAGTATGCGGCGGTGCTGGCCGCGCATCAGGAGCGGATACCGTGGGCCGGAGTGTCCTCCGCGCTCTCGCTGCTGGAGCCCATGGAGGACTACGGGCTGCGCCGCAACGTGCGCGCCCTGGCGAAGGAGCGCACGGAGCTGTTCGCACGACATGGCTTCGTGGCGAGCTTCCGCAACTGCGAGGCCCTCTCGCCCCACCTCAACATCCTCTTCGCCACGGAGGCGTTCCTCGGACCGGAGGTGGACCTTCCTCCCGCCGGGCGGCTGGTGGGCCCGTCGATTCCGCCCGAGCCTCGGGGAGACGAGGTGGATTTCCCGTGGGAGCGATTGGGTTCGAAGCCCGTGGTGTACGTGTCCTTCGGCAGTCAGATTTCATGGCAGCCCACGCTGTTCCGCACCATCGCGGAGGCCGCCGCGCCGCTGGGCGTCACGGTGGTGTTGAGCGCGGGTGAGCTGGCGGACACGGACTTCTCGCGCGCGTTGCCAGGGGACGTGGTGGCGGTGCCCTATACGCCGCAGCGGCAGCTCCTGCCGAGGACGTCTGTCTTTGTCTCGCATGGCGGCGCCAACTCCGTGATGGAGGCGCTGACAGTGGGCGTGCCGCTGCTGCTGTTGCCTGTTTGCAATGACCAGCCCATCCAGGCGCACTTCCTCCGGGCCTCGGGGGCGGGACTCACGCGGGAGCTGGACACGTTGACGGTGGAGGACTGTCGCGCCGCGCTTCGCCAGCTCCTGGAGCCGGGAACGCCGTTGCGCGCGAAGGTGGCGGCCATCTCGGAGTCGTATCAATCCCGAGACGGCGCGAAGGATGCAGCGGAGCGAATCGCCGGGCTCGTCGCGTGAGTTCCGCGCCGCGAAGGTGGACGGCCCGTCGTTACCACGCGGAGAGAGTGACACCGCTGGAGGTGTGGAACCTCCCGGTGTTCGGACGCGAGTTGTGGGAGCTGATTGGCGCGCCGCGAGTGGAGACGGACCGACGCGCGGGGGTGCCCGAGGACCAGCTCGCGGAGCAACTGTTTCCAGCGCTCACGAGCGCCCTCGAACAATTGGTGCATCGGCATGCCGTGGACGCGGTGTGGTTGAGCGGAGGACTGGCCTGCCTGGAGGGCTTCGAGGTGGGGGTGGCGAAGGCCACTGCCGCGCTCGGGTGTCCTGTCTATGTCTCGGAGTCGCCGCGCTTCGCGCCCGCGTACGCGGGCTTCGCGCTTGTGGCGGCGCGAACGCCGCTGGTGCTCGACGTGGGCCAGACGAGCATCAAGTGCGCGCGCCCTGGAGTCCAACGTGTCTTCGAGCGGGACCTCCACACGCTGCCCCGCCTCTTCATCGGGATGCCTCGCCCCACGGATGGGCACCACATCGTCGCGGCGGTGCACTTCATCGCCAACGCGCTGCGGGCCTGTACACGAAACCTCGGTCACCTGGCCGTGGAAGGCGTGTGTCTCGCGCTTCCCTGTCCCCTGGATGAGGCTCTCGTTCCCGGAGGCTGCACCTATGGTTGGGAAGGGCATGCATCGCTGGTGACCGACATCCTGGAGGAAGCAGCCCTGCCGGGCGGCGGAGAGGTGCTCGTGCTCAACGACGCGGAGCTCGCGGCCGAGGCAGCGCGAGTGGAGCTCAGACGGCACAGGCATCTTCGCATCCTCTGTCTGACGCTGGGCTTCGGCCCTGGAGGGGCTCTGCTCACGCACTCCACATGACCCAAAGGGTAGGGAGCGCGTCCGGTGACCAAGACATGCTAGCTTTCGCGTCCAATGCGAATCCCTCACGCACTCTGGCTTTCGCTGTTCGCCGTGTCCTGGCTGGGTTGCTCCACTGTCAGCAAGCCGCCCAGTCAACAGGCCTGGGCAGGGGCGGAGCAGGAATGCGACGACCCTGGGGAAGACCAGTGCGTCACCCTCTTCTGCGTGGAAGACCTCTGCGGTTTCTACCCCTGCGAGGACACACCGGCAGAGGTCGAGCTGGCGCGCTTCCCTCCTTCGCGTCCTCCTGCGGCAGCAGCAGCGCCGGGCAGCGGCCCTCGGAGGAATTGGGGTGGCGCGCAGAAATTGCCGCCGGGCTCCGTCATGACGTTCCCCAACTGGAACGGCGCTCCGACTGCAGTCATCCCTCCGTCCCGGCAACTCACGCCGGGGCGATGGGAAAAGCACCACATCTTCCCCCAGTCAAAGGATTTGGCGGAGTGGTTCGCGCGCCAGGAAGTGAAAATCCACGACTACACCATGCCCATTCCGCTTTCCGTTCATCGAAGGATTCATGACGGTTCCCCGCGTGGAGGGGCATGGAACGATGCGTGGCGGGACTACATGATGGCCAAGCCGTTCGCCTCTCCGGCAGAGATTTTCAGGCATGCAGGAGAGCTGATTCATCGCTTCGAGCTCATGGGCGGCCCGATCCAGCCCTACTATTCCCGGCCAGGAGCGTAGGCACGAATGAGTCGTTTCTATTGGGTCAACGAGGACAGGGCCGCCAGAACGAAGCACGGTGGCTACCTCGACGCGGCACACACGTGGGGCCTTCCCGGCATACGGTGTCACGCATGCGGAGCCACCTGGAGTGCCGTGGCACACGACTTTCCCTCGATTGACCTCTCGCTGCTTCCGGAGAGCCCTGAGTTCCTCAAGCCGAGAGCCGAACCCTTCCCCGAGTTCGTGCGCCTGCGCGAGTTGGTCCAGCCCCTCATGCCGCCCCACGTCGAGCTGCCGCCTGGAACGAGCTTCGGTCCATTGAAGGGAAGCGCCGCTGGGGAGTTCGGGGCCATGGCATGGCTGGGACCCAGACTTCTTCTGCGCCGTGACGCACTGGAGAGTCTGCAAGCAGAAGGAGTGCGCGGCCTGCTGGGCTGTCGCACGGAGCTGCGGTTCCGGAAGAAGAACGCGCCGGAGCTGCTGGAGCTCCAGATTGAGCCGCGAGGGCGCTTTCATCCGGACTGCATTCCCTCGGATGTTCCCCCGCCGTGCACGACCTGTGGCCGACACGGCTTCGGGCGCCCCGACGAACCCATCCTCGACGCCGCTTCGCTCCCTCAGGAACTCGACCTCTTCCGCGTGGGGAACTTCGCCACGATGATCATCGGCACCGAGCAGTTCATGGACGCCGTGCATCGACTCGGGCTCGTCGGCATGACCTTCCGCGAGCTGCCGACACGCTGACCCATTCCAGTCCGAACCGCGGCAACGTGGGGCAGTGGCTGAACACGCCGGGCTCCCCAAGAGCGGCGTGTGCGCTGCGGAGCCGGACGGGCGGCGCGCGTGAAATTGCGCAAGAAAAGGCCCTCGGGTGTCTCCTCGCCATGAACGGGGAAGGGAAGCATCCGGATGCGCCCTGAGCTGCTGGGCGGAGGACTGTGTCTGCTGGGGGCGCTCCTGGCCTGCGGGCCTGGCGTCGATGAACGGGACTCGCCCGACGGAACCTATGAGGAGGAGGGGGTGCTTCGGAAACCCCTGCGAGTCGACGTGGAGGTCCTGGACCCCGAGAGCGCGGATCTCCACTTCCGGGTCTGGGGCATCGACTTCACCCCCTCCATGAATGTGCATGTCATCGGGGTGGGACTGACGACCGAGTTCGTGAGCAAGACGCAGCTTCGCGCCCGATTGAACCCCCTCCTGGTGAAGGACATGCCGGAGTTCCCGGTCGAGGTCCGCGTGGAGCCGGGCGACGTGGTCTACATGTCGGGCGCCAGGTCCCCCTCCATCACCGTGTCCATGCCAGTCCCGGAGCTGCACTCGCTCACGCCCGATGTGCTCGAGGCCAACCCCACGGCCCCCGTTCACATCGCCGTGCTCGGAAAGAACCTGGTCCATGGCACCCAGGCGGTCTTCCGGGGCATCTGGTATCCCGTCACCTTGTCGAGCACGCGCCTGGGCGAGCTGTGGTTACCTCCCGAGGCCCTGACCCCCACGTCGGGCAAGCAGTCGCTGTACCTGGAAGTCCCCCGCCCTCGCCTCCTCGACACGCCCGCCCTGTCGTTGACCGTGACGACTTCGCCCCCTGTGGCATCCCCCTGACCTCGAGAGGAATCATCCGGATGCGACCAGACGTGACACGAGGGTGGTTGTGTCTGCTGTGGGTCCTCTGCTGTGCCTGCGGGCCAGGCCTCCAGAGCCACCCGGCACCTGTCGAGGAACCTGACGCGGGCTCCCCTCCCGCGGAGGTGGAGCTGCCCTTCGTCACTCTGGGAGAGGTGGTGGTGTCGGACGTGGAGGGCTCCGAAATGAGCATGCAGGTGCTCGGCGTCGGCTTCGCCCGGTTCAGTGACGTGTTCCTGAACGACCAGCGCCTGACGACCCAGTTCGTGAGCGCCACGGAGCTGCGAGCCGTGGTTCCGTCCTCGTTCGTCACGGGCGCAACGGACCTCTTCTTCGAGGTGCGGGTTGCCCGAGGCGACCCCGAGTACGGGGAAGGCGCCCGGTCCGCTCGCATCCCGTTCACCGTGCCCGCGCCCGAGCTGACCTCCGTGACTCCAGACTCCCTGCCCTCGGAGCCCGAGGACGCCGTTCAAATCACCGTGACGGGGAAGAACCTCGTGCATGGCAGCCAGGCCATCTTCCGCGGCACATCCTATCCATTGACACTGACCAGCTCCCGCGAAGGGAGCTTCCTGCTTCCACCGTCGGCCCTGAAGCCCCTGGCGACACAAGACCCGCTCGTCATCCAGGTCTCGCGCCCGCGCACAGCCACCACGCAGCCCCTGCCCCTGACTGTGACGAGCCCCACCCCGGAAATCACGGGCGTGTGGCCTCCCTCGCTGAACGCCACCGACCTGCACCATGGCAACGCGGGCAGCGCCACCTTCGAGCGCATCATCGTCAGCGGGCGGCAGGTGCGCTCCACCACGGTGGTGAAGTGGGATGGCATTCCGCTGCCCACCGAGACGTATGACGGCAAGAACCGGGTCTGGGCGCAAATCCCTCTCATGGGTCGGGTCCAAGCCGGCACCGTCCAGGTGACGCTGGAGACACCCGGCGTCCATGGAGGAAGAGAGTCCTCCAGCCATGGCCTTCGCGTGAAGTCGGAGCCCGTGCTGCATGACGTGTCCCCGGCCTGGGTCCTCACGGGCTCGGAGGAGGTCAGGTTCAAGCTCAAAGGCGAAGGACTGGGGCTCTACACACAGCCGGTCGTCCACTGGAACGGCCACCCCCTGGAGCACTCCTTCGGTCCGGACTTCCAGGGGGTCTTGACGTTCATCGTCCCCGCCGCCCTGCTGACCCAGGCCGGCACCCTCCCCGTGACGGTGACACGCACCTTCGACGGGGCCGTGTCCGCGCCCCTCTTCGTCCAGGTGTTCGCCCAGGCCCCCGCGCCCATCGCCCACTCACTGCTGCCCTCCGTGCTGTCCGTCGACGATGCGCCGGGGCTCCTCTACGTCGAGGGTGCCGGCTTCACACCCCAGTCCGTCATCCTGCTGGACGGACAGGAGCGCACCACCCGTCTTCACGACCCTTCGAGGGTCTCTATCGAACTCCAGGCCGCGGACCTGTCGACGAAAGGGGTGCGCACCGTCACCGTGAGCACGCCCGCGCCAGGAGGAGGCACCACCCTGCCCCTGCTGCTCGCGGTGCATGCGGAGCGGCCCATGCCCATCATCAACCAGGTCTCGGGCAACAACGGGTATCCCCATGCCCTCGCCGGCGGTGGCGTCCTGCGTCTGCTCGTCGAGGGACAGGGCTTCGGCCCCTCCTCGGTCGTCCGGTGGAATGGACAACCGCTGCCAGCCCAGTGGGCATGCTGGACCTCGGGCGGCTGCACGGCGGGCCCTGGCGACCGGGCCCGCCTGTGGGTGAATGTCCCCGCCGATCTGGTGGCGCAGCCCGGCGTCGGCCGGGTGACGGTGTTCAACCCAGGCCCCGGAGGTGGAGAGAGCCCGGAGCAGTTCTTCGTCCTCATCGCGGCGGGACAGCCCACTGTCTACCTGGTCCCTTCCGTGGTGGATGTGGGCGCGAGCGACGCCAGCGATCGCGAGGTCACCGTCTTGATGAATGTCATGGGGCCGCTCACTCAGGCCTCGGTCCTCTTCATGAATGACATGGTGCGTGCGTTCGACAGCCCATCAGGCCTGCGCTTGAGCGATGAGGAGGTCGCGACCCCGCGGGTCCACAAGCTACAGATCTTCACCGTGGGCTCCGGCTTGAGTGCTCCCGCCTATCTGAGAGTCCAGGGCGCCCTTCCACCGCAGCTTCGCGCGACGACACCGGGGGTCGTCTCTCAAGGAGAGTGGGCCGCCTCGGAGGAACGACGCTTCTTCCTTTGGGGAGAGAACTTCTTCTGGCCCAGCAGCAACTTCCAGCGCGTCTCGGGCACCACCCTGGACTGGGATGACCAGTCACAGCCTTTCGTCAGGCCTCCGTCGCAGGGGCTGGAGGGCACGAAGCTGGAGCACGTGGGAGTCCGCTCGCTGAAGGTGTCTCGCGTCGCGGAAGGCGGTGGCGCGTCGCTGCCCGCGCTGCTCAACGTGGTCTCCGAACGACCCGTGCCGATGTTGACCGCAGTGGAACCCATGAGCGCCCTCAAGGGCGCGCCCGCGTTGACGCTCCGAATCAAGGGGAAGGGCATCCACTCCGCCACGGTGCTGCGCTGGAAGGAGTTCCGTTCGAGCCTCAAGGCCGTGTACGTCTTGGACAACGAGCCGACGCACTACGAGGCGACCCTCCCCGCTGAAGCCCTGGCGACAGCTGGAGGGGTGGACGTCACGCTGGAGACGCCCGAGCCCGGTGGCGGTGTCTCGCTCCCGCTCCACGTCATCGTCGAGGAGTAGCCCGGGGAGCTCCCCGAAAGGAGGGGCGACCTGCCTGAACGGGCAGGTGCACACCCTGCCTGGTTCGCCGATGTGGCGCGCCTTCGAGGCTTTTACCTTCCGCCTCGAAAGGAACACGCCATGTCCACCGACTTTCTTCCCGCCCTCTCCCAGTCTCTCGCCTCCCTCGTCGAGCGGGCCTCTCCGAGCGTCGTCCGCGTGGACGCTCGACGACGGCGCGGCGCCACCGGTGTCGTCTGGAGCGCCGAGGGCCACATCGTCACCACCAGCCACGCCGTCGAGCATGAGGGCCCCGTGCAAGTAGGCCTGTCCGACGGCGGCACCGTGGCCGCCGAGCTCATCGGCCGCGATGCCAGCACGGACGTGGCGCTGCTCAAAATCGACGCGGCGAAGCTCTCCCCGCTCGCGCTCGCGCCCTTGGACGCCGTGAAGGTGGGCAACCTCGTCGTCACGGTGGCGCGGCCGGGACGCACGGCGCGCGCCACGCTCGGCATGGTGAGCACGCATGGCGAGGGCTGGCGCACCCACGCGGGCGGGCGCGTGGACCGTTATCTCGAGACGGACGCGGACCTGCCGCCCGGCTTCTCTGGAGGCGCGCTGGTGGACGTGGAGGGGCGCTTCGTCGGGCTGCTCACCGCGGCGTTCTCACGCACCGCGGCCGTCGTCATTCCACATGACACGCTGACGCGGGTGACGGCGTCGCTGCGCGAGCACGGAGGCATCCGGCGCGGCTACCTGGGCGTGGGGGCGTACCCCGTGAAGCTGCCCCAACACCAGTGGGCGGCGGCGGGCGCGGAGGCGGGGCTCATCTTCCTCTCCGTGGACCCGGACGGGCCCGCGCACCGGGCCGGCCTGTTGCTCGGGGACGTGCTGGTGAGCCTGGGAGGCCAGGCGCTGCACGGCGTGGAGGACCTGCTCGGCTACCTGGGGGACGAGAAGGTGGGCACCTCCGTCCCGGCGCGCGTGCTGCGAGCCGGCGAGGTGCGTGAAGTGCCCATCACCATCGGCAAGCGTTCGTGAGGAGAGGGGTGACGCGATGAAGTTGCTGCAACAGTTCTCGGACGACCTGGAGACGCTCGTGTCGCGCGCCTCGCCCGCGGTGGTGGGCGTGGAGCACGCCAGAGGCCACGGCACCGGTCTCTTCCTCACGCCGGATGGCTATGTCCTCACCAACCGCCACGTCGTCATGCGGGGCTCTCGCAAGCTGACGGTGCAACTGTCCAACGGCGAGGAGCTGCGCGGCTCGCTGGTGGGCGGGGACGCGCCCACGGACCTCGCGGTGGTGCGAGCGGAGGGCGGCGACTTCCCCACGCTGCCCCTGGCCGCGCCGGAGACGGTGCGCGTGGGGCAGTTGGTGATGGCGATTGGCAATCCCTTCCGGCTGGAGCAGTCGGTGGCGCTCGGGGTGGTGAGCGCCGTCAATCGCAGCGTCACGCTGCCTGACGGCGTCATCCTGGAGGGCATGCTCCAGACAGACGCGGCCATCAACCCGGGCAACTCCGGCGGGCCCCTCATCAACACGCGGGGCGAGGTGGTGGGGCTCAACACGTTGGTGCTGCCGTACGCGCAGGGCATCGGCTTCGCGGTGAGCGCCACCACGGCGGCGTGGGTGGCCAGCCTGCTCATCCAGCGCGGGAAGGTGGAGCGGCGCTTCCTCGGCATCGCGGCGGTGGCGGTGGACCTGACGTCGGAGCATGCCCGCGACGCGGGGCAGCCGCGCGCGGTGCGAATCCTCCGGGTGCAGGACGGGACGCCCGCGGACGACGCGGGGCTCCAGCCGGAGGACCTGCTCTTGGCCATCAACCGTCGCGCCGTGGGCAGCGTGGATGACCTCCAGCGACTGATGGCCCTGGCCACCGATGAAGAGGTGTCGCTGGACGTGTTGCGCAAGGGACGGCGCAAGCAGGTCTCCGCGCGCACGCGCCCCCGCATCGAGCCCGTGGCGGCGTGAGCGGAACGTGGCTCCGGGTTCGTTCATGCGGCCCGGAGCCACGGACGCGCTGTCATTTCGACCCGGGCCCACAAGAGCCCGTGACGGAGTGACAGTCGCCCGTGAGACGTGCGACGAGACTCCACTCCGGAGACCAGGCAGGCACGCGGCTTGAATAGTCACGAGCCGCCATGAATGAAATGCTTCCACGCCGCACGCTGCGCCACTCGCTCCGACAGGTCCTTCCCATCCTGCTGTTTCTCTCGGCGGGAGTGGCGGCCTTCGTGCTGCCACTCTTCTTCTGGATAGTGCTCTCCGAATGTCGGGGCGAGTCGAGACACAGTCGGGCCGAGCTCGACTTGAAGAACATCAAGAGCGCCGTGCGCCTCTACCAGCGCAAGACGGGCCAGTTGCCCACGCATGCCGAAGGGCTCCAACTCCTCGTGGACCAGGGGGTACTCGATGAACTGCCCCTCGACCCTTGGGTCAACCCCTACCAGTACACGCTTCGCGGTGCGTGGGTGGAGCTGCGCAGCCTGGGCTCCGACGGCGTGGGTGGTGGAGAAGGCAACGACCAGGACATCGAGCTCACGTTTCCCGTGAGCCCGCTCCCAGAGGATTCGCCCCGTCCCTAGACGCGAGCCGAGTCACCCCGCTCCGGTCTGTCATCCAGCAGGAGCCGGTCCTCGAAGCACCACACCCACGTCTCACCCGGCTCGAACGACTGGATGACGGGGTGCTTCGTCTGATGGAAGTGCTTCGTCGCGTGCTTGTTCTGCGACGAGTCGCAGCACCCGACGTGACCGCACTCCAGACAGCGTCGGAGGTGGACCCACTGGGCCCCCATCTTCAGACACTCCTCGCAGCCGTCGGTCCTTGCCTCGGGGTTCCCCGCCTGCTCGATGTGCTTGCACTCGGTCGCCATCGTTCGCCTCCCTGATAACCCATCGCCCGCGGACAGGGTGTGCACGAAGGCCCCGCGCATCCACGTGCCGGGCAGCCATGCGGTCAGGCTCTTGCCGCCAGGGTGGCCGACACTCGTGGGCCGCGAGGAGTGGCGCGACGGAGGCGCACGTCCCACGGTTGAGCCGTATGCCTTCCGACACTTCTTCCGGCGGCGCGTCCGTTTCCTATGCCAGTGCGAGGGGACGCGGCGTGCTGCTCGCGAGCGTGCTCGGCAGTGGCATGGCCTTCCTCGACTCCACCGCCGTCAACGTGGCGCTGCCCGCGCTGGGCCGAGAGCTCCACACGGGGCTGACGGGCCTCCAGTGGGCCGTGGACGCCTACCTGCTCACCCTCGGTTCGCTGGTGCTCACCGGCGGCGCGCTCGGTGATGCATGGGGACAGCGCCGCGTCTTCTTGCTGGGCGTGGTGGGCTTCACCGCCATGTCCGTGCTGTGCGGCCTGGCGCCGAACGCCTGGACGCTCGCCCTCTTCCGCGCCGCGCAAGGCATGGGCGCGGCGCTGCTGGTGCCCGCGAGCCTGGCGCTCTTGCGGACCTCGTTCCCCGAAGCGGACCGACAGCGCGCGGTGGCCGCATGGGCGGGCCTGTCCGGCGTCACCACCGCGCTGGGGCCGCTGTTGGGAGGCTGGCTGGTGGACGTGGCCTCCTGGCGACTGGTGTTCTTCCTGAATCTTCCCCTGGCGGCGCTCACCGCGTGGGCCACGCTGCGCCACGTTCCGGACGACCGGCCCACGGGTGATGCGCGCAAGCTGGACCTCGCCGGTTCGGTGACGGCCGCGCTGGGGCTCGGCGGCGTCATCTACGCGCTCATCGAAGGGCCCGCGCATGGCTGGTCCGTGGCTCCCGTGCTCGCCGCGGTGTTCGGCGCGGCGATGCTGGCCGCGTTCCTCGTCATCGAGTCGCGCGCGCGAAACCCGATGTTGCCGCTCGGGCTGTTCCGTTCGCGGACCTTCTCTGGCGCCAACCTCACGACGCTGACGGTGTACTTCGCGCTGGGCGGCGTGGGCTTCCTGCTCATCCTCGCGCTGCAACAACAACTCGGGTACTCGGCGCTCGCGGCGGGAGCGTCGCTGCTGCCCATCACCGTGATGCTGCTGTTGCTCTCGCCGCTGGTGGGAAGGCTCGCGGGCCGCATCGGCGCACGGCCTTTGATGACGGCGGGGCCGCTGCTGGCGGGCGTGGGCATGGCGCTGCTCACGCTCATCCACCGGGGCGGAAGCTACGTGGGCACGGTGCTGCCGGGGGTGCTCGTGCTGGGCCTGGGGTTGAGTCTCACGGTGGGGCCGCTGACGGCGGTGGTGCTTGGCGCGGTGGAGGACCGGCACGCGGGCATCGCCTCGGGGGTGAACAACGCGGTGGCGCGAATCGCCGGACTCCTGGCGGTGGCACTGCTGCCGCTCCTGGGAGGACTCGCGAACAAGACGGGGGACGCGTTCCTCGCGGGGACACGTGAAGCGCTGTGGGTGTCCGCGGGCCTGTGCGTGCTGGGCGCGCTGTGCTCGTTCCTGCTGTTGCCCCAGGATGTCGGCCGGGTGAAGCGCGAGCCCTCGAGACCGAGCCCGCGCTCCACCGCGCCTCCAGGCTCACGCCCGGGTCTTCAGTTCCGGAGTCAGCGGAAGTAGGGCGAGCGGGCCACTTCGATGCGGCCCAGCAGCTCCATCGTCCCCAGTCGCTCCTCACCGCTGAGCGTGGGCAGTCGCGCCGTCAGCTCCGTGTGGACGTCCTGCAGCAGCCCATAGGCCGCGAGCGTCTGCTGGTCCTTCAGGATGTCCACCATGACGCGCCGCACGCGGAAGCCGCGAACCCCGTCGACGTTCAGCAGGATGCCACGCAGGTCGGCATGCAGGGCCTGCGTATACAGGGGTGTGCTCGGAGGATCATACGGATGCTTGGTGAAGACCGTGTACGTCTCCAGGTGGAGATGGACAAGGATGCGGCGAGCCAGTTCATCGGCTCGGGCTGCGTAGGCGGCGCCCTCGCCAGCGGGGACCTGGAGTGGTGGCCGCACCTGCTGCATGAGGGCGTCGTACGCCTGGACCCGAGCACTCTCCGCACCGCTCCTGACGAAGTCGCCCGTATGTTGGAGCAATCTTTGGAACGAGGACGAGCCAGGCGCCCCGCGCAACACCTGCGCCACCTCGGCCTGCCAGTTGGGGGTGAACCAACGCGTCAGCGGGTCGTCGAAGCGGTCGCGGCCGACACACGCGGGGTCCTCCCATCCTGGATACGCGTCCTCAGTGCAGAACAGGTCCGTGGGGAGCTCCGGCGACAGCCCGTAGAGATAGCGCACGGCTGCGACATCATAGGAACCCGGAGTCTGCAGGTAGACGGTATCGAGCATGTCGGCTCGGTCCATGACGGTGCTCGAGCGAGGGGTCGCCGGCGTGCCGTCATAGACCAACGACCCCATGAGGTTGTGCCGCAACCCCATCGTGTGACCCACCTCGTGCATGGACACGTAGGTGAGGTAGCGCTCCACCTTCTCCGTCTTGGTCAGGGGAGTCGCCGAGGCGTCATCCTCCTCCCAAGAGGTCTGGCCTGACGGTCCAGGATGGAAGAGCTCCGCCCCGAACTCACACTCCGACTCGCGAGCGAGCCCCGGCCGGGCCAGGCGCAGGGGAGGCCTGGCCTTGGGCGCCGTCAACTGAGCGAGGGCGAGCAGGTCATCATCGAAGAAGGCCTCCACGGCGTGCATCATGTTGGAGTTGAAGTAGAAGCGACCGCTGCGAACCTCTCCCGTGTTGGGATTGACGCTCCGAGTGGCGTAGGCATACGGGCCATAGATGGAGTCCACCGGGTCGTAGATGAAGACATTCTTGTCGTCGTCGCCGAGGTCCATGTCGCCACCCCCCAGGAGCGCTTCGAAGGCCTTGTAACCAAACAGCGCATTCCACCCTTCGATGCCCCGCTTGATGGCGCCGACCAGGTCCGCATCCACATAACGGGGGTCGTCCTTCAGCATCAGCAGGGTGTCGGTGATGTACCAGCGGATGGGCTTCATCCCTGGGTGGATGTGCATCTTGATGGCGACCTGCTCCAGCGTCGTCGTGTTGCGGATGAAGCGCCCATCACTGCGGATGAAGAGCTCCTGCTCAGGGAGGGGGGTCTCCTTGAAACCCGCTCCTTCCTTGTACTTCCGCAGGCCCATGGACAACGTGGCGGAGACCGCCAGGGCGTTCACCTCCAGAATCTCGGCGCTGTCGATGGGGTCATCCGTGTACGCCCTGATGACGTGCTCGTACAAGACGCCGTCCGAGATGCGCCGGAAGCGTTGTGCGAAGCTCAGCTCAATCTGAAAGTCGATGGCGCCCGAGCCATACCAATGGTCCCCCATGAAGCCGATGCGGTTGAGCCCCGCCGCCGGGTCGAAGAGCACGTACTGCTCCGAGCCTGGCAGTCGATGGAACGCGGAGAAGTCCGTGACGATGGGGAACGCGTCCACCAGCACGTCGGGCCTGAAGGGGTCACTCCTGTCCAGTCCATCACGAGCGTCGAAGACAAAGAGCTTGCCGTTCTGCTCCTGGAAGCGAACCACGCGAGTGCCGACCTGTTGCGCGGCCCCATAATCCGCTCCCCCTGGGTGGAGCTGACGAAGGAAGCCGGACATGAACCAGCGCTGCGACAGTTCGCTCCGGCGAATGGCCAGGTAGAAGGTCCGCCCTGTCGGGTCCACCACCCCTTCGAGCTTCTGGGTCACCTGCGCACGCTGCGTGGAGGAGAGCTGTCGCGGCACCTCCACGATGTCCTCTCCCAGCACGAGGTCGAGCCCCGGGCCCTCGGGTTCCCGCTCCAGACTCCGAGGCTCACTGCATCCCGTGCTCAACACCCACGTCAGCGCCAGGATGCCCGCCCAGACGCGCGTCCCCGCGAAATGCCATCGCCGCATCACGGTATCCCCCGCCGAGAGAGAGGTGAAACACGGCACGGCCCTCCTCGACCGAGCCGTCGCTGCCCGGTCTCTCGGCCGTGACCAGGCAATCTCACACCTTCATTGCCACAGCCATTGAGTTACCGATATCCGTGAAACCCCCGAGGTCGGGAGTCACTCGTCCCACGAGAGGTGGGCTTTTCGAGCCCCCAGCCACGCGCGCGCGACTCCAGAAAGCACGAAGGGCCCTCCTCCCGAGCATGGGAAGAGGGCCCTCGGCACCGCGCTCACCTCAGCGGAAGTAGGGCGAGCGGGCCACTTCGATGCGGCCCAGCAGCTCCATCGTCCCCAGTCGCTCGTCACCACTGAGCGTGGGCAGTCGTGCCGTCAGCTCCGTGTGCGCCTCCTGCAACACGCCATAGGCCGCGAGTGTCTGGTGCGCCTTCAGGAGATTCACCATGACCCGGCGCACGGGGAAGGTGCGCACGCCGTCCACGTTCAGCAGGATGCCGCGCACGTCCGCGAGCAGGGCCTGCGTATACGCAGGGGTGGTCGGCGGCGGCTTCACCGCATGGGGCTGCCCGACGCGTGTGTCCAGATAGAGGAAGCTGAGGATGCGGCGGGCCAGGTCATTGGCACGGACCGCGTACGCCGCACCTTCGCCCGAGGGAATCTGGAGGGGTGGCCGCACCTGCTGCATGAGGACGTCGTAGGCCTGGGCCTGTCCGCTCGCGTCCCCGCCCCTGACGAAGGAGTCCAGCGCCTGGAGGCTCGCGCGGAAATCGACGCCGACGGGCGCGCCACGCAGCACCTGCTCCACCAGGGTCCGCATGTTGGGCAGATGAAAACGCGTCAACGGGTCGTCATAGCGGTCGTAGTGGACACAAGCAGGCTCCGCCCAGGCCAGGACGTCACTGTCCGTACAGAACAGGTCCGTGGGCAGCGCCGTGGACAGTCCATAGAGGTAGCGCACCGCCGCCACGTCGTACGTGCCGGGCGCCTGCACGTGAATGGTGTCGGGCATGGCGGAGTAGTCCATGACGGTGCTCGAACGCGGCGTTTGGGGCGTGCCGTCGTACACCCGCGACCCATTGAAGTTGTGTCGCAGGCCCAGCGTGTGACCGACCTCGTGCAGCATGATGTAGGTGAGGTAGCGCTCCACCTTCTGCTTCACGGTGAGGGCGGGTCCTTCGGAGCGGTCCTCCTCGGACGACAGTCGGGCGGAGAAGCCCGATGGGAGGGACGCCGCGTCCAGCTCACAGGAGGGCTCGCGGGTGAGCCCGACCCAGTACAACCTGGGCCTCGGGCTCTCGTCACGCGCGCTGGCCGAGGAGAAAACCGTCAGCTCTCCCGCGAAGAAGGCCTCGGCATCGTGAATCATGGCGGCGCTGATCATGACGGTGGCCCGACGGACCTCGCCCGTATTGGGATTCGAGCTGAAGTCAGCGATGGCCAGATGGGCGTGGACCTTCGGGTCGAGGACAGCGAAGTTCTTGTCGTCCTCTCCGATGTCCATGCTGCTGTCACCCAGCACGGCCTCGAAGACCTTGAAGCCGAACGCCGCGTTCCAACCCTCGATGCCTCGCTTCACGGCGCCCACCACGTCCGCACCCCGGTAGCGGGGGTCCTCGTTCAGTTCCAGGAAGTTGGGGGTGATGTAGAAGCGGATGGGTTTCATCCCCGGCCGGATGTTCCACTTGATGGCATTCAACGCCAGCTCGCCCGTGTTGGGGATGAAGCGGCCCTCGCTGCGGAAGTAGTGCCGCGGCTCCGGTGCTGGCATCTCCGTGAAGCCCTCACCTTCCTTGTACTTGCGCAGCGCCATGGCCAGCGTGCCCGAGGCGCGAAAGCCGTTGCGCTCCAGGGAGTCGCTCCGGTCGTCGAAGACGTCCGTGAACCCCGTGAAGACCTGTTCGTACTGGACGCCGTCCGAGAGACGCCGAAAGCGCTGGGAGAAGAGCAGCTCCATCCGGAAGTCGATGGCCCCGGGCCCATACCAGTGGTCTCCGAGGATGCCGACACGGTTGAGCCCCGCCGCCGGGTCGATGAGCACGTACTGGTCCGAGCCTGGCAAGCGGTTGAACGGGGCGTGGTCCGTGACGATGGGATACGCCTCCACCAACGAGTCCGGCTTGAAGATGTCGTTGCGAGTCAACCCGTCGCGAGCATCGAAGGCGTAGAGCTTGCCGTTCTGCTCCTGGAAGCGAATCACGCGGGGAATGAGGTTCGCGGGGAGGCCGTAGTACTCCGGGTCGAAGTTGAGCTGTCGAAGCGTGGCGGACAGGAACCAGCGCTGCTTCAGTTCGCTCTTGCGGATGGCGAGGTAGAACGTCCGCCCCGTTGGGTCCACCACTCCGTCCAGCTTCTGCGTCACCTGCGTGTGCTGTTCGGAGGTGAGTTCACGAGGGACTTCGACGAAGTCGTCACCCAGGACCATCGCGGGCGCGGGGACCTCCGGCGCGTCGCACCCGACACCCAACGTCGCGACCAGGGCCAGCGCCCCCATCCAGGAACGCCGAGTCGAGAAGTGCTGTCTCCACATCACGATGTCTCTCCACACCGGGAGAAGAAGTCGAGACTCGTCTGCCTACAGGAGACGGCACGACGCCCCTGCTCGGTCCCCCGGCGGTCCCGGGCAAGGTCGCACCCTCATTGCCACGGTCATCGAGTTGCAATCCATGCGAGGAACCTCCTCTCCGGACATGCTTGTTCCTCGGCCAGTGGACTTTGCGGTCCATCCACCGTGCTGCTACCCGCGCGCGGGCGCGCGACTCCAGAAGCACGAAGGGCCCCCTTCCCGGTGGGAAGAGAGCCCTTGTCACCACATGGATGCGTCCGTCGTGCGCGCTAGCTCTTGTACTTCACCGAGCAGCCGTACGGCGTGGTGGTGGCGGCGGGAACGGGCTTGCCGTTGAGCACCGCGTCCACGGTCGTCTGCACATGGTTGACCTTCTTGTCGCTCTTGCCGCGCGGGTCATCGTCGATGGCGCCCGCGTAGCGGACCACGCCCTCCGCGTCGATGACGTACATGTGCGGCGTCGTCTTGGCGCCGTACGTCTTGCCCGTCGCGCCGCTGGCGTCCTGGAGCACGGGGTACGTGAAGCCCTCCGTCTTCTTCCACGTGGCGGACTTCTCCGGCGTGTTGTGCGCCGTCGAGTCCACCGCCAGCCACACCACCTTCTTGGCGTCGAAGCCCTTCAAGGTGTTGGCCATCGTGTCCGCCTCATAGTGGCGCTTCACGAAGGGGCACTCGGGGTTGGTCCACTCCAGCACCACCACCTTGCCCTTGTACTGCGACAGCGAATGCTCCTTGCCCGCCTCGTCCTTCAGCGTGAAGGCCGGGGCCGGCTTGCCGACCTCCGCGTCCGCGAAAGCGGGGACACCCACGAGTACCGAGCCGAGCGCGAGAGCGGTGAAGACCTGCTTCATGGCGTTCCTCCTGATTGGGCACTGCTTGACTGCGGATGACTGCGTTTCAAGGCCGAGGGAATCCAGCGGCGCAGAGGACCTTCGAGCCGTCCTGCCGGCGCAGCGGCGAGCACTCCGACGCACGCTTCACCGAGTCCACCACTGCATCCACCGTCAACAACTCCTGCAGCACCTCCGGCTTGTCCGGCGCGCCGGGGCTCAGCACCAGGTACATGGGCACGCCCGCGCGGCCATGGTCCGCCAGCCGCGCGGTGATGCGCGCGTCGCGGCGCGTCCAGTCCGCCACGAAGAACGCCACGTGGTGCTCCGTGAAGGCCGCGCGCACCTCCTCGCGAGCCAGCACGGTGCGCTCGTTGAACTTGCAGGTGAGGCACCAGTCCGCGGTGAAGTCGATGAACACCGGCTGCCCCGCCGCCAGCGCGGAGGCAACCGCCTCGTCGCTCCAAGGCTGCGCCTGCCCCACCGTGGTTGACGCGCGCGCCGCCGGGGCCGCCTCCTCGAAGCGCAGCGCCGCCACGCCCGAGCCCACCAGCACCAGCGCCGCCACCGCCAGCGTGCCCCACCGGCGCCCGCCCTCCTGGAGCTGCGACTGGCCATACACCCACGTGCCCAGTCCCACCGCGACGAGGAAGGCCAACAGCCGCGCCATGCCGTCCACGCCGGCAAGCCCCCCCATCACCCAGACGAGCCACACCGTGGTGCCCAGGAGCGCGAAGCCCAGCACCTGCTTGAAGCGCTCCATCCACGCGCCCGGCTTCGGCAGCTTCTGTGCGAGCCCCGGCACCAGCACCAGCAGACAGAACGGCAGCGCCAGTCCCAGGCCCAGCGCGGTGAAGACGGCGAGCACCGTGAGCGGACCCGCCGCGAAGGCGAAGCCCACCGCCGTGCCGAGCAGCGGCGCCGAGCACGGAGTCGCCAGCACCACCGCGAGCACGCCCTCGCCCGCGCTGTGAAGCAGTCCGTGGCTCTGGTCCACCTTGCCCGCGAGCGCGGTGCCATCCAGGCCCACGTTGAAGACACCAAAGAGGTTGAGGGCGAACGCCACCAGCACCGCGCTCACCGCCGCGACGAAGAGTGGCTCCTGGAACTGGAAGCCCCAGCCCACGCCCGCGCCGCCCGCGCGCACCGCCAGCACCGCGCCCGCGAGCGCCAGCATGCTGGCGACGATTCCGCCCGCGTACGCCGCCGCGTGCGCGCCCACCCGGCCCTGCTCCTGGCGCACCATGCGCGTGAAGCCGTACGCCTTGAGCGCCAGCACGGGGAACACGCACGGCATCAGGTTGAGCAGCGCGCCGCCGAGGAACGCGAACAAGAGCGCCATGCCCAGCCCCATCGACGACTCCGGGGGTGCGGCCGTCGCGGCGCTCGCCACCGGCTTCACCGCCGCGAGCGAGTCCTTGATGGAGGGCGCCTTCGCCACGACGGGCGTCGGCGCCACACCCACGGCGGCCACGAAGGGCGCCATCGGCACGTCGACTTCCAGCGCCTGATAACCCGTGGCCTCGGTCCCCAGGCGCAACACGCCCTTGAGTCGAGGCTCCGCCTTCGGTGCATCCGGCTCCGCCTTGCCCTTCAGCGCGAAGCGCCCCGGGGCCGTCTGCGTGAGCGTCACCTTGTCCAGGCCGGGGATGCGCTCGGGAACGAAGGCGTCCTTCTCCGCGGTGGGCACCGCGCCACCACCGGACTTCGCCACCGTGACGGTGCCGGTGAACTCCTGGCCCGCGGTGAGCTGCTTCACGTCCAGCGCGAGCGCGGCGGTGTGGCCGGTGTCCGCCACCGGGCGAGGAACGCGCGCCTTCGCCGCGTCGAACGTTGGCGTGGTCTCCGCGTCCGCGAGCGTCGTCGGCCCCACGGGGATGGAGCGCGTGAGCATCAGGTCCGCGGGGATGCAGTGCACCTCGCACACCAGCGCGTTCACCGCGGCCGACAGGTTGAGCGTGCCGACGGCCTGCTCGGAAGCGCGTGCCTCGGCGAAGAGGAGCACCTCGCCGTCATAGCCGTGGGTGACGATGAAGCCGTCGGGCGTGCGGAAGGTGCTCGGGAAGGGCCACTGGAGCGAGCCCACCGTGGAGCCGGGCGTGTCCCACGCGACGTCCGTCTCCAGGCCGGAGTCACCCGGGTTCTTCCAGTAGATGTGCCAGCCCGGATCCAACCGGAAGCGCACGCCCACGCGGTAGGTGTCGCCCGGCTTCACCTGGGTGGCATCCACCAGCAGCGCGGCCTCCAAGCGCGGATCGCCCTCGTCGGGCGCGCCCGTGGCCACCGCGGACGGAGGAAGCGCCGCCTGCGCCACCGCCGCCACCAGCCACATGCCGATACCGCCCACCAGGGCGAGCCTCTTGGACACCGAGTGCTTCATGCGTCTCCCGTTAACCCACCCGAAGCCAGGTCGCCAGCATCCGACGGGCCCCGCTTCCGAGGGAGAACCTTCCAGGCGGGGGGACATTCCCCGCGCCCGCCCGCATCCGGGGCGTGCGACAGGGCAGGAAACATCCCGGGTGACTCGGCGTGGACAGAAGGACCCGCTCCGTCGGGGCGGGCGACCGGGCAGCCAGGCCAGGAGCAGCTCAGTCCTCCGACTTCCAGGGGGCCAGGGCGGGCAGCGGGAGCGCCGGACCCACGCGACTCAAGGTGACGCGGGAGACCTCGGAGTGGGCGCGGCGCATCACCAGGGCCTGGGGTTGCGCGGCGCGGCGCTCGACGATGCGGCGCAGGTCCGCCAGTCGCTCCATGTGGCGTTGCGGTGGGACTTCCAGCGAGCCCAGTCGCGCGAGCTTGTAGAGGGCGAGGTCGGCGGTCTCCAGCGCCTGCTCCGCGGCCCCCTGGTTGCGGCGGCCCAGGGCCTTCCAGGCGGAGGCCTCGGCGGCCACCAGCTCCAGCTCCGCCGACACCGCGCGCACGAAGCGGCCCTGGTCGCTGTCGGGCAGTACGCGTGACACGGGGACGGGCATGCGCCGCGTGTCCGTGCCCTCCGTGTAGGAAGTCGTCACGCCCAGGTTCCACTCGGCCGCGTCCAGCCTGCCGGAGAAGAGGACCCGACGCGGGAAGGACTGCGACACCGCGCCGAGCGACGCACTCATCGCGTCGCCTTCGACACGGGAGGAGTAGCGGTGACGGCAGCGCAGCTCCGAGAAGCCCGAGGGCAGCACGTACACGCGCGCGTCCGAGCCCACCTCGCCGAACAGCTCCGCGGACATCGTGCCCACCGCCAGCGGAAGGCCCTCCGGGTCATCCACGTGGACGAAGCCGGTACCGGACGGTCCCGTGAGGGCTTCCAGGATGTCGGGCAGGTAGTGCCGGCCCAGTCCCAGCGCGTGCAGCACGACGCCAGACTCCACGACGCGCGCGCCCAGCGTCTTGAAGTCGGAGAGCTGGGAGGGGCCGACGGACGGCTCGCCATCCGTGAGCATCAGCACCTGGGGGCGCGCACCGGGGACGAGCACGCGGCGCACGGCCTCCGCGCCCCGCTCGATGGCCTCGTGCAGCGCGGTGCCCTCACCGGACTCCAGGCGCGACAGCGCCTTGAGGAACTGGGCCTTGGCGGAAGCGTCCATCGCGCGCACGGGCAGCAGTTGCTCCGGCTCCGCGTCGAAAGTGAGGAGGCCCAGGTAGTCGCGAGGGCTGGCGCGCTCCACCAGGGATTGCGCGGCCTGCACCGCGGCGAGCAGCGGGACGCCGCGCATGGACGCGCTGCGGTCCAACACGAGGTTCGCCGTCACGGGAGCCCGGGGCGCGTCCGCGTCCGCTTCCAGCGTGACGAGCAGCAACACTTCCCGGCCGTGCTCCGCGTCGCGCTCCACTGCCAAGGCCGTCTGCTTCATCCGTGCTCCCGCGCGCTCTCACGAGACATTCTGCCGCGAACCGCCCCGTGAAAGACGACGTCCCTCACGACCGGAAGTCTCATGGGCCACAACACCAATGGCATGGATCCTCACGGAAAGGCTTCCACGTCGAGGATGTGGGCAGACACACCCCGGAATCAAGAGGGGCCAGGCCGCCACACCCGGCGGCGGGGTAGGTCCTGACCGCGTCGGGAGCGATTACCGGGACACGCCGCACGCCGCGCAGTGCCGGGCCTCGGGCGTCCGCAGGGGCTTGCCGCAGTGCGCACAAGGCGGCCCATACTGACTCAGCCGGTGGTGCATCACCGCGTTGGCGTTCGTCTCGTGGAACCCGGTGAGCCGCTCATACTCCTCACGCACGGGCCGGAACCGCTCCTCGATGGAGCGCCGCTCCCCGCTCCGCACTTCCGCCGGGCTCCGTGGAGAAAACGCCGCCCGGTACAGTCCGGCCACGCGCGCGAACTCCTACTCGTCGAGCATCGGCACATCCAGCTTGCAGCGCCAGCACCACAGCACCTTCATCCGGGCCTCCCGCCCTCCTCGCGCGCACGCGGCAGCTTCGCGCACCACGCCAGGGCGCACGCAACGACGTCAGCAAGAAGGAGGAGATGACGGCCGCCCCGAACACCCAGGCGTCACCGAGAGACCACCGGCCCGGGAGCCACCCACTGAGGGCGCCACCGCACGAGCCGAACCACCCGTTACAAAGAAGCGCCCCCGCGCATCCACCGGCCGCGGGGGCCGCGAATCAGTCGGCCGCGCTCCAGCCGCCCCACGACTCATCCCCATAGCCCCACATCCGGCCGCCGGGAGCCCCATCCACGGGAGTCACGGACTCGCTCTCACCATCTTCCGCGAGGTCCACATACGGCAGCCCTTCATCGTCCATGTAGGTGGTGTCATCGTGAACCATGTCCGACTCCTTTGGGCGCTCCGCTTCAGGGAAGGTGGACGGCCTTTCGGCTCGCCTCCTTGTGGGCGCCCCCCTGTTCGGTCCGCGTGGGTCCGCCCGATGCGGTGCCCGGCTTACGACTCGTTGACCGATTTACCGACCATGGTGCTCATGTCGCTTCGCGTTGTAAAGCCCTTGGGGAATCAAACTTCCGACCCCTGCTTCGACCCCACGTCTACTCGCCTGCCCTCCAACCTCCACTCTAATTATTTCAGTGGGTTGTGAAGGCGTTGACTGACAGACAGCGTGCGAGGCCGTCGTACAAGGTAGGTCGGCCTGGCGTCGGATGGAACCACACAGCAGTCAACACTTCGCCATTTTCAAGGCGGTAGGCTGCCAGTGCGGGTGTCAGTAAATCGGTGTAGCGGGCAAGCTTGCTCGCTCGTGGCGCCACTCCGTGCTTCAGTCCCGGACACCTCGCCCGCTCAGCGCTTGATTCGAGAATCACCCCTGTTAGGGTTGACGGGCACTCAAGTTTTGCCGCGTCGCGGCAACGGGCCTTCCGCCGCGTCCCCCCAGAGGTCCTCCGAGTCCCAATGAGTCCCATCATCACCGGCCTATTGCTTGCCATCGCCGTTCCCATCTTCGTGATGACCATGTCCGGTCGCGTGGGCGTGTTGCTCGCGATGAAGAAGGAGCGGCGGCTCGACAACATCCCGCTGCGCATCAAGCGGCTCGTGCTCTTCGGGCTCGGGCAGAAGCGCATGGTCGACCCGGAGGAGTTCACCCCGGGCTTGATGCACGTGCTCATCTACGCGGCGTTCATGGTGCTGCAGGTGCGCACCATCATGATGTTCGCGATGGGCTTCTCGTCCGGCGCGCTGGAGCTGTTCACCGACCTGAGCCACCCCTTCTGGCTGGACAACACGGTGCTGCTGGGCGCCTACCGTGGCTATCTGCTGATCAAGGACGTGGTGGCGGCCCTGGCCCTGGTGGGCTGCGGCTACTACGTGTGGACGCGCTGGAAGGTGAAGCCGGACCGCATGTCGCAGTCCTGGGAGGCGTACCTCATCCTGGGCTTCATCTCCGGGTTGATGGTCTCCGAGTTCCTGTTCGGCGGCAGCCACATGGTGGCGGCGCACGCGGCGGCACAGCAGGTGCCGATGGGCGCCACGCAGGTGCCCGCGGCCCCGTCCGCGCTGGTGTGGTGGGAGCCGTTCACCAGCCTGGTCGGCATGGCGATGATGCCCCTGGGCTCCACGGCCGCGCACGTGCTGGGCATTGGAGGCTTCTGGACCCACCTCATCATCGTCCTGGCGTTCCTGAACTTCCTGCCCATCGGCAAGCACTTCCACATCATCACCGGCCTGCCCAACGTCTTCTTCCAGCGCACCCACTCCACCGGCAAGCTGCCCACGCCCAATCTGGAGAAGGAAGAGTTCGGCACCGCCACGGTGAGGGACCTCACGTGGAAGCAGGGCCTGGATTTGTACTCCTGCACGGAGTGCGGTCGCTGCCAGACGCACTGCCCCACGTACATCACCGGCAAGCCGCTCACGCACAAGGCCGTCAACCAGGACCTGAAGCATTGGATCTGGGACCACGAGCAGTGGGCGGAGGAGGGCTACAGCCCCAACCGCATCAAGGAGCCCCTGCCGGAAATCGTCGGCGGCGCGCTGAGCTCCGAGACGGTCTGGGCCTGTACCAGCTGCGGGTGGTGCGAGCAGGCGTGTCCGGTGTTCATCGAGAACGTGCCGCGCCTCATCGACATGCGCCGCTACCAGGTGCAGGTGAAGGCGGACTTCCCGCCTGAAATCCAGCGCGTGTTCGAAGGCATGGAGCGCCAGGGCAACCCCTGGGGCCTGGGCCAGGACCGTCGCGACGAGTGGGCCGAAGATTTGGCGCTGCCCACGTGGGGTGACGAAGGCGGCCCGTACGAGTACCTGTTCTTCGTGGGCTGCGCGGGCAGCTACGACGACAAGCAGAAGAAGGTCAGCCGCTCGCTGGTGAAAATCATGCGGGAGGCGGGCGTGAGCTTCGCCACGCTGTCCAAGCAGGAGATGTGCAACGGCGACTCCGCGCGCCGCATGGGCAACGAGTACCTGTACCAGACGATGGCGAAGACGAACGTCGAGTCGTGGAACTCGATGGGCGTCAAGGCGGTCATCACCCAGTGCCCGCACTGCTTCAACACCATCAAGAACGAGTACCCGGAGTTCGGCGGCGAGTACCGCGTCATCAATCACACGGAGCTCATCAACGAGCTGTTGCGCGACAAGCGCATCAAGCTGTCCGCGGTGATGAACACCAAGCTGACGTACCACGACCCCTGCTACCTGGGCCGGCACAACGGCGTGTATGACGCGCCCCGCGAAGTGCTCAAGGCCATCCCCGGGCTGGAAGTCGTGGAGATGCAGCGCAGCAAGCGCGAGGGCTTCTGCTGCGGCGCCGGTGGCGGCCGCATGTGGATGGAGGAGCACATCGGCACGCGCATCAACCACAACCGGTTGAACGAAGTCGCGCTGACGCTCAAGCACGCCGAGGACCCGACCACGCCGTTCCCCGACGCCGCGGACAGGAAGAAGCCGGGCCTGGTGGGCGACTACAAGGAGAAGGGCGGCACGGGCATCGTCGCCGTCGCGTGTCCCTTCTGCTCGACGATGCTGGGCGACGCGGTCAACGACACCGGCCGCGAGGGGAACATCAAGGTCAAGGACATCACCGAGCTGGTCGCCGACGCGATGGAGGTCCGCAGCGGCGCGGCCGGTGGCGTGGCCCCCGGCGCGACGCTGAGCGCCAAGCCGGAGTAACGGCACGGGAAGCAGACACAGGGCCCGGAGGCTTCCACCGCGAAGCCCCGGGCCTTCGTCGTTTCAGGCGCTCACTTCACCCACTCCAGCAGGTACGTGCAGGAGGAACCCTCGCGCACGAGCACGGAGACGCGGGGCTCCTTCGCGCCGGAGAGGGTGAGCAGGAACTCCAGGACGCCGACGTAGTAGATGGGCCTGTCGTTGATGTCGCTGAGCCACAGCTCGGCGCGCCCCGGCGAGCTGGCCTTCACCAGCGTCTCCACGTAGTTGTCCGTGCCGCGAAAGCCCCGGTTGAGCTGGAACAACATGAACTGGGGCCCCAGCGCGCGGGCGCCCACGCCCAGCATCCGGCCGAGCACCGTGGCCAGCAGGCCCTCCATCACCGCGTGCCCCAACTGACGCCAGGCCTCATCGAGCGGAAGGTGCGGCCACAAGTCACCCAGCACGATGTGTTGCCAGCGCAGCCACGAGGCCAGGGGATACGTCGGCTGCAACGGGACGGACAAATCCAACCCCGCCTCACGCAGCAGGCGCCACGCGTCCTCGGACAGACGGTCCTTCAGAGCAATCTGGAAGAGACCCTGCACCGTCCCGCTGTGGACGATTTTTGGCTCGGACGTCGCCATGCGGTGGCTCCTCTCGGACGGGGGCGGACCGTACGTGTGAAGCCTCCCATGCGGTGCGGGGCCGCCCGCGCGTGGAGGGTGGTGAACGCCGCGAGTGTCCGGACACGGACGCGTGCTCAGGGCTTGCGTTGCTTTTCCGAACGCAGCACTCGCTCCAACCGCTTCGTGGCCCCGTCATCCCCGAGCTTGCCCGCGACGTACGCACCCGCGGACGCGAGCTTCCGGCGGAAGTCTTCCTTCGGCGGTGTCGCGGCCGGAGAGGCCGTGCCCGGACCGGTGATGGCATCGGTGCGCAGCAACAGGGGCACCATGGAGCGCTCGTCCTCCGTCGCGCTCTCCCAGAGCGCCGACACGGAGTTCGAGTGGCCATGGGCGGCGGCGATGATGACCGCGGACTCTCCGATGCGGTTCGTAATCGTCGCGTCCGCGCCCGCCTTCAGCAGCAGCTCCACGAGCCCTGCGTGTCCCTCCCGCGCCGCCACCATCAGCGGCGTGAGTCCCTCGTCATCGAACGGATTGGGGTCCGCGCCCGCGTCGAGCTGGGACTTCAAGGACTCGCGGTCTCCCGCGAGCACGGCATCGAAGAGGGACATGGCAGCCTCCAGCGCGACAGCATCGCGCCTCGGGGGCGCGGATGCCAGGGACCTGGGAGCCTGGGGACAGGCCTACAGCGGGCCGTACGAAGGCTCGGCCGCGCTGGGCACCGCGAGCGTGACGGAGTTGGACGGCGCCGCGCTCACGGTGGAGCGGTAGATGCCCGGGTCCCCACCCGCCGAGTCGGCGAAGAGGAAGCCGACCTGGCTCGCGCCCGTCCACACCGGCCACGTCTCCTGGGCGCTTGCGCCGCCATAGCTGGTGACGCGTCGCAAGGCGCCCAGGCGACCTCCACTCAGGGTTCCCACATAGGTGCGCACGCTGCTCGAGGAGCCGCGCCCGTCCAGCACCACCTGCGAGCCGTCCGGCGACACCGCGACACGGTTGGCCACGGTTCCGACGTCATTGCCCAGCGACGAGGCGATGATGGCGCCCCCCGAGAGCGGCACGTACGCCACCTGGTTGAGCTGCTGGAGCCCGCTGCCCGTGGGCGCGACGACGGCGGTCCCATTGGGGACGAAGGACGGCGCCCCATAGGCGACGACGGAGTTCGGGGTGAGTTCCTGGAAGCCGCTGCCGTCCGTGTTCACCCGCCCCAGCGACGTGAGGGAGCTGTTGCCGGGGGAGAAGACGAAGACGACGCCGCGGCCGTCCGGGCTGAAGGTGGGCGTGCGGAAATTGGTGCAGCCCCGCGCGCAGGCCGCGTCATTCTCGCTGAACAACGTGGCCACGGTGCCACCCGTGGTGGGCACCGTCAGCAGCGAGGTGCCAAGACCACCGCGCTGGACGAAGACGACGCTGCGACCATCCTTCGACACCGAGGGCCAGTAGGCCCCGCCCGTGCTGGTCAGCCGCTGCGGACTGTTGGGGTCTCCCGCGTCGTCCACCACGAAGACGTTGCGGTCGTCCTCGCGCACGAAGGCAAAGCCCTTGCTGAACCGGACGCCTCCCACACCGCCGCCGCCACCATCATCCTCGAACGGCTCGCAGCCACCCAGCAGCCCCACCACCAACAGCCCACCGACGAAATACCGCGTGCCCGTCATCACAATCGCTCCACGTTGCCGGCCCGGTTCAGCGCCCCGCACTACAGGGCGCGCCGGGTCGGACGTCAACGCGTGCGAAGGCATTCACGGGCAAGCCCGCGCGAAGGGGCTCAGCGGTTGAGCTTGGCCAGCTCGTTGCGACACTGGTTGCAGAGCGACAGCTGCTTGCGGTCGCAGTCCTGCGGGGACTGCGCGAAGAACATCACGCACCGGGGGTCCTCGCAGTAGGACAACCCGAGCAGGTGGCCCGCCTGGTGGGTGACCTCCACCTGGATGCGCCGCCGCAGGTGCTCGCCGTCAGCGCCCTGGCGAAGCCTGAACACGCTCACCACCGCCGTGCGGGACTCGCGGTCCGCCTCGCCGAAGACAAAGGGCGAGTCAGGGACGAAGAGGTCCACGTCCGTCACGCCGAGCACCAGGTGCTGACCGGGCTCCATCATCGGCGTGAGCCGACGCATGATGGCGTTGCAGTGGTACTGGGCACGGTCCTTGTTGAAGGCATAGGCCGGCGTCGGGAGCGCCGTCTTCGCCACCACCGAAGCGGTGCCCATCTGTGTGGTCAGTGGGTCCTGGAGGTCTTTCAACAGGGTTGCCGTTGGGCTTCCCACGGAGACCAGCAGGAGCGTCTTCTGCGGCATCGGGCCACCGTCCTTCATGCACACGGACGGACGCGCTGGCTACCGCGTCCCCCCGGAGCGGAATGACTGGGGCGCAAGGATTCGAACCTTGATACTCAGAGTCAAAGTCTGATGTCCTGCCATTAGACGACGCCCCAGCAGGTTCGCACGTGAACTTCTGGCGGCCGATTCTACGGCATCTGGACGGGCTCGGGAACCCACTCTGACGTCGGGATGTGTCGTCCCCCCTCTTCCACGCGGATCAACCCCGGAAAGTACGGGTCCGGACGCGCTGAATTCCACCAGGAGTGAATTGACCGCTCCGCGTGTATCGGCGCGAGGGCCCGGAGACGGAGCTCCAGGCCCCCGCGAAGCGGGATTCAGCCCTTGAGGACGGCGATGGGTGTCAGGCGCCGGACGGGAGTGACGAGGTCCGCCTCGTCCTCGAGGACCTCGACGATGTCGCGGTAGGCGGCGGGCGCCTCCTCCACGAGCGCCGCGGCCCGGCGGGAGTCATGCACCACCCTGCGCAGGGCGTGCTCCAGGGCCGAGGGACGGATGCGAGCGCGGGCCTCGGTCCGGGTAAGGACCCGACCGGCTCCGTGGGAGCAGGAGCGGAACGCGCGGGGCTCGGCCCGGCCTTCCACCACATAGGAGGCAGTGCCCATCGAACCGGGAATGAGCCCTTGCCGCCCTGACTCCAGGCCCACCGCGCCCTTGCGGTGGACCCACAGCGCGCGGCCGAAGTGCGTCTCCCCGGCGACGTGGTTGTGGTGGAGGTCCACCGTGGACTCCGGCTCCGGTGAGATGCCCAGCGTCTGGGACAACACCTCCAGGGCCCGGGCGGCCAGCGCGTCGCGGTTCGCTCGGGCGAAGCGACAGGCGAGGTCCAGGTCCGCGAGGCAGGCGGCTCCCTCGGGCGTGTGCAGGCTCAGGCCAGGCAGGCTGCCTTCCCCGAGCGTCTTCGCGACACGCTGGTGATGCTCGCCGATGGCCGCGCCCACGCCGCGAGAGCCGGAGTGCAGGAGGAGCCAGAGGTCCCCTCCCGCGTCCCGGTCCAGTTCGAGGAAGTGGTTGCCACCGCCGAGAGTGCCCAGGTGTCGCGGCGCCAGCCGCTCCCAGGCATGGCGCAGCTTCTGGGTCGACAGCGGTGGCGCCTCCAGCGCGGACGGAAGAGGAAGGCCGCGACCTCGATGCGTCGCGTCTCCCACCGGGATGACCTGGGACAAGCGGGTGAGCAGCAGCTCCAGCGTGTCACGCCCCAGCGACGCGGCGGGATATGCGAAGCGGTAGGCACTCACGCCACAGCCCAGGTCTCCACCGAGGGCACCGGGGACAACGTGGTGCTCGGTGGCGAAGACGGAGCCCACCGCGACGCCGTGCGCGACGTGGACATCCGGCATCGCGGCCACGTGCTCGACGACGTAGGGCTGGGCGGCGAGGTGCCGGAGTTGTTTCTCCGCGCCGGGTGGAAGGGCGCGTGCCCAGACGAGGATGGGCACGGCGCCGGGCGCCGCCGGGAGGATGCGTGGATTCATCGCGCACCTCCTTCGTCATCGCCGTCCTCGTCGAAGGACCCGGGTACTTCGTCCTCGTCTTCGGGGACGGCGTCGTCTGGAGGCTCGGCGGACAACGCCTCCGTCGGGTGCTCGGCCACGCCGATGTAGATGAAGCGCAGTTGAGGCACCCGCTTGAGGTCCAGGTGCTGTGCGAGCTGCGAGCGCAGGTAGCCACTGGCTCGGGCCAGTGCCTCCTGGACTTCACGCGCGGCCGACGCCGCCGCCGGGGTGAGGGTGTAGCCAATGCGGATGAGCCGACCATCTGGCGTCAGCTCGAAGGACGCCGGTGAGACACCTTCGAGTCGAGGGTCGGACAGCTCGCTCCGGAAGAGGAGGGAGACCTCCTGGAACAGGGTGGACTGAACGCGCAGGTGACGCGCGGAGGGAGGTTCGGACGACGACAACGAGAACGATGATGCAGCAGCACCCTCGCGCCGACGGGACGCGCGGGGACGACGATTCCTGGAAGAAGCCATGAGTGGACGAAGAGTTCCCAGCAGGCCGCGCGTGCGGCGCACACCTCGTGACTCAGCTCACGAGGACGCGTGCGGCACGACGGCCGGAGTGCACGGTGACAAAGGCTTGCGCGCGGTGCTGGTTCGACGAGGACACAACCCTCTCCGACCCACTCATCCTCGAGGGCGGGTGAGGGAGGAACTCAGTGCTCGTGAGACAAGCACGACGCGAAGCGACCCGAGACACCGTTCAATACAGTCCCCATGGCACACCTCCCGCCGCGCTCGGAGTCTCCGGCACGGGCACTCGTGGGTTTCCGACGGGGAGAACGGACGGCGCTCACCGCCTGTCCGCGCACACCGGCGGACGCTGACGAAAATGCCTGGGGACTCCTGACACGCGGGGACGGGGGGCCCTCCTCTCCGGACAAGGCAGGCGTCACCTGGAGGACAGCGCGCACCGTCGAGCCTCCTGGAGAGGGGGCGGATGTCCGGTGGTCGCCACCCCTTCTTTCCACCATCCGACGAGAAGCCTCGCGTGGGATTGGCCCCTTCGCACCTCCCTGCCTACGCAGCAGGGCGCGAGGGCGAACACATGGCGGATGTCTTCGATGTGGTGGTGATTGGTGGTGGGCCCACGGGAGAGAATGCGGGAGCGCGAGCCGCCGCGGCCGGGCTTTCCGTGGCGCTGGTCGAACACGAGCTGCTCGGCGGCGAGTGCTCCTACTGGGCCTGCGTTCCGAGCAAGGCGCTGTTGCGTCCAGCGGAGGCGCTCTGGTTGGCGAAGCACTCGCCGGGTGTGCGAGAGACCATCAAGGGGCCGCTGGTCGCCAGCGCGGTGTTGGAGCACCGCGACGCCATGGTCGGCTACTACAACGACGACTCCCAGGTGAAGTGGGCCGAGGGCGCGAAGCTGACGGTGGTGCGCGGCCACGGCAAGCTCACCGGCCCACGCAAGGTGCGCGTCGAGGCCAAGGACGGCACCGTGCGCGAGCTGGAGGCAAAACGCGCGGTGGTGCTCGCGACGGGCAGCCGGCCGCGCATCCCGGACATCCCGGGGCTGAAGGAAGCCCGGCCGTGGGACAACCGCGAGGGCACGGGCGCGAAGCAGGTACCCAAGCGGCTGCTGGTGCTGGGCGGCGGCGTGGTGGCGGTGGAGCTGGCGCAGGCGTGGCGCTCGCTGGGCTCGGAGGTGACGCTGGTGGAGCGCGGCAAGGCGCTGCTGTCCCGCTTCGAGCCCTTCGTGGGTGAGCAGGTGGCCCAGGCCCTGCGCGATGAAGGCGTGAAGGTGATGCTGAGCACGTCCATCGCCAGCGTGAGTCGCCCGGGAGGCCAGGGCGAGGTGACGGTGAAGCTCTCGACGGGCGAGGAGCTGAAGGGCGATGCGGTGTTGGTGGGCATGGGCCGCGTGCCGCGCACGGACTCACTGGGCCTGGAGACAGTGGGGCTGAAGGCCGGCGAGACGGTGCAGGTGGATGACCAGCTCCGCGCGAAGGGCGTGGAGGGTGGATGGCTCTACGCCTGCGGCGATGTGAATGGCCGCAACCTGCTGACGCACATGGGCAAGTACCAGGCGCGACTGGTGGGTGACGTCATCGCGGGCAAGAAGGCGAGCGCGTGGGCGGACACGAAGGCGACGCCGCAGGTCATCTTCACGCACCCACAGGTGGCGAGCGTGGGCCTCACGGAGGCGAAGGCCCGTGAAGCGGGGCTGCCCGTGCGCGCGGTGCAGTACGACCTGGGCAAGGTGTCGGGTACGTCACTGTTCGGCGAGAAGCTCGGTGGCACGGCGAAGCTGGTGGTGGACGAGAAGCGCCGGGTCATCCTGGGCGCCACCTTCACCGGACCCGAGGTGGGCGAGATGCTTCACGCGGCCACCATCGCCGTCGCGGGTGAGGTGTCGCTCGACACGCTCTGGCATGCCGTGCCGTCGTTCCCCACGATGAGTGAGGTGTGGCTGCGCTTGCTGGAGACGTACGGCTTGTAGCGCGGGCACGTAGGCCGCTGGCGAGTGCGCGGCTCGCCAGCTCCGGCGCGCATGGCAGCCCGTGTATTGGATTGCCCAATCCCATACAGACCCCCGGAAGCACACCCACCCGGGAGCCCGAGCGTCCCCTCACGACGTCTCCACGTCGGCACGACACGGCCGCACCCGCATGTGCCGCCAGGTCAGTGAAACACCTTCCTCCGCGACGGCACCACACATCCAGGCACACTCCAGGTGACGACCTCCGCGCCATGTCCGGGCAGGCAGGCAACCCGAGGGGGGAGATCCACCTCGCCACCTCCACACGGAGGCCGTTGCCGGGCAGGGCCCCGGCGTGAAATGGTGAACACC
>NZ_VIFM01000119.1 GCF_006636215.1 Myxococcus llanfairpwllgwyngyllgogerychwyrndrobwllllantysiliogogogochensis | reverse complement strand
CCCCTGACCTGCTCCCCACCCGCACCCGCGGCATGACCGGGCCCAAGGCACCCGCCGGCTCGGAAGGCGAGGGAGCCCACGTCCCGCCCCCAGACGCAGGCAACGTCGCCGCATCTCCGAACGACTCCAATAACGCCATTCAGATACACATGAATCCAAACAACCAAGACAGCGCGACTCCAACGGAGCCCCCAAGTCTCGTCCCGGAACGCCGTACCGGCGAGCCGAGAAGTTCGGCTCCGGCTGTTCATGGCAGCCAGGGTCCGCATGCACCCGTGAAACTGACACAGCCCGCCATGAACTCACTTCTGGCACCCGGCTGGTAGGAATCACCCAAGACCCACCGGAATGAAACGCCTCTCATCCCAGAGAAAGTCTCGCTCGCGGCGCCCCCCACTCCGAGCCTCCAGAAGCCCTCCTCTGGAGGTCATCCCGCACCCGCGCACAGGGGTCCACGCCGCCCTATCACAACTACATTTAAATCATATTTTTCGTATATTTCGGATCATTTGCATTATACGGAGAATACGTGTTTCCTCGCACGCCCAGTACCGCCCCGCAACGGGCGGCTGACCCGCAGCGCAGGAGCACGACATGTCCGTAGGTGCATACCGAAGGCGGCTGTTCCAGGCGGTGGTTTTCACGGCGACCCTCACGGGGTCCACGGCGCTGGCAGTGGCGCCGGAGTCCCACGAAGGCGAGCGGAACTTCGATGCCCGCGCCGCCTACAATGCGCAGGCGCGGTTCGGCTTCTCGACGGCCCAGAAGGCGCACGTCGCGGCGCTGCGCCAGAGCATCCCGGATCTGCTGGTGGAAGTGGACGAGACGAACGGCCTGGTCCGCTCGCTCACCAACCCCGTGGGCGCGCTCTCCGGCCCCAGCAGCGGTGACCCGATGGCCATCGCGCTGGACTTCGTCCAGAAGCACCACGAGGCGCTCGGCCTGGGACTCAATGACCTGGCGAACCTCGAAGTCACCGACCGCGTCTTCTCGGAGGTCAGCGGCGCCACGCACCTGCACCTGCGCCAGACGTTCAAGGGCCTGCCCGTCTACAACGCGCAGCTGCAGATCAACATCGGCAAGGACGGCAGCGTCCTGGGCGTCCACAGCGACTTCCTGCCCTCCATCGAGAGCGCCATCGCTGGCGTGGAGCCGCGCCTGAGCGCTGGCGAGGCCGTCGCGGGCCTGGCCCGGCATCTGGGTGTGCGCCTGCCGACCGCCCCTCGTTCGCTGAAGCCCGAGTCCGGTGTGAAGCGCCGCACGGGCGTGGAAGTGGACGGCCTGTCGCGCGAGCCCATCGTCGCGGAGCTGGCCGTGCTGCCCATGCGCCGTGGCGAGGCGCGGCTGGTGTGGCACTTCCAGGTCTACACCCTGGACTCGCAGCACGACTACGACGTGACGGTGGACGCCGGCACGGGCGAGGTGTTGACGCGCTTTGACTGGGTGGCCGCGGATTCCTACAAGGTCTATCCGGTGCCCGTGGAGAGCCCCAATCACACCACGCCGCTGCCCTTCGCGGATGGCCGTGTGACGGTGACCAACCCCGCCAACACCACCGCTTCACCCTACGGCTGGCACGACACCAACGGGGTCGCTGGCGCGGAGTACACGACGACGCGCGGCAACAACGTCCACGCGTACGAGGACCGCGACGCCAACAACGCCCCGCCCGCGACCCAGCCCGCTTGCGGCGCGGCGCTCAACTGCGTCTTCACCATCAACCTCGCTGGCGCCCCGTCCACGTACATCTCGGCGGCCGTCACCAACCTGTTCTACTGGAACAACATCATCCACGACGTGCAGTACCAGTACGGCTTCAACGAAGTGGCCGGCAACTTCCAGCAGAACAACTACGGCCGCGGCGGCGCGGGCAACGACTACGTCCAGGCCGAGGCGCAGGACGGCGGCGGCACCAACAACGCCAACTTCTCCACGCCCGCGGACGGCAGCCGCCCGCGCATGCAGATGTACGTCTGGACGGCGCCGAACCCGGACAAGGACGGCGACCTGGACAGCGGCATCATCGTCCACGAGTTCGGCCATGGCATCTCCAACCGCCTCGTCGGTGGCCCCAGCAACGTGTCGTGCCTCAGCAACCGGCAGCAGCCGGGCGAGGGCATCAGCGACTTCCTCTCGCTGTTCTACACGGCGCGCGTCGGCGACACGGCGAACAAGATTCGCGGCGTGGGCACCTACGCGCTGAACCAGGCCCCCGACGGCAACGGCATCCGCACGCAGCCGTACACGCTGAACTCCACGCTCAACACCTGGACGTACGCGAGCATCAACGGCATGGCCGTTCCGCACGGCGTGGGCTCCGTCTTCGCCCAGGCGATGTGGGAGGCCTACTGGGCCCTGGTGACGCAGTGGGGCTTCGACGCCAACCTGTACAACGCCACTGGCAACGCCGGTAACCAGCGCATGATGCTGTACTTCACGGAGGGCCTGAAGCGCACGGCCTGCAGCCCCACCTTCACCCAGGTGCGTGACGGCATCATCAACGCGGCCGCCACCCTGCACGGTGGCGAGGACGTGTGCCGGCTGTGGAAGGCGTTCGCCGCCTACGGCCTGGGCTACAACGCGGTCTCCGGCGGCTCGACCAGCACCACGCCGACCAACGGCTTCACGCTGCCCTCCACCTGCCCCGCGGCCCTCGACGGTGAGACGCGCCTGTAATTCCTGACACACCGACGCACCGGACCGGGGGCTTCCTCTCACGAGGGGCCCCCGGTTTGTTTTTGTGCGCGGCGACGGACGACAACAACCGGGTGACACTTGCGAACGTCACCGGTGTTTCGTGGGAAGCCCCACACCCCGGAGACATTCCCATGGTTCCCACGCGTTTTGTCGCGTGTCTCGCCGGTGCCTTCGCACTCGGCGGACTGACGCATTGCACCCCGGCGGCCCCGGAGCAGGACGAAGTCGACGTCGAGGTGAATCCCATCTCCCAGACGGCCGAGGCCCAGGCCGCCCTGCACCACGACCCCCGCGGAAGGAAGCTGTTCAGCGAGGCCTTCCCGAACACCAATGGGCGCTCTTGCGCCACCTGCCATGTCTTCGAGGACAGCACGGCCCTGCGGCCCGAGAACGTCCAGGCCCGTCTCGCCTCGAATCCAACGGACCCGCTGTTCAACCGCATCGATGCGGATGACCCGAACGCGGCGGTCCCCACGTACGAACATCTGAAGAGAGGGCTTGTCCGCGTCGTCCTTCCCCTGCCCGCCAACATGGACGTCATCGACGCCCAGGGACACATCGTCACCCCCGCCGACCGGAAGATCGCCGTCTGGAGAGGCGTGCCGAGCATCCAGGACATCGCCATCTCCGGCCCCTTCTTCCAACTGGACGGCCGAGAGTCGAACCTGGAGGACCAGGCCCAGGCCGCCATCACCAGCCACAGCGAGGGAGCCGCCGTGCCGCGCTCCCAGCTGCGCCAGGTGGCGGACTTCCAACGTGGAGAGTTCACGTCGGCCCGCGCGCGGTTCGTCGCCGACTTGAGCAGCGCGGGGGTTCCGCTCGCTCGGATTCCCCTCCCCGAGGACTTCATGTGGCTGACGCCCGAGGAGCGACGGGGGCGCGAGGTCTTCAAGGTCGGCTGCGAGCCCTGCCACGGCGGTGCGACGCTGAGCCGGATTTCAACCCCGGCGATGCGAGAGGTCGCCTCCCAGTTCCCGGTGACGAAGGCCGATGGCAACGTGTTGTTCACCCATGTCCCCGGCGTGGGGCCCGTGCCCGTACAGGGCCAGCGCTCGACGCCAGACATCCTGAACATCGGGTTCTCGGGCTTCTCCTACCTGGGACAGATTGGCCAGTTCCCCATGCTGTACAACGCGAGCATCGAGCTGCCGCGCTATCGGTTCCGCTTCTATACGGACGGCACGCGCCAGCAGCAGGTGACGGACCTTCCGCCCAACCCCGTGACGGCCAGCGGAGAGCCGTATGACCCGATTCCGGCGGTGGACGAGAGCGGAGCACCCATCGTCGGGCCCAACCTCTTCCCGCAGTGGTTCTCCACGGACCCTGGCCGGGCGCTCGTCACCGGCAACCCCCTGGACTTCGAGGCCTTCGACATCCCCACGCTGCGCGGCGTCGCGCGAACGGCGCCCTACTATCACGACAACAGCCTCGAGAATCTCGAGGACGTCGTCGACATCTACAGCCAGTTCGTCCTGGCCTTCACGGCGCCCCTGAACCTGCCGCCCGTTCATCCGCCGGAGACTCCAGGCGGGCTCCCCGAGTCCCTCAGCCCCGCGCAGAAACAGGACCTGCTCCGCTTCCTCCAGCGACTCTGAAGTCCCACCGCGACGCGGTGAACCCGGGCGAGGGGCGCGGCACGATGCGCGTGTGCCGCGTCCCCCGGCGTCGACGTGAGGTCAGGCCCTCGAATGCACCCTCAGCACGACGGCGTCAGTTGATAGACGCGCACGTCCAGGCTCTCGCCCACGTTGACCTGGCACTGATTGCCCGGACAGGAGACAGGGGCCAGGGAGGGACTGGTGGACGTCGTCATGCCGACCCACTCCGAGACATTGAAGCCACAGCCGTTCCGGGCCAGCGGCATGTTCAGTGTGGGGAGGGGCCCCACGGTGTGCAACATCAGGGTGTTGTCGGAGGCCTCGACGACGGCGTCCACGCAACTCCCACCGCTGGTGCAGGAGAAGACGTGGACCCCCGCGTCCCGTGCCACGTCTCGCAGCACCGACGTCGGCAGGCCGGGGACCGCGGCGAAGCCGACCTTGTAGCTCCCGGAGCCGTCCGAGACCCGCTTGACGGCGAAGGCCACCTCTCCGCTGTTCACATAGCGGGAGAGCATGCGGGAGTCGATGCAGTTCACTGCCGAGGCATTGGGACAGAGCACGCCCCCGGTGGCGCCCACGTCGATGCGGTATTGGAGCTCGAAGCTCCCCATCGACAGAGGGGCTCCCAGTCCATTGTCGGGGTACTCACGCCCATCGATGTACGAGGCGGCGGCGAAAGCCGACGTGGTGGCTCGCCGCGACACCGGCATCCCCAGGGCGCTCGAGACGTTGCTGTCCGCGGCGTTGCCGCTGCCGTCAATCACTCCGGGCGCGTAGAGGTAGAGGAGCGTGCGCCCGCTGCCCGCGAGCTTCTGCTGGATGATTTGCTTGTCGGACTCCGTCAGCTTGTAGGCGTCCAGGAAGATGGCCAGCCGGAGGTTGGACGTATCGAGCGTCGCGAGGTCGGAAAGGAGGTAGTGCCGGGCTGGTGCTCCGACGCGGGAGAGCGCTTCAATCTGCCCCGTCATGCTGGCCGTCGTGAATGGGAAGGCCTTGGCGCCCCCCAGCCCGTCGAGCGGATAATGCGCCACGGACTGCTCATCCACGAAGACGGCGATCTGCGGCGAATACGCGCTCCCCGTGCTCACCACGGACGAGGCCACCGTGCTGGTGTTCTTGAGGGTGTTCCAGAGCGAGGTCGTCTCCGCGGTCTGGTCCGGATTCCCGAACCAACCCTTGGCGGGCAGGTCGAAGTAGTAGAGCCCCATGCCATGGATGGCCGCCGTGAGGCCATCGCGCACCACCAGCCGATTGGTCTCCACGATGTTGGTGGCATGCCGCCAGTCGTCGACCTCCGCGAAGTGCGTCCGGCTGTCGTCCTCGAACTCGAAGTGCTTCCCGCTCTTGGTAATCGCCTCGATGGAGACCTGCGGCGAGAAGCCGAAGCCGAGCCTGCGTGAGAGTTCGTAGGAGAAGGGAGAGGCGAGGATGTCGATGTTCGGGTCGCGCAACAGGGTGGCGAGCCCGTGGTGGAAAGAGAACGCCCGGCGCGCAGTGAGGCCATAGGAATAGCCGTAGAAGATCTTGTTCAACGCCTTGCCGCCCGTCACCTGCTTCACCCGGGCCGCGAGCCGGGAGATGGCGGCGACCAGGTTGTCCACCTCGGCGCGGGACGCCTGGACGGCCGCGGCCTTCGTGCTCCCCGCCAGGAAGATGCCGAAGTTCTCCGACATCCGATTCGTGAGGGTGGCGGCGGGACTGCCGGAGTCGTCTTGAAAGAAGAAACTCGACGTGTGGAGCGGCTCCCAAGGGAATTTCGCTGTCGGGTCCTTGCCCGTGACGTAGAGGGGCGAGAAGAAGAACTCTCCCCCAGAGAGGTAGGTGAAGGTCATTCCAATCACCCGCCCCCGGGTCTCCGGCTCGGCCTCCAGCAGGTTGGCGACCGTGCCGATCTCCACCTCCCGGGACAGAATCCACGACTCGTTGATGCGCTTGTAGGGCTTCCTGAACTTGCCGTCGGCGGAAGCGTCGCAGAGGGCATTGGCGTCGAAGCGGGCCCCCTGGTTGTTGTAGAGCGCCATGTACGTCGGGGAGAGGAAGTCCTCTCCGTCCACGCAGGTAAAGGCGCTCTCCTCATAGTCATAGAGGTCGAACCGGATGATGAGGTACGGGTCGAACCCCGGGTAGGCCTCCCGGACCTTCTTGAGCCGGGCGCCCAGTCGTTGGACCGCGGGCGTGCCCCGGTAGGCGATGGCGGCCACCTCGACGATGAAGCGCGTGCCAAAGGCCTGTGTCCTCGCCAGCTCGGCGAGCTGGGTGTCGATGATGGCATCCTCCGCCAGGCAGTCGTCCAGACGACACGACTGGAGGTTGAACGCGTGGTGCAGCGGGCTGAGCACCTGGCCGTTGACGGAGATGCGCTTGCCTCCGTTGACGGTGACGATGGTGGCGGCGGGGCCCGTCCAATTCGACGTCGAGAACGTATAGGTGGCGCTGACCGGCGTGCTGCTGGTGAAGCCCGCGCGGCAGGCGATGGCGCGGACCGTCCTCGTCGTGTCCACCGTGAAGGGCGCCGTATACGTGAGCGAGGGGGCGCCACAGACGGGCGAGCTTCCATCCTGGGTGTAGTAGAGCGTCGCGCCAGGGGTCGTGGTCGTCAGCGTCACGCTCCGCGCGCTGCTGTAGATCCCTCCCGGTGGCGAGAACTGGGGCGGCGCGGCGACGAAGCTGTACTGGGCCGAAATAACGGGACTCTGCGTCATGCCGCTCTTGCAGGCGATGGCCTGGACGGTGGTCGCCGAGGAGAGCGCGAAGGGCGTGCCGTAGAGGTTCCCACCGCCACACGTCGGAGCCGAGCCGTTGAGCGTGTAGTAGATGCTCGCCGAGCTGGTGCCGGAGGTCAGCGCCACGTTGATGGGGCTGGCATGGGTGCCTCCCGACGGGGACAGGACGGGAGCCTGCGCCGTCGCGACGGTGGGCACGGTCGGCGTTCCGGCGACCTGGTCCGAGACATCCGTGCCGGACAACATGGCATACACATACAGGGGCTGACCCTGGAACTGGGCGAGGACCGAATCTGACAGGCGAATCTTGAAGCGGTGTCGGGCCAGCGTGGTGTTGCAAATGGAGCTCACCGCGGGCTCGGAAGCGATGTCCGCCAGCCCCCCGTAGAAGATGGTTCCCGTGGTCCAGGGCCCGCCCGCGTAGACGTTCAGCTCGACGGACTGGTTGATGCCATACGCGCAGGTCCATCCTTCCAGGTAATAGCCATCACTCCGCAAGTACACTCCCTCGACGGAGCCCTTGACCTGTCCATTGTAGGGAGCCGCGGGGATGGAGATGTTTCCCGAGCCCGGGACGAGGTTGTTGATGCCGTGGGCGGCCAGATGCGCATGCGCATAGAGCGGCTTCCCCGCGTGCTGCTTGAGCAGATACTGGGGGAGCTGGAACCGGAAGCGGTGCCGGTTGAGGGTGCTGCCACAGGCCGTGGACACCCCCGGCTCCGACAGCACATCCGCCCGGGTGCCGCCCAGCATCGTGCCCGTGGGCCAGGGCGCTCCGGCGTACACGTCGACGTCGACCGACTCGGAGAACCCGTACGCACACGCCCACCCCTCCACGAAGTAGGTCGTGCCCCTCCAATACACGCCCTCGAGATTGCCTCTCACGTCATTGCTCGCCAGCACATCCATGGCGAGCAGGAAGAGTGTGACAGCGATGAGGCGCTGGATTGATCGACGCATGCGGGCCCTCCCGGCTTTCTGTCGATTTACGTGCTTTCCAGCTATTGACGCAAGTTGGGGGGGAAGTCCTCCACGACAGGGCGCTGTGCCGCGTTGGGCGATGGAGGCACCCCCAGCACATGTTCACGTGCGCCAGGAATCTGCCCTGGCTCAAGGGAGCCTGAAGACCCGCAGGTTCTCTTCACCCCTGCGCACGTAGACGAGGGCGTGGTGCGTCGCCAGGTAGAAGAAGCGGTTCTTGACCAGCTCGTGCCACCCGCCGAAGGCCCCCGCTTCGTACTCGGGGGCCTCGCGCAGCGTGAGGGCCACCGGGTCGACCTCGTAGGTCCGGTACTCGAAGCTCCCATCGCCATCGCGGTCATACCGGAACGCGGCGATGTAGCGATTGAGCGGAGGCACGTAGGCGAACACCTGTCCCTCGAAGTATTCGGGGTAGCAGCGCGCACGCACCAGGTCGCTCGTGAGCTTCAGCTCGCCCCACTTCGTCGTGTCCAGGTCGTAGGTGATCAGTCGGGGAAAGTGCACGTGCGACTCCTCGTGCCCTGGAGCCGGGAAGCTCACCAGCGTGCGCCCCACCCTGGCCATCTGCGCGAAGAACCAGGTGGGAGGCGTGATGACCTCCCACTTCCAGGACTTGTCCGCGGTTCCGAACGACCACCACCGCGAATAGTTGCCGTTCTCCGTGGGGCCAAACACATAACGGCCCGCCACCTCGTCCCAGAACGTCCACCCGGCCGCGCCACCGTAACCCGTCTCTCCATTGTAGGAGGCACCCGGGGTGTTGAACGGGTTGTGGCGCGTCCACTTGCGCGTCGTCAGGCTGTAACGCCACATGCGCCGGACGCCAAAGGCAACCTCATCGAGGTCCGGGTTGTAGACGAGTCCGTTGTAGGTATGACGGGCCGTGGGGTTGCCTGTCGAGGCAGCGGGCCGGGCCGGGTCGAAGAACTCGTCCCCGGTGACGTCGCTGTCCGGATGCAACCTGGCGTACTCCGAGGCGGGTGGATAGCTGCTGTATGTGTTCCCCCAGGGAACCTCCGCCCAGTTCGCCGAGTGGTCCGGGAGCTGCTCGATGCTCCAGCGCATCTTCGCCATGTCGAAGCGGTAGATGCCGTTGTTGGAGCTGTCCGCGTGGCCCCCACCGAAGGCCCACCAACGCGCGCGCGGCCCATCCAACGCGACCCCCGAGTATGCGTTGATGACCCCGGCGATTCCCTGCGAGCCGAGGTCCCGGAAGCCAGGAAGCGCCGCCTTGACCTCCGCATCGAGCGTGGTGAGCGGAGTCCCCGCGACTTCAATCCACCGGTCCTTCGGGACGAGCGCCCACGACACCTCGTTCACGAGCCCCGTCGCGTCACGCCCCGGCGTCCACACGTTGCCCACCAACGTGCCGGTCTCCGTGCCATGGCCCCAGGTGAACTCGGGAGGAGGCTGCTGCCCGCCATCCGGTGAAGTCGTCCCGCCGTCGGGCTGCGGCCCTCCTCCATCCGGTGACGTCGTCCCGCCGTCGGGCTGCGGCCCTCCTCCATCCGGTGACGTCGTCCCGCCGTCGGGTGAGGGTTGCTCCCCAGGAGAGGGGTCCGACGAGTCGCATCCCGCGACGACGAGTGAGAGCGACACGAAGAGAATCCAAGGAGACAAACGTCGGCTCAGACGGCCCGTGGTCATGCACTGCTCCGAGACAAGATGGCTGAACGCCCGCGCGTGGGCCCAGGCAAGTGACATGCCATGGAGCGCTCACACGAACTCCTCCACGGATGCGCTCGGCGACACGGGCTCACTGGCGCGGAGACAGGGGGGACAACCCCCCATCGTGTGGCCCACGTGCCCCACAGTCCCCCCATCAGACGAGGTCCAGGTCTATGGTCCGGCGCCATGAATCTCGTCATCACAGGCGCCAACCGTGGCATCGGCCTGGAGCTCACCCGGCAGTACCTCGCGCGCGGCGACACCGTGCACGCGGGAGCCCGAGAGCCGGCGCAGGCCCGCGAACTCACCACCCTCGCGGATGCCTCCGGCGGCCGGCTGCGGGTGTATGCCCTCGACGTGACCAGCGACGAGAGCGTGCGCGCGTTCGCCGCCGCGCTGACGGAGCCAGTGGACCTGCTCATCAACAACGCGGGCCGGCGCACCCGGCGAGACGACCTCGAGGACGTCTCGCTCGAGGACGCGCTCCAGATGCTGCAGGTGAACGCGCTCGGTGCCCTGCGAGTGACTCGCGCGGTGCTGCCGCGACTGCGCGGGACGCCCGGGGCGAAGATCGCCAGCCTCAGCTCGGGGCTCGGTTCCATCACGGACAACACGTCGGGCGGAGGCTACGGCTACCGGATGTCGAAAGCGGCGCTGAACATGGCGACGCGCTCGCTCGCGGCGGACTTGCGCGGCGAGGGACTCATCGTGGTGACCATCAGTCCCGGCTGGGTACAGACGGACATGGGCGGCGCGAGCGCGCCGACGCAGGTGTCCGAGTCCGCCGCGGGGCTGCTCGCGGTGCTGGACCGCGTGACGCCGCAGGACAGCGGAGGCTTCTTCGACTTCCGGGGCGCGCGCATCGACTGGTGAGCGAAGTGGAGTCACTCCCCAGTCCAGGTCCCTGACAATCATTCGCAAACAAACACCCGAGGACCTCGCGGGCTGAAACAAGCCTTGAGTATCGCCGAGGGCTGGTGGCGAGCCCTCGCACGACGTCAGCGACGAATCAGCACTTGGGGCCCCTCCGGGCCTCCCTCCAACCTGTAGCCGGCCTGCGCCATGCGTTCGGCCCAGGCCGTATCCGTCCCAGCAGGGTTGCCTTCAAGAAGCCATCTTCCATCTGGAATCCTGGAGAGCGTCATCTCGGGCACGACCGCCCCCTCGATGAGCCCGTTGAGCGCTCGCAATTGCCCGAACAGGTGCTCAGGCCCACCCAACTGCTGAGCACGAAGACGATCGTTCAGGACCATGCGGGACGTGACGACCGCGAGGCCTCCAGCCAAGGTGGTGGACTCCCATCGCTGGATGTCGCGCTGCGCGGCGAGAATCTCGGCCCGCAACTTTCGACTCGTTTCATTCCAGAGCATCCCACGCGGGGGCAGTGGGAATCGGGTGACCCTGGCCGCCTGTTCCTCCAGCGTTGGACAGGCCGGCCCTGTCTCCACGTCCACCGACCACGCCTCGCGCTGAATGGAGAGCCGATTGAGCGAGAGGAAGGGCACGACCTTCGCGAACTCCAACATCGTGTCGACAATATCGCCCGCCCGACTCGCCCATTGCAGCCGAAGCACCACCCCATCGCTACTCTCGTGAAGCACCTTCACATCCGCACCCGCGACGAATGGCGTCAGCCGGGACAGCAGTTCCTCCTGGTCGACCGGGGGGCAGTAGAAGCGCAGTCGAGCCTCGACGGCTCGCAGATCACGCTCCCAATCAGCGCGGTACTTGATTCGGTCCGCCAACTCAGAACGATGAAGCGCCGCGAGTCGCGCCTGATTCCTGAGTTCCCGAATCTCCTCCGTCTCGCAGGCCATGCCCCCGACGGCGACCGCGACAAGACAGGCCCACACCACGATGGGATGAATAGCCCGCGTGAAGAGCCTTCTCTCAGACCGCTGGTGAGTCATCCTCATCTCCTGGGGACGGCATCAGGCGCAGCCTATCGCCCATTTCTTCGGCGCGAAGGACGGGAGTTGCGCCGATGGCCCCTTCCCCATCGATGACCGACGGGTGAGGGGCCATCCTCGCCATGCACGGGACGCCCGTGCTCGGAAGGACCGTCAGTTCTTGACGACGGTGGTGATGATCAGCGGAGTCGGAGTTCCGATGAAGCTGCCAGCGGTGTTGGTGCACGGCATGGGCACCTGCGAGAAGTCCGCGGCGTAGTAGCCGTAGGTGGAGCCATTGCCCTTCTCGTAGAACTCCTGACCATCCGGGAGGACCACCTTCCAGACGTAGTTGATGCTCGTGTACTGCGTGGACGACCGCGCGCGGATGACACCCGTCACCGTGGTGCCCCAGTGGTACGGAGCCACCGCCGGCGCCTCGACGGTCTGCGGCGCCGGAGCCCAGTCGAACGTGCTGGTGGGGCCGGTGCTCCCGCCCCAGCCGTAGATGAGGACCACGCTCGTCCCCCAGGGCAGGTCATCGTTGCGGTACGTGAGGGTGATTTCCGCCTGGGAGGTGCTGAAGTAGCCGCACGTGTTGAGCACCGTGCGCGCCTGCACCCACTGCGAACCCGCGAGAGCAGAGGTGGAAGTGAGCATCAGGGCGAGCACGAGCGCGTGGCGGGAAATTCGGGACATGCGAAGACTCCAGGGTGTGGTTTGACAACCGCGTCCCCTTACCAGAGCCAGGGGGCGCGCTGGAACCCAGGGGCGCCGCGACGTGTTTGAATGACTGTCCGACACGAGCAACCCCGCCCGTCGAGCACGCCCACCCATGCCTCGCGAGCCTCCCATCGTCCTGCCCGTCTTGCTGTCGCAGCTCCGGCTCGCCAATCCGTGGGCGCTGCTCCTCGCTAAAGAGGAGGGCTATCCGCTCTCCACCGCCAGCCTGCTCTCCGAGCGCTACGCCATGAAGAGTGACGAGAAGCCCTTCGCGCGAGAGCTGCTCGGCCGCAAGCCGAACCTGTGGGTCTTCCGCTGCGACCAACGCCGCTTCGCGGGTGACTTCGTCGTCGTGGACATGGCGGAGCCGCGACCCGCGCGGCGCCAGGTGGTGGTGCTCGACCTCAAGATGGGTGCGCCCCTCGTTCTCGGCGGAGGTGGAGCCGGCGTGCAGCTCACCCACGCGCAGGACGCGGTGGAAGGTGTCGCGGCCCGCAAGGGCGTCATCGCCCCAGGCACGCCATACATGCTGGCGACGGGCGACAAGGACGTCATCCTCGCCTGGCTGCGCGAGTGACGGCCCCAGGAACGAAGCCGCGACACACTCCGCTCAGGGCGTCGTCTGGAATCCCGCCCCCATCACCGTGCCGTCGAACCCGCTGGCCGCGTCCCGCAGGCGGAGGTCCTTCAGGATGTTGGCCGATGAGGTGTAGACGTACGGCGGAATGGCAATCGACCGACGGGTGGTGATGCCGGCCCACGGACCCTCGGACTGGAAGTTGTTCGACGACGACGGGTACGCGCTCCCCGGAACATGCCAGATGACAGGGCCTCCCGAGTCGCCGGCCGCGTGCTGGGCCCAGCACTGGTACAGACCATTGCTGTTGTTGGTGATACGGCCGTAGTAGGTGCCGGACGGCGCCGACGTCACCAGCTCGTTGTTGTTGAACCAGGCGGCACCCAGCAGGTTCTCCCGGCTGCCTTCGATCACGAGCACCCCGGTGATTTTGAGATGCGGGCCCTGGGCCGAGAGCTGCACGTCCTCGACGAACTGGAGGATGGCGTAGTCCAGAAACGGCTGGAGTGCCTTCGGCTTGATGAATCGCATGTATCCGATGGGACCAAACGCCACGTCGTTGGCGTCGTAGATGGGCGCCAGACCATAGGGAATCAGGACACCTTCGTAGGTGTCGCCACCGTCGAGGCAGTGTCCCGCGGTGATGCCGACCCGGTTGCCATAGCTGTCGGTTCCGACCGGGCCCATTGTGCAGAAGGCCTCCGGATAGGCCGGGTTGAAGATGATCTTCATGCCATTGGCGACGAGCTTGGGGCTCGTCTGGGCAACGGCTTCACCCGCCCCTCCCACCAAGGAGAGGACAGCGAGGGTGGACAACAACACGACGGCCATCCGAGTGATGCGCATATCGCTCCTTCGCTCCAGGGCTGAATCCCGCGGGCACCGTACACCACCCACCCGTCCTGGATGACGACGGCCCCCGGGCAGTGCTCGTGGACCTGGAGTCCTCCGCACGCCTCAGCCCTTCTTGTCGGATTCCGGACGCGCCATCGGGCCCACCACGAGACGCGAGATTTGCTTGAAGGCGGTCAGCCACAGCTCCACCTCCCGCCTCGTCAAGGCCGAGCGGGTGAGCGAGTGGGTCATCTCCGCGAGCAGTGCATCCGGTCCCTGCCGATTGAGGAACCCCACCTCCAGGAGGACCAATCGCATCCAGGACTGAAGCGCCTGCACCAGCCGCAGCGGCGCGCCCTCCACCGCGCCCGGTGACGCCACCTCCACCTGCTCGCGCGCACAGAGGTACAGGAGGACCGCCGCCGCCTGCGCCAGGTTCATGGAGGGCTGCTCGGGCCGCGTGGGAATGACGAGCGCCTGCTGGCAGTGGCTGAGGTCCTCATCGGACATGCCGCGCTTCTCGCCCCCGAGCACCAGGGCCACCTTCCCCCGCTGCGAGTGCAGCGCCAGCAGCGCCACCGCATCCTCGGGAGAGAGGGTGGGCATGCCGCGCAGGTTCTGCCGCGAAGTGGTCCCCACCGCGAGCACCACGTCCTCCAGCGCCTCGGGCAGGGTGGGAACGATTCGCGCGGCCTCCAGGACATGGCCGGCGTGCACCGCCATGCGCCGGGCGCCGTCCATCTCCTGCAGTTGAGGATCGGAGAGCACGAGCTCCGCCACGCCAAAGTTCGCAGCCAGGCGCGCCACGGCGCCGAGATTGTCCGGGCCCTGCGTCTGGTGCAGCACGACGCGCAGGTGGGAGGTGAGAGCCATGCAGCCACCTTACTGGCCGCGCACAGCCCCCGTCGCGCTCATCCGCTCCGTCCTGGCCTCTCCCCCGGGGGCGACGCGGACCACAGCCCCCGAGAGAGCACCTCGTCCAGGTTCCTCCGGTGGAAGAACGCCTCGAAGTCGCCTCCCTCCACGTCCTCCGGAAGACAGGCTCCGAGCGGAATCGCGCGGACACGCTCCGGCACGCCCCGCGTCTCGCGCACGGCCGCCTCCAGCGCCCGCAGGTAGTGTCGCGCGGCCCCCAGCGTGCGCGCGGAGGACACCCCGCCGTGCCCCTGGATGACCCTCGTGCGCCCCCTCGCCTCGGCCCGGGCCAGCGCGGCATCGATGTCGGCCGGCTCGCCATACGCGACGTAGGCCATGTTCCCCACCGCGATGTCCGCGCTGAGCAACACGTCCAACGCGGGGACGTCGAGGTTCAGCGTGCTCGCCGTGTGCCCGGGATTCGGGAACACGTCCAGCGTGTACCGTCCCCACTCCAGCGACAACGGCGCGTCCACGCACCGGTCCGGCGCACGGTAGAAGCCCGTCTCCTCGTCCGAGCGGAAGCGCTCCAGGCGAAAGGTCTCCTCGAACCGCGCGTGAGCCCACACCGACGCCTCCGGGAACGCCTGGAGCCCCGCCAGGTGGTCGCTGAAGCCATGCGTGCAGACCACCTGCCGCACCTGGGCCCGCAGTGAGCCAGCCACCCACTCCCGGAGCGCCTCCGCGTCCGCCCGGCTCGCGAGCGCGTCCACCATCAGCACCTCACTCTCCCGGAGGAACAGCGTGGCATTCGAGTCGTATGCCTCCCCCGTGACGACCCAGACCTCAGGGGCCAACCGCAGCGTCTTCAAGCCCATCCCGGCACCTCTCGTCAGCGAGCAGGCGTGGGTTCTCCCGAAGTTTCCTCCATGCGTCCAACGCATCCTCCGCATCCATCCATGCGAGAATCGAATGGATGACCCTGGACGTGAGACACCTTCGACTGGTGGCGGCCGTGGTGGACACCGGCTCGGTGACGGCGGCGGCGCGCGTGCTGCACCTGTCCCAGCCCGCGCTGAGCCACCAACTCCGCGACGTGGAAGAGCGGCTGGGCACCGAGCTGTTCCAGCGCGAGGGCCGACGCATGGTGCTCACCGGCCCCGGCCAACGCGTCCTCGAAGCCGCACGCAAGGTGATGGCCGAGGTGGAAGCCGCCGAAGCGGACGTTGCACGGCTCGCGCACACGTCGCAGGGCATCCTCCGGCTCGCCACGGAGTGCTACACGGCCTACCACTGGCTGCCGGCGGTCCTCCGGCGGTTCTCCACCCGCCATCCCCAGGTGGAGGTGCGCATCGCGGTGGAGGCCACGCGCCGCCCGGTGGAGGCGCTGCTGGCGGGGACGCTGGACCTGGGCATCGTCAGCGCGCCGACGCGGCACCGTCGCCTCGCGCATGCGCCCCTCTTCGAGGACGAGCTCGTCGCCGTCATGGCACCAGAGCATCCCCTGGCGAGCCGCAGCGTCCTGCAAGCCGCCGACTTCGCGCGCGAGCACGTGCTGCTCTACAGCATCCCTCTCACCGAGAGCACCTTGTTCCAACAGGTGCTCACTCCCGCCGGCGTCTCCCCCGCGCGCGTGTCCCACCTGGAGCTGACCGAGGCGCTCGTCGAGTTGACCAAGGCCGGGCTCGGCATCGCGGTGCTGGCCCGCTGGGCGGTGGCCCCGGAGCTCTCACGCGGGACGCTGGTCGCGGTGCGTGTGACACGCAAGGGACTGCGCAGGCACTGGCACGCCGTGTGGCCCCGCGCCGTGCGCCCCACACCCCACCTCACCTCTTTCGTGGAGCTGCTCGCGAAGGCGGGCCCCCCGGGACGCTGAGGCCTCGACACCGTTCCTGATGAAGGGCCGATGTGGGTACGCGCTGTCCGTGTGTCTCCGATGACGGACTCAGGCGCACCGAGAGCCTCAAATTCCTGAGAGAACCTCAGGGGTTCGAGGCGCTCGGTGCGACGGCGTCGCTCGAAGTCATCTGAAATACTTGAAACATCATGAGACGAGAAAAGGTCCGGCAATTGCAGTCGTGTGTGACCCCCTATGCGCACACCCCTGATCAACTCCTGGACGCATCGTGTTTCCCTGCTCCTCGTCGTGGCACTCCTCTTCACCGCTTGTAGTGATGACCCGCCGAAGCCCACGCCCGATGCGGGCCCTGTTGACGCTGGCATCCCCGACTCTGGCGGAGGCCCTCGTCCGGATGCGGGCCCCGCGGATGCTGGCGAGCCTGACTCCGGCACTCCTGACGCAGGCCAGCCCGATGCGGGCGGAGGTGAACCCGATGCGGGGACCTCCTGCGCGCCGACGGTGACGGACGTCCTCCAGAACGGAGAATGGGACCCCCGCTTCTCCATCGCGGGCGTCTCCGGCATGGATGGCCATGTGCCCCATGTGTATGACTTCGCGAAGACGCCCTCGGGCGACCTCGTCGCCGCCGGGTACTTCCGCTGGCTCGGCACGCAGGCCACGCCTCCACTCATCCAGCGCCACGACGGAAAGTGGCAACCCCTCCAGAGAACATGGGAGCAAGGGCTTCCCGGCGCGGGCTTCTCTTCAGTCGCTGCGAAGGACGACACCACGCTCGCCCTGGCGACGAACGACACGTTCGGCGCGCGCTCGGGTGAGGTGTGGCTCGCGACGCCCGAAGGTGTTCGCGTCATCGGCAGGTTCGACGGCCTGGTTCGCACCATGGCCTTCATCAAGGGAGAGCTCTGGGTCGCGGGGCAGTTCCAGCTCGCGGAGAACGGGGCCATCGGCCTGGCCATCTGGGATGGGAGCACCTGGCGGTTCCCCACCGGAGGCCCCGCCAATGGCCCCGTCTACGAGCTGCTCGTCGACGGTGATGACGTCTGGGTGGGCGGCGGCTTCTCCCAGGTGGGTGGCATCTCCAGCAACATGGTCGCCCGGTGGAATGGGAGCACGTGGGAGGCGTACGACCTCCCTCTGATCGGCAACGGCGTCTTCGCGCTCGCGCTCGGAGACGACGGGACGCCCTATGCGGGTGGCACGTTCGCCTACGACTTCAGCATGGATGGCGTGGGCTCCATCGCCCGCTGGAATGGCACCGCGTGGGAGATGCTCAACAAAGGCGTCAGCACCGGACAGTTCCCCGGCGTCGTGACGGACCTGGTGTTCAACGACGGCAAGCTTCACGTGGGTGGATGCTTCTCCCACGTCAACGGCCATGCCTGGAACGACCCCAAGGCCATCCCCGCGAATGCCCTGGCGCAGTGGTCGCCCACCACCGGATGGGAGCCGTGGCCCAATGCCACGCTGCCCAACCGGACCGTCTGGTTCGCGCCGCTCTACTGTGGCGACGAGGGCCCTTCCGCCTTCCCCCTGTGGGAAGTTCCCATCCAGCGATTCCTGCTCGACGGTGAGCGCCTCTATGTCGCGGGCACCTTCCCCAGCGTCAACGGCGCGGCATCCCAGAGCCTCGTCTCCTACGAAGACGGCCAGTGGCGGACCGAGGGCGGCGAGTCCGGCGACGGACTGAGCGGGCGACCCGATGTGATGGCGACGGGAGGCCCCCAGTGCACCGTCCACATCCTGGGCGAAATCTCCCATGCGGGTGGCGAGGCGGTTCCGCGCACCGTGCTGCAATTCAGTGACGCGGGCTGGAAGCCGCTGGCGGCACTGCCGGAGATGGAGTGCTCGGACCTGGCTGTGAATGCCCGGGGCGACATCTATGTCTCGTGTACTGACTGGAACGCCCTCCAGTCGCACGTGCTCACGTGGACCGGGGAAGCGTGGCGGTCACTCGGAGACCTGAGCGCACACGGCTTCATCTTCGACATGACCCTGGACTCGCTCGGACGCCCCTGGCTGTCGACCCTGCTGGACACCACCGGGCGCGTGGTCCGCTGGGATGGCGAGCGTTTCGTGCTGGTGGCGGACGGCTTCGACAGCCCCGTGTCCGCGCTGGCCCTTCGTCCCGAGAACGAGGACCCCGACCACCCCGCCTTCGTCGCCGCGGGGGAGTTCACGCACGTGGGCACATTGGCGGCGCGGCGCATCGTCCACTGGAACGGCACCGCCTTCGAGCCCCTGGGCGAAGGCCTGAGCACCTCCGTCATCACCGTCGCCTACGGGGAGCGCGGCATCTTCGCGAGCACCAACATGGAATTGGGGCCGGAGGGCCTGCCCGTGCCAGACCGCATCACACTCGGACACTGGGACGGTACCGCCTGGGTGGAGTTGGCGACGGCTGAAAACGGGCTGCCGCCGCCCATGAACGAGAGCCGGGGCGGTGTCCATAGCTTCCGGAAGCTCGTCCCCAGCGGGAGCGACCTCGTCGCCGTGGGCACCATCATTCCCGAAGGCGGGGGCCCCACCCATGCGTATGTCTTCAATGGCGAACGGTTGCTGCCCATTGGAGGGGGCGTCAACGCCATCAGCGTCGATGCCGTGGCGCTGACACCCGACGGTATCTGGTTGGGAGGTTTCATCGCCGAGGCCGGACGCGACGCGCGCCGCATCCCCTCCGTGGGCGTGGCGCATCTGCGCCGGCGCACCACCGTGCCCTGATGCCGGACGGGCGCGGCTTGCCATTCTTCGCGCAAGCCGCGCCACCCCGGAGCCATTCACGGCGTCATGCGGGCATCCCATCGCCCGTGACTTCCAGGGCGCCCCAGCGCCGATGAGCGCCTTCGTGCGAACGCGTCAGCGGTGCACGCTGCTCATGTCCAGGTAGCGAAGCCCCGTCGCCGCTCCCACCGGGAACACCGAGTCGAGCTGGGCGAGGTCCGCGCCCGTGAGTTCCACGCGCGCGGCCCCCGCGTTCTGCTCGAGGTACTTCACGCGCTTGGTGCCGGGGATGGGCACCACGTCCGGGCCTCGGGACATCACCCACGCGAGCGCGAGCTGCGCGGACGTCACGCCCTTCTGCTTCGCGAGCTGCTCCACGCGCTGCACGAGGTCCAGGTTCTTCTGGAAGTTGTCTCCCTGGAAGCGCGGGTTCTGTCGTCGGAAGTCGTCCGCGGGCAGGTCCTCGAAGCGCTTGTACTGGCCGGTGAGGAAGCCTCGGCCCAGTGGACTGTAGGAGACGAAGCCGATGCCCAGCTCGCGCACCGTGGCGAGTACGCCGTCCTCCTCCACGTCGCGCGTCCACAGGGAGTACTCGGTCTGCAGCGCCGAGATGGGGTGGACGGCGTGCGCCTTGCGAATCGTCTCGGGCGCGGCCTCGGACAGACCGAGGTAGCGAACCTTGCCCGCGCGCACGAGCTCCGCCATCGCGCCGACCGTGTCCTCGATGGGCACCTTCGGGTCCACGCGGTGCTGGTAGTAGAGGTCGATGTGGTCGACGCCCAGGCGCTTGAGCGAGGCCTCGCACGCCTGTTTCACATAGGCCGGGTCGCCACGGATGCCCAGGAACTCGCCCTTGGCGCCACGCACGTTGGCGAACTTCGTGGCCAGCACCACCTGCTCGCGGTGGCCTCGAATGGCGCGGCCCACGAGTTCCTCGTTGGTGAAGGGCCCGTACATGTCCGCGGTGTCGAGGAAGGTGATGCCCAATTCGAGGGCGCGGTAGATGGTGCGCAGGGACTCCGCCTCGTCCCCGGCGCCGTAGAACTCGCTCATCCCCATGCACCCGAGCCCCAGCTCCGAGACCACCAGCCCTTGCCGACCCAGCTTGCGCTGCTTCATCGTCCTGCCTCCGCGTTCGAGTGCCGTTGCGCGCTGAAGGTGCGGCCGGTGCAAGAGCGGTGCACCGGCCCGGCGACAGGCGGAGGTCGGGCCGCCTCCTCGACGAGCGCGAGGCGGCGGCCCGTCCCCCACACGAACGCGGGGCGAGCGGGAGAGTTCAGGGCTTCGCCTTGATCTCCATGCGCTCGTCGCGGAGCGCTTCACCCTTCAGGAAGGACTTCATCCGCTCGAGGATGCGCGGGTCCGACTGGAAGAGGCCGTCGTGTCCCGCGCCCTCCAGCACCAGGTGCACGGCCCGGGAGAGTCCGGGGCGCAGGGCCTCCGCGTTGTCAGGGCTCGTGCGCCCATCCAGGGTGCCGCTGATGAGGAGCACGGGCACGTCGGCCTTGAGAGGGCCACGGAAGGACTCTCCCAGGTCGCTCACGCCGGCCACATCCTCCGCCAGCAGGGCGCCCGGGTTGACGCTGCCACCGAGCACCGCCTTCGCCGCCTCCCGCTCGATGAGGGCGCGTCGCGCCGGGCTCACACCGGAGGCCGCGTCCATCGCGAGCGACATGGGACGCAGCAAGCCTTCGCGAAGCCTGCCCGCGAAGGGCGCCATCGCCTCATGGTTCCCGGACTCCAACGCCGTAAGCAGGGGGAGGAAGCGCCGGAAGGTGGCCGGGTCCCGCAGGGATTCGAAGGCGAGGCACTGAAGGTCGAAGGGGCTGACCTTCCAGGTGCGGCGGTCACCCTTCTCCTCGTCCGTGAACTCCACCGTGAGCGGCTTGCTCCGCAACGACTTCAACAGCTTCGCCAGCCGTGCCTTCAGGCCGGGCCCGCGCTCACCCTCGGCGCGCAACACGGCCTCCCAGCGCCCGAGCAGCGCCTCCGCGTGGGCAGGCCGCTTCCAGGTGTCATCAGGCCCCTCGATGCCCGCGAGGATGATGTGGTCCACCCGCTCCGCGTGGCGCCGCACGTAGGCGAGGCCCAGGTGGGTGCCGTAGCTGATGCCCCAGAGGTTGAGCTTCGGCGCGCCCAGCGCCTTGCGCAGCATCTCCAGGTCGTCGGCGTTCTCCACCGTGGTGAAGGCCCCCAGGTCCACGCCGGCCGCGGTCCAGGTCCGGCTCGCCTCCGCGGCGGCCTTCTTCACCGTGGAGGTGAGCAGCGCCTCGTCCATGCGCTGATCGAGCGGGATGGCCCACGACTGCTTCAACTCGGGATGGGGGTTCGACTGGCCGGTGCCGCGCTGGTCCAGCGCGATGACGTCGGCCACCTCGCGCAAGGCGAGGAACAGATCGAAGCGGCCATACCGTGCGGCCTCGATACCGGAGCCGCCAGGGCCACCCGCGAGGTAGACGATGGGCGCCCCGGGCGAGGGGCTCGTGCTCTTGAAGCGCACGAAGCGCAGGGGCAAGCCCGGGCCCTCGGGGTGGGCATGGCGCAGGGGCACGGTGAGGGTGCCCAGCTCCGCCTGAACGGTGCGACCGTCGTGGGCCTGGAAGGTGTGGGGCTGCAGCTGGAGGCCCTGGGCCTGAGCGAGGGACAACGGAAGGATGAGGGCAAGCAGGAGCACGGCACGCATGGCGTTCCTCCGAGAAGGGCTTCAGGGAGGAGAATGCGGTGGCCTGCACGGCACGTGGGGTGCCGGTCGCCCAACGTCTCGCGGTGTCGCCGGAATGCGCGTGGGGCGGCGCCAGGCCGCGTATGTTGAGGCCCATGATGTCCTCCGCCCTCTTCGCGGGATGCTTCGCGCTCTCGCTCACCGCTTCGGCCGCGCTGCCCTCCGCGCGGCAGGGACTGGTGCAGGTGAACACGGAGGATCTCTCCCCGGAGGTCGCGCTCTCCGGAGACGCACGGGGCTGGCGCACGGTGGCGGCCGACCAGGTGAACGAGGGGACGGGCCCCTATTGGCTGCGCACGCAGGTGGACGTGCCCCCGCGTGAAGCCGGAGCCCCGACACCTGCCCTCGCCCTGTCGGTGCTCGGGTCATGGGAGGCGTGGTGGGACGGCGGGCTGCTGGGCCGCAACGGACAGGTGGGGCGGACGCCCTCGGAGGAGGTACCAGGACGGGTCGATGCCCTGCTCCCGCTTCCGACCGGACTCAGCGCGCCCGGCCCTCACGTGCTGACGATGCGCATCTCCGCGCATCGACTCGGCTTCCAGCCCGTGGGCACCGTCCACTACATGCAGGTGGGCGAGGCCGCGTCACTCGCTCAGATGCGGATGCTCGGACTGGTGCCAGCCCTTTGCATGCTGGGCGCGCTGGTGCTGATGGGGCTCTACCACCTCGTGCGCGTGCGGCTCGCTCACGGTGGGCTCGCCACGCTCCTGCTCGGCGTGCTGTGCCTCGCCGCCGCGGCGCTCGTCCTGATGGAGTCGTGGCGCGGGCTCGCCAACTATCCCTACCCACAGCATGCGCTGCGGCTGCGACTGCAGGCGGCGGCCGTGCTGGCGGTGGCGGCGCTGCTGCCAGCGACCGTCCACGCGGCCTTCGGCGAGCCACTCCGCTGGCTGCGGTGGGTGGGACTGGGACTGGGGCTGCTCGCGCTCGTCTTCGTTCCGGGCTTCGATGCCAAGAACAGCGTGGCGCTCGGGGCCTCGCTCGTCGTCTCCACGGCGCTCGCCGTGCGCGCGTGGCGGAGAGGGGAACCGGGGGGAGCCCTGGGCGCGCTGGCGGGGCTCTGTTTCGCCGGGACGCTCTACCTGTTGGAACCCTGGGGCTTCTCCGAGCGCGGCTTCTTCGTCGCCTTCGGAGGGCTCCTGGTCTGCCTCACTGCGATACATGCCCGGCGGCAGCGCCATCAGCAGGAGCGGTTCGAGAGTGCGACGCGCGCCGCGGAGCGCCTGCAACTGGAGTTGCTCAAGCGCAGCCTGCAGCCGCACTTCCTGATGAACACGCTGGGCGCGCTGAGCGAGTGGGTGGAGACGGAGCCCGCGCAGGCCGTGCGCTTCATCGAGGCCCTGGGCGCGGTGTACCGGCATCTGCTCGCCGTCTCCGGTGAGCGCACCATCCCGCTCGCTCGCGAGTTGGAGTTGTGTCGCGCCCATCTGGAGGTCATGGGCTGCCGACAGGGCACGGCCTTCCAGTTGGAGACCGAGGGCGTGGACCTGTCGGCCCCCGTCCCCCCTGCCCTGCTGCACACGCTCTTGGAGAACGCCTTCAGTCACAACCGCTATGTCTCGCCCCACACCTTCCGACTCGAAAGCAGCCTCGTCGCCGAAGGCACGGGGCCCCGTCGGCGTTACGTCTTCCTCGCGCCTCCGGGCACGGGGACGCGCCCGGGGGGTGGTGAGGGCACCGGCTCGCGCTACCTGCGCGCGCGTCTGGAGGAGGCCTTCCCTGGCGCGTGGAGGCTCGAGGATGGGCCCACGGATGCGGGCTGGAGGACGCGGGTGGAGGTGCCGGCGTGAGACTGCTCATCGTGGAGGACGAGCCACTGGCGGCGCGCCGTCTCGCCCGGCTGTGCGAGCAGCAGCTGGGGCCGGACGCTCCGCCCCCGCGCGTGTGCGCGAGTCTGGACGAGGCACGCGAGCTGCTGGCCGAGCGCACCGTGGACGTACTGCTGCTGGACCTGAACCTCTCGGGGGAAGACGGCTTCGCGCTGCTCGAGGAGGTGGCCGCGGGCGCGTTCCAGACAGTGGTGGTGTCCGCGAACACAGACCAGGCGCTGCGCGCCTTCGAGCTGGGGGTGCTGGACTTCGTGCCCAAGCCATACACGCCGGAGCGGCTCGCCCTCGCGCTCGCCCGAGTGGGAAGCCGCGCGGCCACTCCCCTGCGCGCTCTCGCGGTGAGGAAGGGCGGAGGCGTGGTCCTCGTGCCCCTGGACTCCGTCGCGTACATCCAGGGCGCTGGCGACTACACCGAGCTGGTCCTGCGTGGAGGCGGCACCGAGCTGAGCGAGAAGAGCCTGGAGCGGCTCGAGCAACTGCTCCCCGCCGACTTCTTCCGCATCCACCGCTCCTATCTCATCCGAGTGACAGACATCCGCGAGCTCATCTCCACGGAGGGCTCGCGCACCTCGGTGGAGCTGCGAGACGGCACCCGACTGCCTGTGGGCCGCAGCCGTGTTGGAGTGCTGCGCAAGCGGCTGGAGGCGTAGGCGCCGTCACCCATTCCCGCGACGGCGGCAGGGGGAATGACCCAGGCGAAGCACGCGTCACGCCGCCGAGCCGACCACCGGGAGCCTTCGCGCGAGCGCCCGCAGCTTCAGCACCTGGTACGTGGCACCGAGGAAGAAGAAGGCCACCAGCACGAGCAGGGCGGTCTGCACGGGCGGCGACTCCGGACTGCTGGCGATGGGCTGGCCCGCGGGAAGGCGCGTCAACGTCTCGTTGATGCCGGGCACCAGCAGCACCATGAAGCTGGCGGACAGCGACAGCGTCTGCACGTAGGGCGTGGCGCGACCGAATCCCCCCACGCGCGAGGCGACGACGCCCACCGCCATGAGCACGAGCGCGAGCAGGCCCAGTCCATGGCCGGGGTTGAAGCCGCCCGTGCTGGAGAGACCGAACGACGTGAGAATCGACGCCAGCATGCCGAGCAGATACAGCCTGCCCACGCGGGTGCCAGGGTCGATGCGTCCGTCGCGAAGGAAGCCCCAGACACCGAAGACGATGGGGGGAAGGCTGAGCACGGTGTGGATGATGCCGAGGGTGGACATGGGATTGGCCATGACGGGTCTCCTTCTTCGGATGTCGATGAGGCGGGGATGAAAGGTCAGGCCAGCAGGTACTCGCGCACCATGGCGCGGGCCCGGTGCAGCCGGCTCTTCACGGCGGGCACGTCCTCGCCCAGGCGCTCCGAGATTTCGCGGATGGACAGCTCCTCGAAGTCGCGCAACAGGACAACCTCGAGGTAGTGCGGGGGCAATGACTCCAGCGCCGAGGCCACATCGAGCCGAGCGGAGTCCGGCGTGTGCGAGACCATCCACTGGTCGACGAGCGCCTCCTCGTAGGGGTCCTGCTTGAGGGCCACTCGTCCCAGGCGGCGGCACTCGCGTTGAACGATGCGGAACAACCAGCCCGACAGGGACGCCAGCTTCCGGACCGAGCCCAGGTGGCGAGCCAGCAAGAGCAGCGACTCCTGGACCGCGTCGTCGATGTCGCTGATGAAGCAGCGCTGCTGCGCGTACCGCCTGAGGTTGGGCTGGAGCACCTGGAGGAGGCGGAGCATCGCGTCGCGATCACCCGCATGGGCCGCGAGCAGCATCGCGTCGGGAGCAGCGGTCAACGGGTGGGCGGCGGCCATGCGAGTCCCTGGAAGACAGCGGCGGGGAAAATGCCCTGCCTTGCCCACTAAGAGGCGGGCACCCGACGAACGGATTCGCGACCTCGACGATTTTCTCGCGACCGCGCCGCCCGATGCCCGAGCGGCGCGTCAACCCATTGAATCTACACACCGGGCGATGCCCCCAGAGCGAGGACCCGCCCGTGTCCCAAGCTTCCGAGCGGAGGCTACCCGCCGCCGTTTCCGCCGTAACGGAGGTTCGAGAGGCCCGGGTAGTACAGGCCGTAGTACGCGGCGTTGGAGACATACGTCTGCCCGGCACCAATGCTGTAGCAGTTGGTGCCCGAGTGGGTGCACATCTCGTCGATGGCGCCGGAGGCCGCGTTCGGTGGGAACAGGCCGTTGCCCATGTCCGTCACCGGCGGCAGGCGCGCACCCGCGTCGAACACCTCACCGTACCAGTGGGCCATGTCGCCCGACGTGAAGGCGCCGCCCCACCGTGAGCCGGGGAAGTAGCCCACCCAGGCATCATTGAAATACACCCACCAGTCGGTTCCCGAATAGAGGACGAAGAAACGGGGCTTCGCGCCGATGTAGCCGCTCAGGTCCATTCCCGGGTAGTAGCTCGGGTGGACCTGCACCCAGCCCGTGACGTGCTGGAAGACGCCTCCCACCGTGTGGCCGACGAGCAGGGTGGGATACGACGTCTGGAACTTGCGGTAGCCCGTCGCGACAATCGACGTGCTGGCGCCCCGGACCATCGACACCACCGTGCTGGCCTGGTCCAAGGTGTGGGCAACCTGGGGGTTGTTGATCTGGAGACGCGCGCCCACCCCCAGCGAGTAACCCGTCTCTGACGTCGGCTTGTACACCCCCACGTAGTAGATGGAGTCGGCGCTCGCATGGACGGGGCGATTGTCTTCGGACGCGCCGGGCATCGCGGGCAGCCAGGACGCGAGCGGGCGCGGCGGCGCCGGGTTGTACACCGCCTGGGGCACCTGCCCGCTGGGGCAGAGCCGGGCCGTGGTGACCTGGGCTTCCTGCCGTGAGTCTCCCACGACGAGGGCCGTGGACGGTGCCGTCACGCGCAGCGCTTCCGCGGAGAGCGGGATGCAGCGGTAGTGACCTACCGCGGAGGGCTGGTCCGCCTGGGCCGCGGGCTCCTTTGCATCAGGAGCGCCACAACCCAGGGTGACGAGTGAAAATAGACAAGCGATGCGGGAGAACAGCGAATGAGGCTGCATGGTGACTCCGGGGCCCCAGGACCTGGGGCCAGTCGAGGAGCGGGGCACGGCGCCACCATGCTTGTCTCGGTTTTGATTGAGCGCCAGTCCTTGGATGACTGGGGTGACAATGACTCTCACAGTGGTACTGAAGATGGAGCGCCCCTGACCCCTCCGGGACTCGCTGGTGGGGTCAATGCGGCGCTGGGCTCGCCCGGGTCACCGGGCGCGGTGGGGCTTCTTCCCGGAAGATGAGCAGCCCATCCATGACCGTGGCCCAGGGAGCCGTCATCCACGCGTAGTTCAAGGGACGCGCCACTCGGGGCCCGAAGTCACGGAGCTGGCTCCCATCCAGATACCGCGTGTCCCCGGTGTGGCCCGAAAACGCCCAGCCCTCCAGGGAGTCGTCCCGCGCGGGCGCGAGGGAATTCGTGCGAGGGGTGCTGCCGATGGAATAGCTCCCGGATCTCGCGGAGAAGCCCAACACGAAGGCCCGCGCCCCGAACTTCTCCTGGACGTAGGACCCGAAGGACGTCCCGTGCCGGGTGTCCGCATCCAGGCCCTTGAGGTCTTTCGCCGCATGAACGGTGGCAAGCCAGACAATGGCCTTTCGGGGCCTGGCTGACTGGGCCAGGTGCCATTCCAGATTCATGAACATGGAGCGGGAGCGGTCATCGAAATCGCTCCAGCTCCAGGTCCCTCCAGACGCGTCCGGAGCCCGGGACATCGCGGCGACCTGACGGGTGTAGTTCCGCTCAAGGCTGCGGACCATCTGCAACTGGCCTCGAGCCCTCGGCGTCACAGCCACTCCGGGCCTGGAGAGCACCGCCCCCAGCTCCGTCCAGCAGCCCAGGATGAACTTCATGTGCTCCGCCGTATATGGGTGGGCGTCGTCGTACTTCCAGGACATGTTCCTCTCGATTTCCTCTCCGCACGCGGCCTGCCTCGGGCCCTCCAGAAAGGGAATGAGTTCGCGCGCCATCTCGCGCTGGGCGTAGGTGCCTCGGTTGATCTGATCATCAATCCCACCCGCGATGAGGGTCCCCGCCTTGAGCCGCTCGGACAGGAACGGAATCAGGGGCGCCATCTCCTGATTGGCCCACATCCCACCAATCGCAGTGGCGACCAGGTTCTCGCTGACGGGTTGGCCCGCCTCTCTCAGCACCTGGAGGTGGAGGAAGTCATAGATGCCTGTCTCGATGAAGAAGGCATCGTATTGGCATTCCTCCACGAGCCTGCGGGTCAGTTCCGCTTTGAAAGCGATGCTCCTGCCATTGCCGTGGTGGGACTCCTCGCCGAGCAGCGCGAGCTGCTTGTCGCAGAGGTCACGCACAATCCGGTCGGCATCAGAGGCCACCGCGTCCCCTTGCTCGGCCACGCCTCGGGCCAGGGAGGCACAGCTCGAAAGAAACAAAGAGAGCAGGAGCAGGAGGAATCTCATTCGCGGCCCTTCCATGCGGAGGAATGTCGCGGTGTAACGCTCCTGGGCGCGCCTTCCCCTCAACCTCGCACGCATCCAGCAGCTGACTGAACGCGCCTTCAGTCCCGCGTACTCGTCTTCAGTCTGGGATGGCCCTGTCCCCGGAGCGGGCAGCCGCCCGCCATCCCTGCCCGCGCACCGCTCAGAAGGAATAGCTGAACGTCACGCCGGAGTAGGCCCGGTACCCGTTGATCATGACCCAGAACCTGCCCGGTACGGGCCGTGACGTGCCGGTACACACCTCGGTGTTGGTCGTCGAGTAGGAGCGGCAGTCGTAGACGCTCTTCGTTGGAGCAGCGCCGTATCGCACGTAAAGGTCCGCGTCACCCGTGCCTCCGCCGAGGGTAAAGTACGGGGAGGTGAATGCGCCGACGTCCGCGCAGTAGTACCGGTTCGAACCCACCGCGCCGTTGAGGTTCGTCACTGTACCGCTGAAGCGAGGAAGGGTCGTGCAGAACGTCGGGAAGTAGAGAGGGAAGCCCACGACCTGCCAGGACAAGCTCACGGACTCCAGCACGGCCGCGCTGAAGCCGAGGTCCTGCGCCGCGAACTGGGTATAGGTCTTGGCCTGCTCGAAGGTGGTGCTGGCGGTGAAGTAGTCGGTGCTGGCCTTGTAGAAGATGCGAGCAGCGGCCTCTACGCCAATGCCTGGGACTTCCGTCGGGGTGCGCCCGCGCGGATGCACACCGCCGGTGGCCAGCAGCTTGAACGCCAGGTTCGAGATGCCCGACGCGTAATGCACGTCGGTGTCGGACGAGTAGTCCCCGTAGTAGTCCAGCGAGGCGCCGTCCAGGACCGGGTCGTTCATGTATCGGAGGGCGTCATCGGGCGTGGCGGGCGTCCAGATGTCCTCGCCAATCTTCCAGATGTCCGGGCCCATGGACCACGAGTTCGACCAGCTCTCGCAAACGGAGGCGAAGATGTCCGACAGGGACTCGTTCAGCGCGCCGGACTCGCCGGTATAGATGAGGCCGGACTCGAAATCCGTCACCGCGTGGGTCAGCTCGTGGGCCACCACATCCAGGTCCGTGCACAGCGGCCCGGCGTTGACCCCGTCTCCATCGCCGCACACCAGTTGCGTGCCGTCCCAGAAGGCATTCACGTAGTGGGTGGAGTAATGCACGGTGCTGGTGAGCGTGTGGCCCGCATTGTCAATCGAGTCACGCCCGAACAGTGTGTTGAAGCAGTCGTACGTGGTTCCCAGCACGTCGAAGTTGCCGTCCACGTGGGCATCGCCCGTGGCGCTCTGCCCCTCGCCGCGCCTGAGCGTACCGGGGAGGCTGGTGGCGTTGTTGGCACTGTACACCCTGCGGTTGAGCGCGTCGTGGATCTCCGGCGCGCGCAGGACGATGGAGGCATCCGAGGCGTCCACGTAGACACGGTCCCGCAGGGGCGTAGCGGCGGCGGTGCCCGTCACCCGCACCTCCCAGGTCAACCGCAGCGGGTCCTTCGCGGTCGCACGGACGTAAACGAGGCGAGGCATGCCCTCCAAGGCGCTGGCGCCCGGCGTTTTCCGCAAGGCCACCTGCTGGGCGGCCTCCAGCGCGATGCCGGGCCTGGAGGGGACCTGCTCCCCATCCCGCGCCGAGCCGTTCACCGCGTACACCCGTCCAGACGCATCCAGGTGCACCACCAACTCACCACCGACCACCGGCAGGCCGTCCTTGGTCTGCGAGTACCGGAGATGGGTACCTCCCTGCGTGTCACGAGCGATTCGCCGAGGCACCAGGTCGCGCGCGTCGAGGCGGAAAGACGGGGCGATGCGCTCCAGTGCCGTGGTCACCAACTCGTGGGCCTGCCAGACCGTGACGTCCGCGCGGATCTGGCCCACCCATCCCAGCTCTCCATGAATCATGTACGGCACGCCGTCACCGTGTGAGCCCAGAACCTGGACGTCGGGGAGCGCGCTCAGCGCCGTCGCGATGTCCTGGAGGCGGGCATCGCTCGTGAGGACGCTCTGCTCTGGCTGTGAGGCCTCGGAGGGCTCGAGATCTCCGGCGGAACAACCAGAGAGTGAGAACGACAAACATGCGGCGAGCCAGCGGATGCCACGCATCATGGTCTATCCCTTCTGCAATGCGGTGATGTGGATGACGCGCGTTCATTAGATACAAAAACAAAAAACCCGGAGGAATAGGGGGAATCCACCACCGAAGCGGAGGGGCAGCAATGTCCTGCGAGGTCTTTCCTACGCGCGATTGGAGCAATGAGTTTCAGACTCACGACACGCTGGACACTCCTCTCCCTCGTTTTAGGGAATCCCCAAAACCCCTGGCCTCGAGCACGCTTGGCGGATGCCATCGGTTGGATAAGAGCGCGTGTGACAAGGCGGCCGTCCGGCGGAGTCGGATTGCCATGGGGAGGTGCTCCGGACCCGACCCGGAGTTCCTCCATCGAGGCGAGAGCCAAGGAGAAGCCATGAAGTTTCCCTCTGCGTACGTCATATGGACCACCTGCCTCTGCGCCAGCATCACGGCGTGCGATGCCCCGTCCGGAGAGGTGCCACCTGCCATGGCCATCTCGGCGGCCACGCACGTGGAGGCGACCGCGCCGGCATCCGCGCCCAGGCCACACGTCGACTCCAGGACAGATGGCCACTACTTCGTCCGCCGCGACCTCGGCCGCGTCCCGCGTGTCTTCACCGAGAAGTCACGGGCCACGGGGGAGGATGTCCGTGGAGTGTTGAATGACGTGGCGTCGGAGTTCCGCATCCGCGGCGAGGACCTGGTGTTCCGCAAGCAGAACGTGGACGAGCAGGGCCACCGGCACTTGCGCTTCCAGCAGTTCCACGGGGGCTTGCCCGTCATCGGTAGCGCCCTGGTGCTCCACGTGGATTCCCAGGGAGCCGTCTACGCGGTCAACGGCAACGCACGGGGTGGCAGCCGCGTTTCGAGAGAGGGCGTGATACCGCCCGAGAACGCCGCCCAGGTGGCGGTACGTGGTTCGCGTGCGGAGCCCGCCACGGCCGTGGGTTCCCCGCAGCAGGTATTCCTCCGTCCCGAAGGTGACGAGGAGATGCATCTGGCATGGCAGGTCCAAGTCGAAGGCCAGCGCGCGGGCATCCCCTCCAAAGACCTGGTCTATGTGGACGCGCATGATGGCGAATTGCTCGCCGTGCATCCGCGCATCCACTCCGCGCTCAACCGGCGCATCTACAACGGAAACAACGCCTCCACGCTGCCCGGTACGCTGGTCCGCGGCGAGGGCCAGGCTGAGCACCCCGACCCGGTCGTCAACACCAACTACGACCATCTGGGCACGGTGTATGACTGCTACAGCGAGCTGTTTGGCCGTGACTCCATCGACAACGCGGGCGCGGCGCTCCTCAGCACCGTGCACCACCGTGTCGCCTATGTGAACGCCTTCTGGGACGGCACGCAACTGGTGTATGGCGACGGTGACGGCGTGAACGCCAGCAACCTGGCGAACTCGCTGGACTTGACCGCGCACGAACTGACCCACGCCGTGACCGACTACGAGTCCGAGCTCATCTACTCGGGTGAGTCCGGCGGTCTGAACGAGTCCCTGTCGGACATCTTCGGTGCGGTCTGCGAGTGGTACGGCGACGGCAAGGTCGTCAGCCCTCACACGTGGGAGATCGGCGACGGCATCTGGACGCCGCACATCCCGAACGACGCCCTGCGATACATGGCCAATCCCACACAGGATGGCGACTCACTCGACTGCTACAGCGACTACTCCTCCGGCGTGGATGTGCACTACAGCTCGGGTATCTCCAATCTGGCGTTCTACTTGCTGTCTCAGGGCGGCACGCACCCACGCGCGAAGACGACGACGGTGGTCGCGGGCATCGGCATCGAGAAGGCCGCGAATATCTTCTACAAGGCCAACAGGGACATCCTCATCGCCAGCTCCAACTTCGAGGCGGCCAAGACCGCGACCGAGCAGGCCGCCGCACAACTGGGCTACGACGCCGCTACCATCACCTCGGTAAGCAACGCCTGGAAGGCGGTATGTATCGGCGTTGAAGTGGAGGGCCCCGGGCCCACCCCCTGGCTGTCGATGACCGGCCTTTCGGGTAGCGCGGGCTCCTTCCAGCACTGGAGTCTCGATGTCCCCGCCGGCAGGTCGAAAGTGACCTTCAAGGTCAGCGGCGGCACGGGTGACGTGGACCTCTACGCCAGATTCGGCGCGCCGCCGACCACGACGACCTACCACTGTCGTCCGAACCTCAGCGGCAACAACGAGACCTGCACGTTCACGCTGCCGCAGGCAGGCAGGTACCATGTCGGGCTTTATGGGAGGTCAGTGTTCTCGGGAGTCAACCTGACCGGCACGTTCGACGATCCACCCCTCTGCCCGCCCTGGCGCTGGCCCTGGCCCTGGCC
>NZ_VIFM01000118.1 GCF_006636215.1 Myxococcus llanfairpwllgwyngyllgogerychwyrndrobwllllantysiliogogogochensis | reverse complement strand
GGAGGAAGCGGCGCGGAAACTCCGCCGCAGGGCCCGGCGTCGACGGGTGGCACCGAGGGCGCGCCCGTGGCGGGCGGCGACAAGGGCACCGTGGGCGCGGGCACGGCCACGCCGGTGAATGTGGCGACTCCGGCGACGGCCGCGGGTCAGGACGGCGCGGGTGAGGGCCGGCGCAACCGGGGCAACCGCGAGGGCCAGCAGGCCCAGGGCGACACGCGACCGGGGCTCGTCTTCGTGCAGGGCGCGAAGGGACCGGAGCCGCGCCGCGTGGTGCTGGGCATGAGTGACTGGGAGAGCTCGGAGGTCATCAGCGGGCTGGAGGCGGGCGAGCAGGTGTTGCTCGTGTCGGTGGCGCAGCTCCAGCAGCAGCAGGCGCAGCGCAACGAGCGGATGCGGCAGGCGGGCGGCGGAATGATGCCCGGCATGGGTGGTGGTGCTGGCGGTGGGCGCGGCGGTCGTTAGTCGGCGGGAGGAGGAGGCAGGTCATGGGTGAAATCATCCTTGTGGCGTTCGACGCGGTCCTCGCCAACAAGCTGCGGTCGCTGTTGACCATGCTCGGCATCGTCATCGGCATCGCGGCGGTCATCACCATGGTGGCGTTGGGCGAAGGAGCCCAGCGCTCGGTGGAGCAGCGGCTGAAGACGCTCGGGACGAATGTCCTGACGGTGCGCCCCGGCCAGTCCTTCTCGGGCGGCCTCGGTCGAGGTCAGGCGTCGATGACCATCGACGACGCGGAGGCGCTGCGCACCAACGCCAAACACATCCAGGCCGTGGCGCCGGAAATCGAGTCGCGCTTCCAGGTGGAGTACGGCGCGGGCAACGCGAACCTGTCGGTGGTGGGCACGTGGCCGGCGTACTTCGGCATCAACGAGTCCCGCGTCGTCGCGGGCCGGATGTTCACCGACGCGGAGGACCGGGGTCGGCGGCGCGTGGTGGTGCTGGGGGCGCTGGCGGGCGGGCAGCTGGGGATTCGCGACTCCTCTTCGCTGGTGGGCGAGACGATTCGCATCCGAGGCATTCCCTTCGAGGTCATTGGAGTGCTGGCGGAGAAGGGCTCCCAGGGCTTCTCCAACCCCGACGAGAGCCTCTACATCCCGCTGTCCACCGCGCAGTTCCGGGTGATGGGCAGCGACCGCATCCGCTCCATCGCCGTGCAGGCCATGAGCGAGAAAACCATGGACGACGCCATGGCGGAGATCGACCTCAAGCTGCGGCGCGAGCACCGCCTGCGTCCCGAGGAGCCGGCCGACTTCAACATCCGCGACCAGGCCTCGCTGCTCGCGACGGTGCAGGAGACGACGCAGACCTTCTCGCTGCTGCTCGCCGGCATCGCCGCCATCTCCCTGCTGGTGGGGGGCATCGGCATCATGAACATCATGCTCGTCTCGGTGACGGAGCGGACGCGCGAGATTGGTCTGCGAAAGGCGCTGGGGGCCACGGGCACGGACATCCTGCTCCAGTTCCTCGTCGAGTCCCTCGTCCTGTGTCTGGCCGGAGGCACGCTCGGACTGGTGCTGGGCGTGGGGGGCGCGGCGGTGCTCCAGAAGCTCATGGGATGGACCATGGTGGTGGCCCCCGAGGCCATCGTGGTGGCCATCGCCTTCTCCGCCACCGTGGGCGTGTTCTTCGGCATCTGGCCCGCGCGCCGCGCCGCGAGCCTCGCGCCCATCGAGTCGCTCCGCTACGAATGACACCTTCTCCCGGGAGCAACCCGACTGCTCCCGGGCGTCACACCCCGCTCAGCGCCCGGGACGCGCGCCCGGGTCCGCCTCGAACGCGGCGACGTCGTGGTAGTAGCGCTCGACCTCGGCCTGCGTGGACGCCTTCGTGAAGACCTCCGGACGCGGGTGGGCGATGGCGTCGAGGATGGCCTCCACGGCCTCCTCGACGGGCTGGGCCCCGGGCAGTGCGCGCGAGTCCGGCCCACCGCCCAGCGCATTGGCGCCGAACTCCGTGGCCACGACTCCGGGCATCACCACCGTGATGGAGATGCCTGGGTGCGTCTGGCGCAGCTCCAGCCGGAGACAGGCGCTCAGCGCATTCAACGCGTGCTTGGCCGCGCTATACGCCGAGCGGTGGGGCACCACGGGCAGCCGTCCCAGGGTGCTGGAGATGTTGAGAATCTGTCCGGCGTTGCGCGCCTGGAAGTGCGGCAGGACGGCCTGCATCCCATAGAGCGCGCTGTGCACGTTGTCGCGCCACATCGACTCCAGGTCCGCGTCGGTGAGCTCGGCCACGGAGCGGGTGATGCCGCGTCCCGCGTTGTTCACCCAGACATCGATGCGGCCGAAGCGTTCGAGCGCCGCGTCACGCAGTCGTTCCACCTCCGCGCGAGCCGTCACATCGGTGACGACGGCGAGCGAGTCACGGCCGGAGCGGTTGGCGACAGCCTCCAGCTCCGTCCGACGGCGCGCGGCCAGCACCAGCTTCGCTCCACGCGCCCCCGCGACCCGGGCCAGCTCCGCCCCGATTCCCCCACTCGCCCCCGTGATGACGATGACCTTGTCCATGCGTGTCCCCTCGTGACGCTCGCCTGCCCCACGGAATCTACCTGCCCGACGAGACTCTGGCGGATTCCCGGCGACGACGCCGAGGACTCTGTTCAATCGCGAGGACCCGGGCGCGGGCCTGTCACCAGGACGGCCATGGCGTGGGCACCGTGTTACCCTTCTCGTCCGCTCTCGCCTCGGGTCGCTCGCACATGCCGTTCAGGATCTTCTCCTTCTCGATGCTCATCGGGCTCGGCGCGGTGCTGGGCCACCTGTACCTCTACCGACGGCTGGTCCGTGAGCTGGTGCGGGGTCGCGCGGCCCGGTTCGTGGCCCTGGTCGTGCTGGGCCTCCTGACGCTGCTCCTGGGAATGCGGCGCACCGTGCTGGATGCCCTCCCCGAGGGATTCGAACGCATCGCGACGGTGACCACGTACACGTGGATGGGCGTGGCGCTCTGTCTGGTGATTGCGCTCGGAGCGACGGACCTCCTCCGGGCCCTCGTCGGCCTGGGACGGCATATTCAACGGCGCTACGCGGCCCCACCACCTGCGCCCACGACCACCGTGCCGGAGGCTCCGCCAGACGTCGAACTCCGGGTGGACGAGGAGCGGAGGAAGTTCCTGGGGCGCGCGCTGGCGGGAGGCGCCGCGCTCGCGGGCGGGGGGCTGGCGACGTACGGGAACTGGCGCGCCTATGCACCGCCGCTGGTGACGGAGCTCGCCATCAGGATTCCCAAGCTGCCGCGAGCGCTGGATGGGCTCACCATCGTCCAGCTCACGGACATCCACGTGGGCCCCTTCATCCAGCGCAGGTTCATGGACGAGCTGGTGCGTCAGGCCAACGCCCTCAAGCCGGACCTCTTCGCCATCACCGGCGACCTGGTGGACGGGGACGTGCCCACGCTGGGAGGCGCCGTCGCCGCGCTCGGAGCCCTGCGCTCCCGCTACGGCAGCTACTTCGTCACCGGCAATCACGACTACTACTCCGGTGACGCGGAGTGGACGGCGTTCCTCCAGACGCTCGACATCCAGTCTCTGCGCAACCGCCATGTCCGCATCGGCGATGCGGGGGCATCCCTGGACCTGGTCGGCGTGGACGACTGGAGCGGATGGAGACGGCGCAACCAGAAGGGCTACGACCTGGACCTGGCGCTCGCGGGACGGGCGCCGGACCGGGCGGCCGTGCTGCTCGCGCACCAGCCCGCGAACTTCAAGGTGGCCGCGGAGCGAGGGATGGACCTCCAGATTTCAGGCCACACCCACGGCGGGCAGCTCCTCCCGATGACGCTGTTCATCGGCCTCGCGTGGGAGCACGCGGCCGGGCTCTACCGGCACCAGGACTCCCACATCTACGTGAGCCGGGGCTGTGGCTTCTGGGGGCCCCCCATGCGCGTCGGCAGTCCCCCGGAGCTGGTCAAGCTCGTGCTCACCACGTAGCGGGCACGTGCGCCCTCACTTCGCCAACGAAGCCCGGGGCGTGTAGCGCCAGAACCGCTGGAGGTGGCCACAGCCCTGACAGGCCAGCTCCACTTGAAGCTCGCCGCCACGGGCGGCCGTGGCGGGGACGACGGTTCGCATGGACTGCTCCGCGCGCCCGCTGCACGCACGGCACACGCCCACCGTCTGGATGAACCGCGAATTGCGCGTCACCACGCCGTCCTCGCAGGAGCCACACCACCAGACGTGATAGTCGACGGCACCGCTCTGCTCCTGCCGGCGTTGCTCATCATTCAGATGGAGGTCATCCATCTCCTCGTCGAGCAGTTCCCGCGCCTGACCACAGTGCTGGCAGACCTCCAGCTCCGAGCGTTTCGACTCCCCCTGCCCTGCCGGACGATTCATGGAGAGCACGACGACCACGGCCGACACAAAGCCCACCAGCAGGACGACGAGCATGAGCATCATCGGTTCGGCTCCAGTTCCACGGAGTGCAGCGCCTTGCCCGTCAGGTCATGGATGGCGACGGTCATCACGCCACTGTCGCCCTGGATGCGGACGCTGCCGAAGTACTGCTGTCCTTCCCACGGTGCCGCGTTCATCACCGTCGCCGGCTTGTGCCACTTGACCTCCGGGCCAAAGGTCTCATCGAGCGGGCTGGGGCCGAAGGTGCCCGCGTTGAGCGGACCCGCGACGAACTCCCAGAACGGGTCGAAGTCGCGGAAGCGCGCGCGGTCCGGGTGATAATGGTGCATCGCCGGGTAGTGTACGTCCGCGGTGACGAACACCACGTTGCGCACCTTCCGCTCCTTCAGGAACGACAACAACTCCGCCAGCTCCAGCTCGCGTCCCAGTGGAGCACCCGGACCGTTGGCCCACGCCTCCATGCGGTAGCCACCATCCGGCAGCTTCTCCGCCGGGATGATGAGCCCCAGCGGCATGCTGGTCGCAATCACCTTCCACGTCGCCCGGGAGGCCGCCAGCGACTGCTTGAGTCCGTCGAGTTGCGCGCGTCCGAGGAACGTCGTCTCCGGTCCCTGCTGCTCCTGGCGATTGACAGAGTTCGGCGCCCGGAACGCGCGCACGTCCGGAATGAAGACATCCAGCAAGGGCCCCTGTGAGAGCTGGCGATGGATGCGACCCTCGGCTCGCGCGGCGCCTCCCACGGGCGAATACTCGAAGAACGCCTGACGCGCTCGCGCGCCGAGCACCCGTTCGTCCGAGACCTGCGTGTACCGAGGGTCGTCCGCGAGGCTGCGCCCCGGATACCAGTTGTTGCGCACCTCGTGGTCATCCCACTGGTACGCAATGGGCACGTCCCGAGCGAGGGCTCGTAGCGAGTCGTCCAGGAAGTTGTAGGCGAAGTTCCCGCGCAGCTCCTCCAGCGTCTCGGCGACCTTCGACTTGGCGGGAGTCACCTTGTTGCGCCACACGCGCCCATCCGGGAGGACGACCTCCGTCAGCAGGGGGTTGTCGGCATAGATGGCGTCGCCGACGTGCAGGAAGAAGTCGGGGCGCAGCGCATGGACGGCCGCGTAGCCTCGATAACCGCCCCACTCCGGGTTGATGCCCCAACCCTGGCCACACACGTCCGCGCTCCACGCGAAGCACACATCCTTGGCCGAGTCCGGTGACGTGAGGAACCGCCCGCGCCACTCCTCGCCGGTGACGCCGCCGTCCTCCGCGAGCACGCGCACGAAGACCTCGCGCCCCGCTGGCAGACCCGTGAGGTCCACCACGCCCGTGAAGTCCGTCGCGGCGGTGAGCGCGGCGCCCTCCACGCGATGCACGCCCTTCACGAGGCGGGAGTCCTCGCTCCACTCCACCACGAGCCGCGAGGCCCGGTCCGCCTTGCCCCAGACGGTGACGGCGCCGGTGCGCAGGTCTCCCATCTGCGCGCCCAGGGGTAGCGACGGCCCGGGACGTGGCGCGCGCACCGAGCGCGTCGAGGCACAGCCCGCGGCGGTGACGGCGAGCCCCTGGAGCACGGTTCGTCGAGTGAGGACAGTCATGGTGAGCACGCTCCGAGGAAGGAACCGGCCCTCACACTAGGGCCACTTCCGCCAGGCATCCAGCACCACCGCCGCCACCCGAAAGCCACGCATGAACGAGACCTCCGGCAAGAGTCGCGAGTTCCGGTCGCGCGTATGACGTGTCAAGTCAGCGACGCGAAGCAGCCCGCACTCGCGACGACGCCCCCCACCTGTTTGACGACGCCCCGTGATGACAGCCATAAATCCGCCCATGCGGACATTCTGGCTTTATCCGAAAAAGCTGCTTCTCTCATTGGCGCTGTGTTTCGCGCTTGAAGCCAGCGCCGCTGCCTTGAGCTCCGCGTCGGCGACCGCGTTCACGGTGCCCAACGGAACGTTCGAGGTGCCTGCCCTCCCCGCCTCGCCTGGGTACGCCTACGCCCCCGCCGGCTCTGGCTGGACGCTGGCAGGCGGTGCGGGACTCTCCCGGAACGCCACGGCGTTCACGTCGGGGAATCCCAACGCGCCCGAAGGCGCGCAGGTGCTCGTCCTCCAGGCCGCGGGAACGGCGTCACGCGCGTTCAACTTCACGGCGGGCTACTACGTCTTCAGCTTCTCCACGGCGCAGCGCGGAAACGACCCGACCAGCGCCCAGGGCGTCCAGTTGCTCGTTGACGGCACGGCCATCCTGACCGTGAGCCCCGTCAGCGCGACGTACCAACGGCTCACGGCCGGACCGGTGCTGCTCACCTCCGGGCCCCACACCGTCGAGCTGCGCGGGCTCAAACCCCAGGGCGGGGACACCGCCTTCGTGGATGACTTCAGGGCGTCGCGCGTGAGGGACATCAGCATCAGCGGCTTCGAATCGCCCGCCATCCCCACCAGCCCCGGCTTTGTCTATGCGCCCACGGGAAGCCCCTGGAGCTTCACCGCGGGCGCGGGCCTCGCACGAAACGGGAGCGCCTTCACCGTCGCCAATCCCGCCGCGCCCGAGGGCGCTCAGGTCCTCTTCCTCCAAGGCGGGGCCACGGCCACCACCGCCGTCACCCTTCCGCGCACGGGCTACTACCGCTTCCGACTGAGGGCCGCCTTGCGCGCGAATGACCCGACCCAGCCCCCGGCCAAGGACGTCCGCGTCACCGTCAATGGCACGGAGGTCGGCCACTTCCGCCTCGGGAGCATCCAGTACACCGAGCACGTCTCCACGGTGCTCGCGCTGAGCGCCGGGCCCGTCACGGTGAGTGTGCATGGTGAGGACACATCCCCGGGAGACCACACGGGGCTGGTGGATGACCTCCGGATGGAGATGGTCCACGACTGGAATGATGCCTACGTCTGGGGCGGCGCGGTGCCGACGGCGGGTGACACCGCCACCGTGGGCCTCGGCAGCGCGGTCAGCCTCCAGGGCACGCTCACTCCGGGAGCCGTCGTGGTGAACGGCGAGGTGCTCGGCGTCCAGAACCGGCCCGTGTCCCTCACCACGCGGTATGTGATGGTGATGGGCCCAGGCTCCCTGTTCGAGCTGGGCCAGGAGCTGACGCCCTACCCCAGCACCGCCGTCATCACGCTCAACGCATCCGAGCCCACGCTCGACGTGATGGGAATAGGCGACAAGTTCCTCGGCGCCATGACCAACGCCACCGTCCGGCTGCATGGCGAGGAACGGGTGAGCTGGACGCAGCTCCAGGGGAATGTGAGCGCGGGAAGCAACAGCCTGGTCCTGAAGCAGCCCGTCAACTGGCGGCAGGGCGACGTCATCGTCGTCGTGTCCAGTACCCGGAACTGGAACGAGGCCGAGCAGCGCGTCATCCAGTCCCTCGACGCAACCAACACGCGGCTCACCCTGACGAGCCCGCTCTCCCACGCACACAGCGGCGTGCAGAAGTCCTATTCCAACGGCTCACGCACGTGGACCGCGGACCTGCGCGCCCAGGTGGGCCTGCTCACTCACAACATCAAGGTGCAGGGAGATTCCACGTCCGCGGCCAACGGGTTCGGCGGGCACGTGATGATCATGGGCAGCTCGCGCGCGTTCATCAGCGGCGTCGAGCTCTTCAACATGGGCCAGAAGGCGAAGCTGGGGCGCTACCCGTTCCACTGGCACATGCTGGGCGCCGAGGGCGCCGGGCAGTACTTCAAGAACTCCAGCATCCACCACTCCTACAACCGCGCCATCACCATCCACGGCACCGAGAGCACGCTGGTGGAGAACAACTTCTTCCATGACCACATCGGCCACGGCGTGTTCCTGGAAGACGGCAGCGAGCGCTTCAACGTCATCAAGCGCAACGTGACGCTGCTCACCCGCCGTCCCGCGCCTGGAGAGCAGGTCACCCCCTCCGACAACCAATTCAACGCCGTCCAGAACCGCACGCCGGCCAGCTATTGGATCACCAATCCCCAGAACACCTTCGAGGACAACGTCGCGGCGGGAACCGAGGGCACGGGGTTCTGGTTCGCGTTCCCCGACAAGCCCATGGGCCAGTCCGCGGGGGATTCGCGATTCCGGGACATGCCCGTCCGGACGCTCCCGTTGATTTCGTTCAAGGGCAACAGCGCCCACAGCACCATGAGCGCGTTCGACATCTTCGACAGGCTGAGCCCTGACCATGAAATCGAGCCGAACCATGGCTGGTTGAACCCGGACCTCCACCTCATCGAGGACGGGACGTGGTACGCGAACGCGATGGCGCTCTACACGGGGATTGGCGCCGGGGGTTCGACAAGCAACCTCGTCTTCCGCAACAACATCATGGTCGACAACACCGTCGGCACCATGATGGCCAGCTACAGCATCGTCGAGCAGAGCCTGTTCGTGGCGGACTCAGGGGAGAACCTCGTGAGCGGCGAGCGGAGCGCCTACCGCGTCTATGACGGCGCGGGGCAGGTCCGTGACTCCCACTTCGTCGGGTGGACCGCGGCCAACGCCAATTTCCTCATGAACACGGGCGCGGCCATCAAGCACCCCAACCACACGTTCCTCCGGAACACGATGTCCCCCGCCGGGCCACCCCGCATCCGTTATTGTGACGAATCAGGCACGCTGTGCGATGCCACGGGCAAACCCACGCCGGGCACCCACGCCGGGCACCCCAAGCACCCGCGCGTCTGGTCCACCGTGCTGCGGGACCTCACGGGGAGCATCACCGGCAAGCCCAACACGGCCATCGTGTCCAACCATCCGTTCATGCTCGTGGGAGACGAGTACCAGCCGCCGAACTGGGAGTACGCATACCGGAGCGACCACCGGTTCGTGCTCTCCCTGCTCTACTACGACGAGAACCTGCAACTGAGCCCCAACCTCACCTGCACGCGCAGGAAGGCGGGGACCAACACCGAGCACGTCTACTACGTCGACGGCTACCGCGAATGGCATCAACTGCCCGTCATCGTCAACGAGGGCTATGAGTACACCTATGCCTACGAGTCGCTTCCATCGAACAAGTCAGTGCTGATGCAGATGGTGGACGCCACCCTGGGTGACTCGTACATCGCCCACTTCAAGGACTTCGGAAAGCTGGGGGGGCTCTCGTACTTTACCAATCAGGGGAGCTTTCCCCCTCGCGAATCCCTCGCCGCGCTCCGTGCCTCCACCGCCTCGGGGTACTACCTGCAGCCGGGCGGAGACCTGAGCATCAAGGCGGTGGCCACGGACAGCTACCAGGGGTTCATCATCTCCTGGATGACGGACTTCGTGGTTCCACCGCTCGACACGGACGGAGACAGGATGCCGGACTCCGTGGAGATTGGCGCGAACCGGCACGCCTTCGATGCCTCGGACCTCTCCGTGGAGTTCAACGCGCTGGGTGACACCGAAGGCTGGGTGGGCACCAACATCGCGGGACAAGCGGTGAGCGGTGGCGTGTTGACCGGAACCTCCAGCAGCGCCGACGCGATACTCATCAACAGCGACTACAACTTCGACGCCAGCCGAGTGGCGACGCTCCGGGTCCACATGCGGTCCTTCGCGCCCACCGGCGTCCAGTTGTTCTTCGCCACCGACACCCAACCCGGGTTCTCCGGCGCGCGCGTGGCGACCGTGGGCCACTCCGGCGGCGGCACGTACCAGACGCTCACGTTCAACATGCAGGGCGTCCCCGGTTGGAATGGGACCATCACCGACCTGCGCCTGGACCCGGTGTCGGGCTCGGGCATCGCGTTCGACATCGACTGGATTCGCGCGACGGCGCCGTAGCGCTCCGCCTTCCCGGTTCAAGGGGAAGGTGGGCTCACCCACCTGGGCGGTTCACGATGGAGATGCCCAGGTGGGGACGGGGTCGACGACGGAGAATCGAAGCTGACGGAGACGGGCCCGGTCGCTGATGACGTTGAACGCCGCGACGCGGTCGCCTCGGCGTTCGATTTCGAGGACGAGCAGCGGCCGCCCAAGCGGCGCGACGACGATGCCCAGGGCGCCATTCACGAAGACGGGTCGGGCGAAGCGCGCTCGGCCGGAGTTGGTGAGCGTCTCCTCCGCGACGCGGCGAGCGCCACGAACCTCGGGTTCCTCCTCACCTCGCAGCGCGGCACGGTCCGCACGGCGCACGACGTCTGGAGCCAGCACGGCGAGGAGGGCCTCCAGGTCCCCCGTGCGTGAAGCGGCGAGGAAGGCGTCGATGACCTCACGCTGCTCGCGGAGCTCGGCGGCGGAAACCGTGGGCGTGCCCCGCACCCGCTGACGGGCACGGCTCGCCAGCTTCTTCGCGGCGACAGGGGAGCGCTCGACAATCCCGGCGATCTCCTCGAAAGACACGCCGAACAAATCATGCAGCACGAAGGCGATGCGTTCCGCGGGCCCCAACGCGTCGAGCACCACGAGCAGCGCGAGCCCGACGGACTCCGCCATCACCAGGTCACCCTCCGGATGAGCCTCGGCATCGTGGGCGATGACCCGGTCGAGTTCAGCGACGTCGAGAAACTCCTCACCCCGTCGCTGGCGCGAGCGCAGCGACTCCAGGCACACGCGCGCGACAATCGTGGTCAGCCAGCCCGCCACGTTGACGACGGCACGGGCATCGAAGCGGCTGGCTCGAAGCCAGGTCTCCTGCACCGCGTCGTCCGCCTCGTCGGCGGTGCCGAGCATGCGAAACGCGACCGCCCGCAGGTGGCGGCGGGACCGGTCGAACTGCTCGGCCAACTCGGAGTGATTCGCCATCGGTCACCTTTCATCCGCGCCATTCATCATAGCGAGAGACGCGATGAACGACGCGAGAACAAGGAGCCGGTCATGCCTGTACTGATGGTGCGTTACCAGGTGGCGGAGCAAGGTGTCGCGGAGGTGACTCGAGCGGTCCAGGCCGCGTTCGAGGCCGTGAGGGCACAGCAGCCCAAGGGCCTGCGCTATTCATACTTTCATCGAGCGGGCAGCACCGAGTTCATCGCGCTGCTCGACCTGGATGAAGGCATCGAGAACCCGTTGTTTGGAATCGAGGCGGCCCGAGCGCTGCAAGCCACCGTGGCCCGCTGGGCCGTGGGTGAGCCGCCGAAGCCGCAACCCGTCGAGCGGATCGGCTCGTACGGCAGCGCCCCGTAACGAGACTCGAGGCGGCCCGATGGAGCCCCCGGCGTGGGTCCAAGGGTGGACCCATCGCCGGGACTCCGGAACCCACACTCCGCGAGACACTACACGTCGCAGTCCAGCGGACCCTCCGGGGTCCACGCGCGCTGGAGCATCAGCGAAAAGGCGGTGAGCACCACGGCATCGCGCTCCTCCGCCGACAGGTCCGGTGCCATCCACAGCGTCGCGGGTTTCACCACCTGCACGGAGGCCACCGTCCGCTCATCGCGGAGCAGGTGGAAGCCGAGATAGGACACCGGCAATCCGCGCTGGGACTGGCTGGCGCTCTGGACACTCAAGCGCACCTCGCCCACCTGCGCCTGCCCTCGTACGACCGGGGCCTCCGTGACGGCTCTCTGGCGCTCCGCGGACTGCGTGAGCTCCACGCGCCCGCCCCCCTCCAGCTCGCAGAGGACACGGCTCTGGCCGCGGCCCACGGTGAACTGCCCCTTCAACGCCTCCAGCTCCGCCTGCACGCCCGTCATCTTCTCCTGGCACTCCACCTTCGTCGGACGGGATGACGGCACCCCTGAAGCCAGCGTGAAGCGATAGGCCGACTTCCGCTCGCAGGCGGTGGCGTTGCGCAGCGAGCCGCTCATGAACTCGACCGCATCGGTGGCATACAGCGCGGAGTATCCAGCGGCGGACAGAGTGCCCCCCGTGCCCAGGAACCGCTGGTGCCGCTCGATGGGGACCGGACGGGCCTCGCGCGCCAACGTCTCCGGGACCGCGAGCCTCAACGGGCTGCATGCGACCCCATTGCCCACCATCAGCCCCATCATCAGGACTCCCACCCACCTCTTGCTCCACATCGCCTGACTCCCCCTGACGGGTGTCCCACGTGCTCCCCCGGCCGGGGTGCGGACGCCGCGCCTTGTCGCGGTTCATACGCAGCGAGCGCCGCGCCCTGGCTGTGACTCGCCGAGACCCGTACCCCGAGTGACCGAGCCAGGTGGCCGCTGGTCGAGGTGCCGGGGGCCGGAGGGAGCCCGAAAGCTTGGAGGGCAGGCGCGCTTGGCCTGGGTGCCAGAGCCGGGACTTCAGGTATGCTTGCCGGGCTTTCGGACCCGTGAGGCCGGGTCCCACACGATGAGCGGACAGCAGGATGAAGGGGGCCGGGGTCGACTCCTCAGGCCCGCTCGAAAGGTTCACACACATGAAGCGACTGGCACGAGTCGGTCTGGTGTTCGGAGTTCTCGCCCTGGGCGGCACGGTGGCCTGTAAAGGCGAGGAGGACCTCGCCAAGCCACACCGCATCAAGGGCAGCGATCACCTGAGCAAGAAGGAGTACAAGGAGGCCGCCGCGGCCTACGCGCTGTCACTCCAGGCGGACCCCAAGCAGGAGAAGGTCTGGGAGAAGAAGGCGTTCGCCCACCTCCAGCTCGGGGAGATGGACAAGGCCAGCGAGGCCGTCCTGAAGATCCTCGAGATGAAGACCACGCCGGCCGAGAAGGCCGAGACGTACCGGACGCTCGCCAGCATGAACATGCAGGGCGGTGCCACGGAAGCGGCCGAGAAGTACTTCAACGAGGCCCTGAAGCTCGAGCCGAAGGACGAGGCGTCCCTCGGGTGGATTGCTGAAATCTACGCTCAGCGCGGTGGTGCGCGCTCCATGGCGGCGCCCATCGTCAAGGCCGACCTGGAGAAGTCGCTCAACTATTACGACCAGGTCATCGCCCTCAACCCCAACTCCGCCAACACGTACCTCAACAAGCGCGTGGTGATGGGCCGCCTCATGGAATACGAGCGGCAGCAGAAGGAGATGGCGCTGTCGGAGGCCACCGAGAACGCGAAGGACCCGGCCATCGTCGCCGAGGCGAACGCCCGCGCCGCCGAGCACCAGAAGCGGATGGACGAGTTCCAGGGCCAGTTCGCGGACATGACCAAGAAGTTCAGCGACGCGCAGAAGGCCACCAAGGCCCAGGCGGCGAACGCGCAGTAGTCCCCTCGCCTTCCTGAACCTCCAGGGCCTGGAACCGCGCACCGGTTCCAGGCCCTTCGTTTTTTCTCGAAGGCAGAAGCGTTTCCTGGAGGTCACGGGGTGATTCCGTCGTGCCCCCCAGGCACCGTGCGCATTACGCTGCGCCCCTCAAAACTTCACAGGGAGGCTCGTGTATGGACGTGCGCGCGGCGGTGGCGCTCGAGGCGGGAAAGCCGTTGAGCATCGAGACGGTTCACCTCGAGGGGCCCAAGGCGGGAGAGGTGCTCATCGAGCTGAAGGCCACCGGCATCTGCCACACGGACGAGTTCACGCTCTCCGGGCAGGACCCGGAGGGCTTGTTCCCCGCCATCCTCGGCCACGAGGGCGCGGGCGTGGTGGTGGACGTGGGGCCGGGCGTGACGTCGGTGCGCAAGGGCGACCACGTCATCCCGCTGTACACGCCGGAGTGTCGGCAATGTAAGTCGTGCCTGTCGCGCAAGACGAACCTGTGTACGGCCATCCGCGCGACGCAGGGCAAGGGCCTGATGCCGGACGGCACCAGTCGCTTCCGGTTGGGCAAGCAGAGCGTGCACCACTACATGGGCACGTCCACCTTCGCGCAGTACACGGTGCTGCCGGAGATCGCCGTCGCGAAGATTCGCGAGGACGCCCCGTTCGACAAGGTCTGCTACATCGGCTGCGGCGTGACGACGGGCATCGGCGCGGTGGTGTACACGGCGAAGGTGGAGGCGGGCGCGCGCGTCGTCGTGTTCGGACTGGGCGGAATCGGGCTCAACGTGGTGCAGGCCGCGCGCATGGTGGGCGCGGACCAGATTGTCGGCGTGGACATCAACCCCGCGCGCAAGGCCATGGCGGAGAAGTTCGGCCTCACCCACTTCGTCAACCCGAAGGAAGTCGAGGGGGACCTGGTGCCCTACCTCGTCAACCTGACGAACGGCGGCGCGGACTACAGCTTCGAGTGCATTGGCAACGTGAACACGATGCGCCAGGCGCTCGAGTGCTGCCACCGGGGCTGGGGCGAGAGCATCGTCATCGGCGTGGCGGGCGCCGGGCAGGAGATCAAGACGCGGCCCTTCCAACTCGTCACCGGGCGCGTGTGGAAGGGCAGCGCGTTCGGCGGCGCGCGGGGCCGCACGGACGTTCCCCAGATTGTCGACTGGTACATGAACGGGAAGATCAACGTCGACGACCTCATCACCCACACGCTGAAGCTGGAGGACATCAACCAGGGCTTCGACCTGATGCACCGGGGCGAGTCCATCCGCAGCGTGGTGAAGTACTCATGACGGCGGCCCCCACACTGCTGAGCCAGCACAGCTGCTTCGACGGCACCGTCGGCTTCTACAAGCACGTGTCCGAGGCGTGCGGGGGTGACATGCGCTTCGGCGTCTTCGTTCCGCCGCAGGCGCGGGAGCGCAAGGTGCCGGTGCTCTACTACCTCGCCGGCCTCACGTGCACGGAGGACACCTTCCTCATCAAGGGAGGCGCGCAGCGCGTGGCCTCCGAGCTGGGGGTGATGCTGGTGGCACTCGACACCAGTCCTCGTGGCGCGGGCTATGCCGGCGAGGACGCGTCCTGGGACTTCGGCGTGGGCGCGGGCTTCTACCTGGACGCCACCCAGGCGCCCTGGTCCGCGCGCTACCGCATGGGCACGTACGTCACCCGGGAGCTGCCCGCGCTCATCGCCGAGCACTTCCCCGCCCGAGAGGACCGCGAGGGCATCTTCGGGCACTCCATGGGCGGCCATGGCGCGCTGGTGTGCGCGCTGCGCAATCCGGGGCGATACCGCTCCGTGTCCGCCTTCGCGCCCATCGTCGCGCCCATGCGCGTGCCGTGGGGCCAGAAGGCCTTCAAGGGCTACCTGGGCGAGGACACGGCCACGTGGCGCGAGTACGACGCCACGGAGCTGATCCGTTCCGCGAAGACGCGGCTTCCTCCGCTGCTGGTGGACCAGGGCACGGGCGACAAGTTCCTCCAGGAGCAGCTCAAGCCGGAGCTGCTGAAAGAGGCCTGCGAGGCCACGGGGCAGCCGCTCACGCTGCGCATCCATGACGGGTATGACCACGGCTACTACTTCATCTCCACGTTCATGGAGGACCACCTGCGGCACCACGCCGCGGCGCTGAACGCGTAGCCTCGCGGACACCTCGCGGGGGCCCGGTGACGGACACGTCCGGGCCCTCCGCGAGCGAGCAAGCCCGACCACTCGTCGGCTTTCGCTCGGGCCCTCGCGCTCGCCTTTGACGACCCTTTCGTCGAGGCATAGGGTGGGAGATCCGCTGGAGGGCCGGGCGATGACGGGTGCACTTCCATCCACGACGACACCGTCCGGCACGGGGCGCCTGAACCGGCCCCGGAGGCTCGCGGTCGAAGCGCTCGGCTGCGGGCTGCTCGTGGTGGCACTCGAAGGGGCCCACCACGGCGCGGAGCACCTGGGAGTGAGCGCCACCGACGGGCGCCTCTTCATGTCCCTGGCCGCGGGCGTCGTCCTCGCCTGCCTCACGCTGGTGCTCCAGCCGTTGTCCGGGGCGCACTTCAATCCCGCCCTCACCTTCGCGGATGCGCTGGAGGACGGCACGCCGTGGCGGGACGTTCCGCGCTACGTGCTCGCGCAGCTCGGCGGTGGCCTGGTCGGACGGCTGGTCGCCCACCTCATGTGCGGGGAGCCCCTGCTCATCGCGACGCGTGCGCCTTCGGCCAGCTCCGCGCAGTTCCTCACGGAGCTGGTCGCCACGTTCGGCCTGCTGGTGGTGGTGCGTGGGTGCGTGCGCAGCCGTCCCTCCGCCACGCCCCTGGTCGTCGCGGGCTATGCCGCCGCCACTGTCTGGTTCACCGACTCGCGCTCGCTGGCCAATCCCGCGCTCATCCTCGCGCGCGCCGTGAGCACCCGCGCCAGCGCCCTGCATGCGATGGATGTCGAGTCCTTCGTCGCCGCGCAGATGCTGGGCGCCACGCTCGCCGTGCTGCTCTTCCGCTGGTTGATGATGCCCGCGGAGAAGCCCGCGCACAGGCCCTGGTGCGTCGTCTTCCAGTGCTCGCGTCCGACCGTGGCCGAGCAGGCCGTCACCGTCTTCAATGGCCTCTCCGCCCAGGACCGGGCCCGGGCCCGGGCCACGGTGGATGGCGCCGCGTGTGACGGGGATGCGAACGGACCGCCGCCGCTCGTGGTGCGGCTGGTCCTGGCCGGTGAGGATGCGCCTCCATTGGCGGGAGGCGGCGCTTCCTGGCGGGTGCCCGTGAGTGAAGATGGAACTCCGGATGAGGTGCAGCGACTCCGAGCGTCACTGCGCGAGCCCATCCAGCGATTGTTGCGCGAGCGCGGATGGTCCCGGCTGCACGCCGTGGGCGACGCGGCGCACGAGGCACCACGCCACACCACCTGAAGTCTTCGCTCGACGAAGGAGAGGCTCACCCTTGATGGAAGGACTTCCGCCGGCCGTCTCCTGGCCGCCGCTCGAGACGTTGATGCGCTTGACGCTGGCCCTGGGCGTGGGGCTCTTCGTGGGATTGGAGCGCGAGTGGCGTGGCAAGGAGGCCGGCTTGCGCACCTTCGGCTTCGCATCGCTGCTGGGTGCGATGGGCGGGCTGCTGGGCACTCCGTTCGCCATCACCGCCGTGGCCCTGCTGGGTGTGCTGGTGGGCTTCCTGAACTGGCAGTCGCTGCGCGCGAACGAGGGCGCGGAGCTGACCACCTCCGCCGCGCTCCTCGTCACCGGCTTCACCGGAGTGCTGTGTGGATTGGGGCATGTGGTGACACCCGCGGCGGTGGCCGTGACGAGCGCGGGGCTGCTCACATGGAAGGAGCGACTGGCGGGCTTCAGCAGCAAGATCACCGCCGAGGAGCTGCGCTCCGCCATCCTGCTGGCCATCCTCGCCTTCGCCATCTACCCGGTGTTGCCGACCGCGCCCGTCGACCCATGGGGGCTCATCGTGCCCCGCGTGGCGTGGGTGACGGTCATCCTCATCGCGGCGATGGGGTTCGTGAACTACGTGTTGCTCAAGCTCTTCGGCACGCGCGGCGTGGAGGTGACGGGATTCCTGGGAGGGCTCGTCAACAGCACCGTCACGGTGACGGAGCTGGCCCATCGCGTGAAGGAGACGGACGGACGGCTCCAGGACGTGGCGTATCGAGGCGTCATGCTGGCCACGGCGGCGATGGCGATGCGCAATGCCGCACTGCTCGGCATCCTGTCCTATCGGGCGCTGGTGAACTCCGTGGTGCCGCTCACGCTCATCCTGCTGTCGAGCATCGGGCTCGCGCTGGTGAGGGCCCGCAAGACTCCGAGCAGCGCGGCCGCCGTGCCGTCGCTGCCCCTGGAGAGTCCCTTCTCGCTCACGTCCGCGCTCAAGTTCGGAGCGATGCTGTTGCTGTTCCAGGTCGTGGGCACGGTGGGGCAAAGCCTCCTGGGCCACGCGGGTTTCTATGCGGTGAGCGCGCTGGGAGGACTGGTGTCGAGCGCCTCGGCGGTGGCCTCGGCCGCGTCACTGAGTTCGCATGGGTCGCTGTCACCGACCACCGCGGGAGTCGGCGCCACCATCGCGTCACTCGCGAGCGCCGCCGTCAGCTTCGTGGTGGTGGCACGAGTGGCGGGGCAGCGGGCGCTCACCGTGCGATTGGGATGGGCCCTCGGCACGGTGTTCGTCCTGGGCCTCGCCGGGGCCTTCGTCCAGACCCGAATCGGAGGGCTGTTCCCCTGATCCCTGGGGCCGAGTCGAGCGGGTCGGTCCGCGGCTAACGACGCTTGCGCGAGCCGCCGCCGAGAAGTGCGAGGAGGATGCCGCCCGCCAGCGCGGCGCCGCCGCCCGCGATGTACAGCGTGGTGTTCTCGCTGTACTTGCCCGTGAGGGCCTGCGTCGCGCGCTCGGTCAACGACTCGCGCGCATTCAGTCCCGTCCACAGCAACACGCCGCCCGCGACGGCGAGCATCACTCCCACGAGCCGAATCATTCCCACGGTGACTCCTCGAGTTGAACCGAGAGCGTTATAGCGCCCCAGGAGAGCGCCCGGTGGAAATGAGGGGCGTCCCCCAACGGCGTCGCCTGCCTACTCCTGCGCGGACGACTGAGCCGGCTGCTTGGGCTGCTTCGCCAGGTCCATGAGCTTCCTCATCCGGGTGGCGGTGTCGTCCTCGGGGAGGATTCCAGCCTGCTCCGCGATGGTGTCCGCCGCCTTCCGCCGACGCTCTTCCTGCAGCGCGGCCACCGCTTCGTGGTCGGGAAGGTTCGGCCCGAGTCCCCCCACGACGGCGGCACGAATGCTCATCGCCGCGTTCCTCACCACCTGCGCGTTCTGGAAGACCGTCCCCTGCTCCTTGGACTGCGTCGCGCCAGTCCCGTACGCGGACACCACGCCACTGAGAAGCGTGAAGGCCTTCACGGAGACAAGCCTCCCGCCGCTCGACCCCACCGCGTCCTCCAGCATGACATGCGGCATGACCCACACATCCGGAGAAATGCCCTTCTCACGGGCGGCGGCGATGCGATCCTCATCCGACGCACCGATTCGCGCCGCGCTGCCAGTCAGCCCAGTCACCGGCACGATGCGCAACAGGGGGTCGGCGGAGAGTTCGCGCCGGAGAGATTCGTCGAGCTGCTTCCGGTCGAGCGCCTTGGAGAGCGCTTCGGCGACCGTCGTCTCGAACACGGCGACCTGGATGGGGTCCTGGGGCGAACGCCGAGGTGCTTCGGCGATGGCCTTGGCGTAGGCCTCCTTGTCGCGCTCCTTCGCGTCGATGCGTGCCTGCTCCGCCGGGTCCGAGCTGCGAACGGTGGTCTTACCGTCGAGCCCCGTCGAGGTCGTGGTCACGGTCATTCCGGCACAACCGACGAAAGCGAAGACAACCAGGGCTGAGACAAGGGCGCGCGAATACATGTCATCTCCGGGGGGACTGTGCAGGAGGACTGACCATGGACCGTCAATGTCCATGGGCACGCTCAGGACGAGGTCCCTGGAGAAAAATTCACACGGGACAGGTGGCAGTGTCGCGCGCCTCGAGTGGCCCCAATGGGCGCGCGCTCAGGCCAGTCGATACGGCTCGCCCCTGAAGCCCTCTGCGCGGAGTTCGTCCGCGAGCACGAGGTAGGGGTTGTCGGCCGGGTCCAATCCCCGCAGGAACGCGTCCCATGCGGCGCGGTCCGCCGCCTCATCGAGAGGCACGGTGAGCGACTCGAACCAGGCACGCGGAATCGGTGGTTCGGCGGAATGGTCGAAGGTCCGTGCGCTGTGCGAGAACCCAGCGCTGCACGGATGGGCCGCGCTCAGTGCGGCCAAGGTGCGTTCCAGCCAGTCCTCGTACCCACTCGACGCGGGCACCACCCTGCGCGCGAGGTGCGCGGATTTGACCGCGGTCCATTCGAGCGCCGTGCGGCTCTTGCCCCAGGCGAAGTGCAGGTCATCGAGGAGGATCAGCGCCTTCTGGCGAGGCCCGTCGGGATCTCCCTTGCGATTGACCTCGTCACGGACGTCGTCGAAATCCAGGCTCCTCGCATAGCCCGTGTCGAGGATGGATGCCCAGGCGGCCTCGACACGCTGGAGCGGATCTCCGACATCCGTGTGGCCATCCAGCCGAAAGAGCACCCACTCCAGGCAAGCCAGGCCAAGAGCCGCCTTGGCTTTGTAGTCGAGCGACCAGATCTTCTCGACCAACTGCCGAGGCTGCGCGTTCGGATCGCTGAACGAGACAGCGATTTCGTTGCTCCAAGCGAAGGACAGCGGCGCCGAAGACAGGTCGGCCGGCATGTAGCGAGGACGGTGAAGCACGCGAATCTCCAGTCCAGCGTCCTCGATACACGTCAGCGACAGGCTTCAGCGCTTCGTCCGCCCCTTGACCGCGCCGCGCCCCTTGCCACCCGACGCAGGTGACTTGCCGGGCTTCGCCGCGCTCTTCGCCTGGACCTTGGGAGCCTTCGACCGGGGCGACTTCACCTGGGTCTTGGGCACCTTGGACCTGGTCGGCTTCGCCGTGGCCACCTTGGCCTTCGCGACCTTGGCCTTGGGCGACTTCTTGGCGACGGGCTTCGAAGGAGCGGCCTTCTTTGCCGCGGCCTTCTTCACCGGAGCCGGAGCCTTGCCCGAAGCGGCCTTCTTCACCGTGACGACGGGCTTCTTGCCCACCGCCTTCGGTCTCGCGGTCGGAGAACGCGCCACCGGGGCCGCCTCCGAGGACGCCTTGGCCGCACCACGCTTGACGGCGGTCGTGCGCTTCGGTGCCTTCTCGGGCGAGGGCTTGACGCTCTCGCTCTTGGGCCCTGGCTGCGTGGCTACCTCCGTGGGCCGAGCCACAGGCGACTCGGACACAGGCGGAGCGCGGACTTCCGCCGCTGGGGGCGACAGACGCTCAGGCGACTTCGCGGGGACCTCCGCGGGCCGCGCCGCCGCCACCTCGGGCGTCGAACGCGCTGCGGGCTCTCGCTGCTCGCGAACCGGCGGCTTCGCTGGAGGCTCGGGCGGAACCGAAGGCTGCCAGTTCTCTGGCGCGAACTCGGGCTTCGTCTCCGCGGGCGGCTTCGGAGGCACGAACACGGATGCGGGGCGGTTGAAGCGAGAGTCCTTCGACGCGGGCTTGCCTCCACGTCCCGGCCCCTGCCCATGACGCGGCTGCGAGGGCCGGCCACCCTTCCCCACGGGCTGGCTCTGCGAGGCCAACGCACGCAGCCGGTCAAAGCCGGGATGCGGTGACGCCCCCATGCTCTCGCTCGTGCTCGGATCCGACCAGGACGTCGTCGTGTCAGGCACCTCGGGAACGGTTTCCTCGCGGACCTCTTGCGTCTCCTGCACGGGCGCGCTGCTCACATCCGAGCTCGCGCCCTGCTCCGGCCGCACGAACATCCGCCGCTTCGGCCCGTGAGCTTCTCCCGGAGACCGAGCCCCCGGAAGACCGGCTTGCGTCTTCGCCGTGTCGTCTCGCCAGGGCTTCTTGAACGTGGACTCGCTGCGGGGAGGCGAGGCCTCCTCGCGTCGCCCCTCGCGCACGAAGCGCCCACGAGGACGAGAGGGTTCCTCACGCGCGGCCCAGGAGCGAGCCGGCGCTCCCTTGGTCGTGTCGCGCTCCCACTGTCCGGGCTTGCCCGGCTTGGGCTTGCCGTACGGCAGTTGCTGCTCGCGCGGCTCGGGGCGACGACGCGCGGGTGCGCCACCCTCATGACGCGACAGCGGCGCTTCGCCCGCGAACTGGAGCGCGTCGAAGTCGATCTTCCGCGCCGTCGGATTCGCCGATAGCAGTCGCACGCGCAGCTTCTGCCCCACGCGCACGCGCCGCCCGTTCGGATACACGAGCGAGTGCGTCTGCTTGTCCAGCTTCGAGCCGGGCCCCAGCGTCTCCGCCTTCACCAGACCCTCGACGTGCTCGGCGTCCAGTTCGACGAAGAACCCGAAGTCGGTGATGGCCGCCACGGTGGCCGCGAACTCCTCGCCGACCCGGTCCTTCATCATCAGGGTCGCGTAGAAGGACACCACCTCCCGCTCCACCTGCATGGCCGCGCGCTCCCTGTCGGAGCACTGCATGGCCATGTCCTCGAGCTTCTCCTCCTCGCGGTCCAACATCGCCAGGGACGGCTTGCGCCCCTCCCGCGCCCAGTGCGCCTTCAACAGCCGGTGCACCAGCAGGTCCGGATACCGCCGGATGGGCGAGGTGAAGTGCAGGTAGTGCTCCGCCGCGAGGCCGTAGTGGCCCACCTTCGACGGCGTGTACACGGCCTGCATCATCGAGCGAAGCAGGAGCTGGTTCAGCGCCCGCTGCTCCGGGTGACCCGTGAGCTGGCTGATGAACGCATCCAGCTCCTTCGAGGACACGCCGTCGTCGATGACCAGCTTGAAGCCATACGCCTGCGCCAGCGCCCCGAAGGCAGCCAGCTTCTCCGGGTCCGGCTCGCCATGGAACCGGTACACCGTGGGCAGGCCCTCGTCCTGGAAGAAGCGCGCCACCGCCTCGTTGGCGGCGAGCATGCACTCCTCGATGAGCCGGTGGCTGTCCTTGCGCTCGCGCTTGTCCATGCGCTCGGGCAGGCCGTCCTTGCCCAGCACTACCTTGTGCTCGGGGATGTCGAAGTCGATGGCGCCCCGCTCCTTGCGCATCTTCATCAGCGCGCGGGCCAGCGACATCATCTTCTCGAAGTGCGGCTTGAAGGCATCGCGGTGCGGCACGCTCTTGCCGTCGAGGACGTCCTGCACCTCGTTGTACGTGCAGCGCGCCGCGCTGCGCATCACCGCCGGGTAGAGCGTGGACGAGCGCCGCTGTCCCTGGGCGTCGAACGTCATGTCCGCCACCATGCACAGCCGGTCTTCGTCCGGCCGCAGGGAGCAGATGCCGTTGCTGAGCCGCTCCGGAAGCATGGGCAGCACGCGGTCCGGCAGGTACACGGACGTCGCGCGACGCAGGGCCTCCGCGTCCAATGCGCTGCGCTCGCGCACGTAGTGCGTCACGTCCGCGATGGCGACCACCAGCCGCCACCCGCCCGCGAGGTCCTCCACGTACACCGCGTCGTCGAAGTCGCGCGCGTCCTCACCGTCGATGGTGACGAGCTGCATCGAGCGCAGGTCCTTGCGCTGCTCGCCGCTCGCCTCTTCCTCCGACACCTTCACGGCGTAGCGGTCCGCCTCGTCCATGACCTCCGGAGGGAACTCGTCCGAGAAGCCCTGCGAGTAGGCGATGCCAATCACTTCCGAGCTGGGAGTCCCCGGCTTGCCGAGCGAGCCGGCCACCTCGCCGAACAGTCCGCGTCCCGGCTCCAACAGGTTCGCGCCCACGCCCAGGCGCACCTTCACCAGGTCTCCTTCCTGGGCCATCTGCGTCTGCGGCACGCGGATGGGGCCGGGAAGGCTGGTGTCGGTGGGCAGCACCAGCGCATGGCGGCCCTGCGTCGTGTAGACGCCCACCGCCAGCTCGCGGCGACGGTCGACGACGCGCACCAGGCGCCCCTCGTACCGGCCGGGCCGACCCGCCACTTCCACCACCACCCGGTCATTGTCGAGCGCGCGCTGCGCCTCGGCGGGAGGCAGGAAGATGTTCTCGCCCTCTCCACCCACCGGATGCACGAAGCCGAAGCCGTCGCGGTGGACGTGGAGGATTCCCTCCACCGTGTCCAACACCTCGCCGAACGCCGGACGACGCGGGCCCCGATGACCGAAGCGCTCGCGCCCCTCGTCACGACGCGACGAGCCCGGCTTGTTGAAGTCCCGGCGCTCGCGGCCACGCGCGCCGTCGGTCCGCGCGAAATCTCGCGAGCCTTGGGCGTTGGGTGAGCGGCCCTTGAAGCCACCGCCCTCCTGGCCTCGGGCACCCTGGCCCGTGAGGCGTTCGCGCGTGGGGGCGTCGTAGGGGCGCCCCTTCTCCTGCCGGGGTCGGTGGTCGCCGCGCACGGCGACGACGTCCGGCACGTCGGGAGCTATGGGGGGAGGAACAGGCAGGCCGTCATCACGCCGAGGTTGGGGGCGCAGGAAGCGCTTGCCCTCCTTGACGATGTGGCCCTGACGCACGAGGTCCCGGAGGGAGCGCTTGAGCTCGGTCTGCTGGCCAGGGTGCAGGCCCGCGAGTCGCAGGAGCTCCTTGATGCCCAGCGGGTGGTCGGCGTCGGAGAGGATCTGCTGGAGAAGGTCGGAAGAAATGCTCACGGTGGGGTCGCGGCTCGGCCGCTACGGGAACGGGTAAGCCCGAAGCGGCCGGGCGGGAACCCCCCGGCGACCGACTGCTTCCCGGAACCTTCTCCAGGAAGCGAAGTTCAGGGCTTGACCGTGACGTTGATCTTGAAGGAGCGGTCCACCAGGCCCGGCGTCAGCGCCTTGGCCAGGAAGAACTCCACCTCGAAAGTCCCCGGGTTTCGGGGAGTGAAGAAAAACTCGCGCGTGGCCGAGCCGCCGTTGGGGCCCGGTTCGAAGTTGGCTTCGCGCAGACCCACGCGCTTGGCCGCCGTCGGCTCGATGGCCCAGGTGAACCCGGGCTGCTCGGGCAGGCGCACGGTGAGGCCGTGGTTGAGCTTCACGTCGACGGACGTGGGCACCTCGCCCTCGATGTGGACCATCTCCATCTCGTCGCGCGACACGGCGCGAGCTTCCGACGGACGCGGCTCCACGTTCTCCGCGGTGATGCGACCACCCCAGCCGGAGAGCTTGTCCACCACGCCCATGACCTGCAGCGTGTGGCCCACGTTCTTGCGCAGGCTCTTGACGGCGGCCTTGCCCTCGATGAGGAACGACACCTGCTGGCGCGTGCCGCCGTTGGAGACGACGAGGATGAACTCCTCGCCGTTCATCTCCAGATTTCCGCGCACGGCCGCGAAGCCCTTGATGCCCGCGCCCATGCCGGCCGCCGTCACCATGGAGACTTCACCGGGCGACAGGTAGCGCAGCCGGGGCTCGGTGTCCGCGGGCGGAGCCTCCACGACCTCGGCCTCCGGCTTCTTCGCGGAGTACTTGCGCACGTCCACCACGCCGCCGTGGTTGGTCGTCTTGCGGATCATCCCGCTGACGGAGACCTTGTGGTTCACGTAGGCGGGGAGGACTTCCTGATCCGGTCCCTGCAGCAGGAACGTGAGCTCTCGCTTGTCGCGCCCCACCACCACCAGGTTGGGCATCTCGTTGAGGACGACCAGACGGCCCTTGAGGCTGCCCTCGCCCATCACGCCACGACCCTCGCCCGCGGTGAGCAGCTGCTCCATCTCACGCTTGGTGAGCGGCTCGCCCGGGGGCGGCAGCTTGGTGGCGCGAGGACGCGGCTTCTCCACGGCGGGAACCGCGGGAGCGGAGGCGGCCTTTCCGGCGCCCTTGCCCGTCGTGCCCTTCGTTCCAGCGGGAGTCTTCGCAGCGGGAGCCGCCGCCTTCGCCGTCGCGGACTTCGCGGCGGGAGCGGGCTTCGCCGCTGACTTCTTGGAAGGCGCCTTCTCCGCGGCCTTCTCCTTCTCGACAGCCTTGTCCTTCTCGATGACCTTCTCCTTCTCGGGAGCGGTCTCGACGGCCGCCTTCTTCGCTGCGGCCTTCGCGCCCTTCGTCACCGAATCCCCGACCCCCTTCACCAGCTTCGTCGTCGAGGTAGCGACCCGCTTGGACGCGTTCTTGATCAGGTCCAGCCGGGCGGATTTATCCTTCTTCGCGGCGGACTTCGCGCCAGTCTTTCCAGCGGGAGTCGCCTTCTTGGCCCCGGACTTGGGCTTGGCCATCGACGCTGTCTCCTTGAGAGTTCCCGTGTACTTTCAACGGGTTGCCACGCCACCCCCAGGAGGACTGGCAGGCTTCGCGATGATTGGAGCTTGTAACGATGATCAGATGGGCTGTCAAACTAACACTTGATTTTCTCTCGGACTTTGGGTGCGAACCGGGCTGAAGATGACGCCCATGAACGACGCCGCGACGCTGCTTCCGGAAGACGAGGCCCGAGCCCGGGTGCTGGCCCTGGCCACGCCCCTGTCGGCCGAGTGGCTGGCCCTCGATGATGCGCTGGGCAGGACGCTGGCGGAGGACGTGCTTGCCCAGCGGACGCTGCCTCCCTGGGACAACTCGGCGATGGACGGCTACGCGGTGCGTGCCGACGACCTGGCGGGCTCGCTGCCAGTGAGACTGCCGGTGTTGGAGACCGTCTACGCGGGCGGCACGCCGCGCCAGGAGGTCCGACCGGGCACCTGTGTGCGGATCATGACGGGCGCTCCCCTCCCCGTGGGCGCGGACGCCGTGGTCATGCGCGAGCGGGTCCGCCCCGTGCCGGATGGGGGCGCGGATCAGGTGGACATCCTGGAGGCCGTGGAGTCGGGCCAGCACGTGAGGCCCCGCGGCGAGGACGCGAAGGAAGGGACGCTCTTGCTGGCCCGAGGCACCCCGCTGGGCATCCCCGAGCTGGGGCTGCTCTGGGCCCAGGGCATCCTGTCGGCGCCGGTGCCGCGCGCGCCCCGGGTGGCCATCCTCTCCACGGGCGACGAGCTGTGCCGCGCCGACGAGCCCCCCAGGGGCCGCATCGTCGACACCAACGCCCCGTCACTGGCGCTCGCGGTCCGCCGCGCGGGCGGGCACCCGTCCCTGCTGGGCATCGCCCAGGACACGCGGGACTCCGTGGGCGAGTTCCTGTCGCGCGCCCACGGCTTCGACGTGGTGCTCACCAGCGCGGGCGTGTCCGTGGGCGAGCGCGACTACGTGAAGGAGGTCCTTGCCGCCATCGGGGTGCAACAGCACCTGTGGCGCGTGGCCATCAAGCCGGGCAAGCCGCTGGTGGTGGGCAAGCGCGGGAGCACGCTGTTCTTCGGTCTGCCGGGCAACCCCACCTCGTCGCTGGTCACCTTCGAGCTCTTCGTCAGGCCGGCGCTCCGCAGGCTGCTCGGCCACACCGACGTGGACCCCTCGCGAGTGCCTGGGCGCCTGGACGGTCGGCTGTCCAAGCCTCCAGGGCTGGCGCACTTCGTCCGGGTGACGGCTGCCTGGAAGGACGGCAACCTCTGGGCGCGCCCCCTGGCCACCCAGACGTCGGGCGTGCTCCGTTCCGCGGCGACGGCCACGCATCTGCTGCACTTCGCGCGGGAAGCCAGCAGCTTGTCTCATGGAGACCCGGTGGAATTGTTGCCGCTCTCCTGGGGGGCTTGAGAAACCGGAGCCGTCCATCGTGCATCTTTGCGGAGGATTTCAGGCGGCAGCGGTGGTGAGTCCGCCTTGACTTGCGCGCATGGGGGCACCAAACAGGGGGCCTCGCATCTGGAGAATGAACCATCATGTCGGACATTCGCTCACCCCAGGTTCTTCCGACCCGTAAACCGACGCAGCACCTGGAGCGGTTCTCGGAGGCGGACATCCCCACGGAGCGGGGGCCCCTGCGGACCATCGTGTTCAGGGATCGCCGCAACGGTCGAGAGCACGTGGCGCTCGTCGCGGGCAACGTGTCCGCTGAGGAAGGGGTGCCGGTGCGAATCCACTCCGAGTGCCTGACGAGCGAGGTCTTCGGCAGCTTGAAGTGTGACTGCCGCGAGCAGTTGGACCGGGCGCTGGACTTCATCACCCAGCAGAAGCTGGGCGTGGTGCTCTACCTGCGACAGGAAGGCCGAGGCATCGGCCTGGGCAACAAAATCAAGGCGTACGCCCTCCAGTCCAAGGGGCTGGACACGTATGAGGCCAACCGTCAGCTCGGCTTCGCGGACGACCTGCGCAGCTACGACATCGCGGCGGAGATGCTGCGCTCGCTGGACGTACGCTCGGTGGACCTCATCACGAACAATCCGCTGAAGATCGCCGGGATGGTGGAGGAAGGCATTCCCGTCCTGCGTCGAATCCCTTCCCGGACCGAGCACAATCCGCATAACGTCGACTACCTGAGGACGAAGCGCGAGCGTACGGGGCACCTGATTGAGCTCTTCGCCGAGGACGACGACACGGAAGCCAAGGCCGGCTGAGAAGACGCCTGCGCGGCGGCGCAACGCCGTCGTGCGTAATCAAGCCCGTGTGCCTTTCGAGGTGCGCTTCTGGGGAGTGCGCGGCTCCATCCCCTCCCCTGGTCCGCAGACGAAGCGCTACGGCGGCAACACGCCGTGCGTGGAAGTGCGGTGTGGGGACGAGCTGCTGATCTTCGACCTGGGCTCGGGAGCGCGTGCGCTGGGCGATTCCTTGCTCATGGGCCCCCCCGGGCCGGTGCGCGGCAACATCTTCATCTCGCACTACCACTACGACCACCTGCAGGGCCTTCCCTTCTTCGCGCCCATCTTCATCCCGACGAGCGAGCTGACCCTGAACGGGCCGTCACGCAACGGGCGCACCACCCGGGAGCTGCTGGGTGGGCAGATGGTGCAGCCCTACTTCCCCGTGACGGCGGAGGGGGCCTTCCGCGCGAAGCTCACGTACCGGGACCTCTCTCCGGGAGGAACGCTCCAGCTCGGCCCCGCCCAGGTGCGCTGGTTGGAGTTGAACCACCCGGGCGGCAACCTGGGGTACCGCGTGGAGTGCGGTGGGCGCTCCGTGGTCTACGCCACGGATGTCGAGCACGGCAGTGATCTGGACTCGGGGCTGTTCGACTTCGCGCGGGGCGCGGACCTGCTCATCTACGACTCCATGTACACGGAGGACGAGTACCACGGCCGCTGTGGGCCGGCGCGCACGGGCTGGGGGCACTCGACATGGCAGGCCGCCGTGGCCGCCGCGGACGCCGCGCAGGTGAAGACGCTGGTGCTCTTCCACCATGACCCCTCGCGCGACGACGCGGCCATGGACAAGCTGCTGCGGCAGGTGCGCAGGCGCCGCCCGGAGGCCATCGCCGCCAAGGAGTCGATGGTCATCAAGCTGTAGCCGCGCGAAGCGGGCGCGGCCGTGGCTTCATTCAGGCGTCGCGCGCTGACACCGCGCGCTTCACCGCCTCGCGCAGCCCCGCGAATGGCAGGCGCTCCAGGGCGGTGGGGACGTCCACCCACTCGAAGTCATCGTGCTCGGGGCCCAGGCGGACCTCGGTGTCCGGCGCGACGTGGACGGCGAAGCCACTCTCCTCCGCGAGCACGGGCGGCAACGTCTCGCCGATGGCGAAGGAGTGACGGTAGGCCAGGTCCTCCACGGGAAGTCGAAGGCCCGTCTCCTCCTCCAGCTCTCGGATCGCGGCCTGGGTGGGTGACTCTCCATCCTCCACGCGGCCGGTGAGGATCTGCCAGAAGCCGCCGCGCTCGGGACGACGTCGCACGAGCAACACGCGCGCCTCCGGGCCTCGACCTCGCACGACGGCGATGCTGACGGTGCGCATGGGCGCGGGGGCATCCACGCGCTCGCTGTCGAACACGGCGCAGAAGCTCCGGGCGAGCGCCTCTTCCACATCCGGGACAGGGACTGCGTGCCCGCGCTCCCGCTGCATGGAGGTGACACCGGCCTCGCGGATTCCGCAGGGCACGATGAAGCGGAAGTGCTCCATCTTCGTGTTCACGTTGAGCGCGAAGCCGTGCGTGGTGAGCCACCTGGACAGGTGGACACCGATGGCGGCGATCTTCCGCGCGTCGGGCGCACCCTCCTCGCCAATCCACACGCCGGGCCACTTGACGATGGGGCCCGCGGTGATGCCCCACTCGGACAGGACCTGCATGATGGAGCGCTCCACGTCACGCACGTAGCGGCGGACGTCGCGGCGCGACTCAGGGAGCAGGAAGATGGGGTAGCCGACTATCTGGCCGGGCCCGTGGTAGGTGACGTCGCCACCCCGGTTGGTCTCGAAGACATTCACGTCCTCGGCGGAGAGGCTCGCGTCGGAGGCGGTGATGTTCTCCCGCTTCGCGCCCCGGCCCAGCGTGAGCACGGGCGGGTGCTCCAGCAACAGCAGCACGTCGCCGCTCAGGCCCTCCCGACGTGAGTCGCCGAAGAGGCGCATCAGGTTGAGGCCGTCCTCGTACTCCACCCGGCCGAGCCGGTAGACGGTGATGGTGTTCACGACGTTCCCTTCCGCCGGCCCTTTCGAGGGGGCGTCGGCTTCGTCACGTTCTCGAGTTCCCAGGTACCTGGGGGAACCCGCTGGAGGAGTGCCTGGAGTTCATGGCCGGCGCGGGGGGAGCGCTCGGCCTCGGCGGCGAAGGCGGAGAGGACGCTGTCGGACAGCGAGGTCCCCGGCGCACGCAGCGCCAGTCGCGCGCGGGCCATCTCCACGTAGTCCTCGCGCGTGGGCGGGTGCAGACTGAGCAGAACCTGGACGTGCTCCAGGATGCTCACGGGGATGACGCCTCGCACCGCGCGCGACAGGGCCTCCGTCGTGGGCACCAAGAGGCGCTCCTCGCCTCCGCGCAGGCTGAGTTTCCCCGGCTCGGGTGCGAGTCCTCGCGCGCTGAGCACCACGGAGGGCCGCGACTCACGAGCGAGGAAGACGGAGAGCGCGGCCTGGTGCTCCGTGCTCAGACGATCCACGTCCTCGACGAACAGGGGCGAGGCCGACGAGTCCTCCGCGAGCGAGGCCACCGGGGTGATGGCCCCCCTGCCCTGTCGCTGGAGCATCTGGAGCAGGACGCTCTTGCCCCAGCCCTCGGCCCCCACCAGCAGGACGCAGCGAGAACCCGACTGGAGCGCTCGCTCCATCGACGAGCGGACATCGGGCTGGCCCACGAAGTCCATCGCGGCCGAGGCACGCACCGGCGAGCGAGGACGCGTCGGGAGCGGCACGGGACTCACGTCTCCGAGCAGCGATGCGGACTCCGTCAGACACGCCTTGCAGATGAAGGCACCGGCCGGTCCCGCGACCAGGTCTCCGACCTCCGCGCGAGGCCGGCAGCAGAACGAGCACCACGCATCCAGCGCCGCGTCCGCGCGAGCGGGTCCGCGCTCGATGATTCGCGGTCCGCGCCTGCGCCTCGGCGTGGTGTCGTCCTCCGACGCGTGCGCGGCGAAGGCCTCCACATCCGAGTCTCGCGCATCGGACTGCCCCGTCGGCGCGAGCAGCCCATCTCCGAACGGTTCCTCACCTTCCGGCGAGCCGGGTCTCCATCGTGACTCGAAGAGCTGCTCGTCCACGGCGCCAGGTGGTCGCTCCGCACGCACGAACTCCGAACCGCGAGAAGGCAACGCATCCCGAGCCACGGACGGAACCGTCCCACGCGGAGTGGACTCCGCCGAAGCCGCGCTCCGGCCGACCAGAAACTCCAACCCCTTCGAGCCCCCTGACTCCACCGAGGCCTCGCTCTGAGCGGACAGGAACTCCAACCCCTTCGAGTCCCCTGGGTCCACGGAGGCCGCGCTCCGCGCCGGATGAAGCTTCTGCCCCTCGGACGCCCCTGGGTCCACCGAGGCCGCGACCCGGGCGAGCTGGGCCTCGAGCCGCTGGAGGTCCTCGCTCACTTCCGTGTCCAGCACCCAGGCCGCGAGCTCGGGGGACTTCCCTGTCGGCTGCGACTCCACGTCGCGCAGCGCGTCCTGGATGAGGCGTTGCCGACGAACAAGCTCAGGGAGAGGGAGGTCCTCCACGGACAGCAGCAGTTGGCCGTCGTCGTCCTCCTCCCCCCCTTCAGTCGCCGGCAACGTCTCCGTCATCCCTTCGAGGCGGTTCACCTCCTCGAGGATGTCCAGGCGGCTCGTATCCAGCCTGCGCGCATGGCGCAGCAACTGGAGCGCTCGGGGGGCATTGCCCGCGTTCCGATAGAACGCCGCCGCTTTCTGGAGGCACTCCACGGCGCGAGTCACGTCACCCCGCAGCTCGGCGGACTGCGCGGCGCGGATCAGCTCGCGAGGGTTCTCGGCCATACGGACAGAGCCTAACCGTCTTGGTGGACCACCGCCCGGCCTCGACGCATTCCACGAGACGCAATCGCCGGCGAGCGGTCAGCCCCCTCCCCGGCGGCCCAGGGGACATCCCAGCCTCGAAACCCGGGCGACCACACCACCCGGGCCTCTGGGCGAGACATCACGCCATGGCCAGGAACAGCAGGTCCGGCTTCTCCAGGTACTTGATGACTTCGTAGACGAAGTCCGCGGCCACCGAGCCGTCGATGACGCGGTGATCGCACGACAGCGACAGGTTCATCATGTCGCGGATGACGATCTGATCCTTCACCACGGCCGGGCGCTTCTTGAGCTTGTGCACGCCCATGATGCCCACCTCGGGGTGGTTGATGATGGGCGTGGCGAACAGGCCACCGCTCTGCCCCAGCGAGGTGATGGTGAAGGTGCCGCCCGTCAGCTCCTCCAGCTTCAGCTTCCGCTCCTTCGCGGCAGCTCCCAGACGCGCCGTCTCGCGAGCAATCTCCGCCAGCGTCAGCCGGTCCGCGTCCTTCACCACCGCCACGGTGAGGCCATCCGGCGTCGCCACCGCCATGCCGATGTTGTACTCGCCACGCACCACCAGCTCCTGCGCCGCCTCATCGAAGTTGGCGTTGAGGTGCGGGAACTTCTTCAGCGCGGCGATGGTCGCCTTGATGATGAACGGCAGGTAGTTGAGCTTGGTGTTGTCACCCGACGCCGCGAGCTGCGCGTTGAGCCGGGTGCGCAGTGCCACCAGGTCCGTCGCGTCCACTTCTTCCACGAAGGCGAAGTGCGGCATCGTGAACTTCGAGCGCACCATCTTCTCGGCGATCTTCTTGCGCAGCCCCCGCAGAGGAACGCGCTCGTCCGCCCGACCCGACGACACGGCCGGCACCGCGGGACGCGCCTGCGAGGGAGCCGCCACCACGTTCTTCTGCTCCCCGCCCCCCTCCAGCGC
>NZ_VIFM01000117.1 GCF_006636215.1 Myxococcus llanfairpwllgwyngyllgogerychwyrndrobwllllantysiliogogogochensis | reverse complement strand
ACTCACGACCCGCCCCCTCGACTCGTCACCTCCGCCCCGCTCCCGTCACCGGGACGCGGGGCGGAGGCTACCGCCCTCTACTTCTGCTTCTCGTAGTTCTTCAGGTACGGCGTCGCATGCACCTCCGCGCCGTTGAGCACGCACCCCAACACGGGCGCCCCGGCCAGCTGCTCCACCGCCTGGTGCACCGTCTTGCCCGGCGTCACGTTGGCGCGGATGACCATCAGCACCCCGTCCACCTGGTGACCCAGGATGGCCGCGTCCGCGAACGGCAGCGTCGGCGGCAGGTCGATGTACACCTCGTCGAAGCCCTCACGCACCGCCTTGAGGAACTGCTTCATCCGAGGGCTGGCCAGCACCTGCGAGGGCTCCTCCGGCGCGGTGCCGGCGGGGATGAGGGCCAGGCGCGTGGCCGCGAAGCGACGCACCACGTCCCGCACCTCCACCTCGCCGGACAACAGCTCCGCCAGGCCCGTCTTGTTGCGCACCCCCAGCGTGGCCGCCACACCGCCGCGCCGCAGGTCCGCGTCCACCAGCAGGATGCGCCGGTCCGGATTCGCCCGGGCCGCCGCCATCGCCAGGTTGACGCTCGTCACCGTCTTGCCCTCGCCGGGCATCGCGGAGGTCAGCGCCACCACCTTCATGGGGCGCAGCTCCCGCATCCGCTCCAACCGGTAATACAGGCTGCGGTACTGCTCCGCCGCCGCCGAGGCCGGCGCGGTCAGCGTCACCACCCGCCGGTCCACCGCGTTCGGGTTCGTCGAGTTCTCATCCACCCGCGGGAGGAAGTTGCCCGCCCGCTCCATCGTCTGGTCCATGTTCGGTTTCCGTCCTTTCCTTTGGGTGTCAGTTCAAAGAGGTGGGGGAGGACACGTTGTTGCGTCCGCCCTGGGACGGCATCAGCACGCGCCGCTCCGTCTTGCCCTGCATGTCCGGCACCACCGCCAACACCGGCAGCGTCAGGCGCTGGCGCACTTCCGAGCCATCGCGCAGGCTGTCGTCACGCATCTCCAGCACCGCGCCCGTGAGGATGCCCAGGCCCAGCGCCACCAGCAGGGCAATCACCAGCCCCGTCATCCGGTCCGGCCTCGCCGCCGTCACCGGCACGCCCGCGGGGGAGATGACGTTGAACAGGCTCTTGGAGCTCTTGGCCTCCAGCTCCTGGGCAATCTCCGCCTCCACCTTGCGGCTCACCACGCTCTGGTACTTGGTGCGCGCGATTTCGTAGTCGCGGTTCATCACCCCCAGCTCGTGCGCCCACTTCGGCGTGTTGTTCAGCCGGGCCTGGTACGCCTCCGCCTTCCCCTGCAGGTCGACGATGTCCTTCTGGATGACCTCGATGAGCGATGCCACCCGGCCGCGCTCGGCACGCTCCGCCCACAGGCGGCCTTCGGCCTCCTTGCGGCGCGTCGTCATCCCGTCCAGCTCGGTCTGCATGCGCTTGATCTCCGGGTGGTCCTCCGTCCACGTCGTGCGTGCATTCACCAGGGCCCGCGTCAGCCCGCTCTCCGCGGACTCCAGGCGACCGGCCTCGCTGTCCACCGCGTTGCGAGCCCGCGCCAGGTCCGAGCGGCGCGCTTCCGCCACGCGCAGCTCCTCCGACTTCGTCTGCAGCTCGTGCGACACGCGCTCGAGCCCTCGCATGTTCATCTCCATCTGCTCGGGCAGCTCGCCCAGGTGGTCCACCTTGAACTGGGAAATCTTTCGCTCCCAGTTGGAGACCGCCTTGCCCATGCTGCCCATTTCCTCGGTGAAGAGGTCCGTGGCACGCGCCGCCTGCGCCTGGCGCAGCTTCAGCGTCTCCTCGGAGAAGATGGTCGGCAGCCGGTTGGCCACCTGCGCGGCCACCTGCGGGTCGCGGTTGGTGTAGGTGATTTCGAACGCCGTCTCACCCTCCACGCGCACCTGCAGGTCCTTGCGCATCTGCGCAACCGCCGTCTCCATGCCCTTCTCGGACACGATGTCCGGATAGAGGTTCATTTCCTCGATGGCCTTCTGGAGCACGGGGCGTGCCATGAGCTCCTGGCGCACCGTGAGCAGCCTTTGCTCGATGAGCTCGCTCACCGTGCGCTGCACCATTTCCTCCCCTGGCCGCTGCGGCTCCACGCGGACCACCGCCGACGCTTCGTACATGCTCGGCCGCGTCATCACGATGGCCGCTCCCACCGCGAATACCGCTGCTGTGATGGCTCCCACCAACGCCTTGCGGCGCCAGAGAGAGGCCAACAGCTGGTCCGCCGTCATCCCACGCTCCATGATCCGCTCCTCCACCAACCCACTCACGTGTTGTCACCACGCCGTCACGATGAGACGGACAGCGAAAACGTTGCGCGTCAGATCTCCCGCAGCGCCCGCCGACTCCGCCACGCCCACCTGGGCAATCCGGTCCACCGCTCCCTGAGCCGCCACCTGGCGGCTGAAGCGGTACTCCACCCCTGCACCTACCGCGTACCCCTGGGAAACCAGGGGGGTGCTGCCAAACGTCGTCCAGTCCCGCGAGGGCGCTCGCCCGTTGCGGAAGAAGCTGGCCGCTCCAAACGCCGAGAACTGGTGGTCGAACCGCCGCGCCAGCATCAGCGACGCGTAGTCCGCCCACAGCGCGGTGGCGAAACCGCTGGCGCCGACCAGGTCGTGCCCCACGGCGAAGCCCAGGTCGAACAGCTCACCCTCGCGCGCCAGCTCCACATTCACGCGAGGAACCCACCCGCCCTCCTGCCCGTCCGGCGCCAGGTAGCGCACCGGTCCACCGCGAACGATGAGCGTGGTGGGCCGCGTCAGGCGATAGCGCAACGTGCCCGCCACGCCATGCGCCTGGGACAGGGAGTTGTCGTAATAGAAGCCCTGGTAGCGGTACTCCACGCCCAGGGTCAGCCGGCGCGTGGTGCGGTACATCACCTCCAGGGACGGCGTGTGGGCATAGCCCGGCTCCTGGCCGCTCTCGAGGATGCGCACCACTTCGATTCCGTAACCCACGCGCACGTCCACCCGCTCCGACGCGCGCGCGGTGAGTCCCAACCGGGCCTGCGTGAAGAACGTGGGTGACGTCGAGCGGGCCAGACCATCGCGAGGCAGCGAGGTGGGGTCCGTGACGCGGAAGACGCGCACGTTCGTGTCCACCCGGAGCCGCCGCGACAACAGGTGCCGCAGCTCCAGTGCCCCGCGGTGGTCCAACGTCACCTTGCCGGAGCCGTGCCGCATCAGCACGTCCGCGCCGTAGTAGCCGTTGAGGTTCAGCCGTTCGTCCCTGCCCTCGACCCCCAGGCGCGGCGACAGCTTCGTCATCAGCTGGCCGCCCGTGGCGCCCGCGCCCAGGCGCAGGTCGTCGTCGTAGCGTTCCTCGGCGGCGATTCTCAGCCGAGGCTCCCACACGGTCGCCGCCGGTACGGCCGGCGCGGTGAGCATGAGGCCCGTCAGCAGCCACTTCTTCCAGTCGCCCTTCACCGTCGTCCTCCCTCGCCTACGCCACCCACCGTCCATGGACCCCTCACCCGACTTCCGACGACGCTTCACGGCACGACGATGGTGTCACCGGGCCGAAGCATGACGTCCTGGTTCCCGTCGGGAGAGATGAGGTCGCTGTAGCGCACCGGAATCTGCCCGCCGTTGCCGTCGCTGCGGATGACGACAATGCCATCCGAGTTGGCGAAGTCGGTGAAGCCGCCCGCCAGGGCGATGGCCTGGATGAGCGACACGCGGCCGCGCAGCGGATAGGCGCCCGGATGCGTGACTTCGCCGGTGACGAACACGCGGCTGCTGTTGACCTCGCGGACAATCACCGTCACGCGCGGCTCCTGCACATACGGCTGGAAGCTGCTCTTCAACGCCTCGGCCAGCTCCGTCGGCGTCTTGCCCGCGGCCAGCACCTCGCCCACCATCGGCATGGAGATGTAGCCGTCGGGGCGAACCGGCAGCGTGCGAGACAGCTCCGCGTCGCGCCACACCGCGACGTCCAGCACATCCTCCCGTCCAATACGGTAAGGCTGCTCGGAGTTGTCCACCTTCACCGCAGGCTGGTGCGCACACCCGCCCAGGAGCATCACCCCCAACACCGTCCAGAACCCCGCGCTCGTCTTGCCCATCGTCCTCTCCCTCGTCGCTGCGGATGTCTCTTGGAGTCCCGCACCCGCGGAACTCGTCCCGTCCTACCCGGCGCGGTTGCCATAGCAGCGGGTGTGCCATGCAGCCCTGGGAGGGAAAACCCATGGATCGTCGTGGGTTACGAAATGCCCAGCGATTCGACCTCCCGCGGTCCGGGAAGAATTACTGGCATCGGACGGGGGGATGGCCCGGTGTTTTCGACAGTCTTCCTCCTGTTGATGGAAGACATTTTCCCACTGCGGGGCACGTGGCTTCTCATTCCGCACCGTGTGTGCGCGGCACGCGAATTGAAGTCTGTTGAGGGAGAGGAGTTTTGGTTCCACAACGGGCCCCTGGGCCCGGCAGACAGGGAGCGAGCGGATGAGGAAGGCAGCGGGGGCGGTGGCGGCGGCGTTCGCGATGGGAACCGGAGTGATGACGTGGATGGGCGTCGCCTTCGCGGCCCAGACGGAAGCGGCGGCGCTCGGGGTGATGGGGCTGGCCCTCTACGCGAGCAGCGCGCTGTTGAGCGGCAAGACGGCCGAGGACACGACGCGGGGCATGGCGAACCAGGCCTGACGCCTCGACACGAGATATCAGTAGAAGGCCCGATGCCCGCGAGGACATCGGGCCTTTTGTTTTTCAGACGTCAACCCCGTCCGGGGTCGCACTCAAGGAATGGCGCGCACCACTCCGCCATCCACGCGCAACGCCGAGCCGTTGATGCCCGACGCCTGCGGGCTGCACACGAAGGCCACCAGCGAGGCGACCTCGTCCGTGCGCGCGAAGCGCTGGAGCAGCGACGACGGCCGCGCGCTCTTGAAGAACTCGCGCTCCACCGTGGCCACGTCCACGCCCTGCTGCTTCGACAGGCTCTTGAGGAACTCCTCCACGCCTTCGGAGCGCGTGGGCCCCGGGAGGATGGAGTTCGAGGTGATGTTCGTCCCGGACAGGCCCTCCGCGATTCCGCGCGCGAGCGCGATCTGCGCCGTCTTCGTGACGCCGTAGTGAATCATCTCCACGGGAATCTGCACGCCGGACTCGCTGGAGATGAAGACGATGCGGCCCCAGTTCTTCTCGCGCATGCCCTTGAGGTAGTGCCGGCTGAGCCGCACGCCGCTCATCACGTTCACGTCGAAGATGTTCAGCCAGTCCTCGTCGGAGATGGCCTCGAAGGGCTTGGGCTCGAACACGCCCAGGTTGTTGACCAGGATGTCCACATGGGGAACGGCCTTGACCATCAGCGCCGCGCCCTCGCTCGTGCCCAGGTCTCCCGGAACTCCGCGCAGCTTCGCGTCCGGCTGCTTGCGGCGGACCTCCGCGATGGCCGCGTCCACGCGCTCCTTCGTGCGTCCATTGACGATGACCTCCGCGCCCTCCCGGGCCAGGGCCTCCACGATGGACAGGCCAATGCCCGCCGTGGAGCCGCTCACCAGCGCAACCTTGTTCTTCAGATCCAGGTCCATTCGTTCCCTCTCGAAATAGGCGGCGGTTGGTAACGGCTGGGGGGGCCCCTCGCCAGCCCGGTGTTCGGCGCTCCCGGTCGCCCCGTCCGTCACGGCGTGGTCAGCCCACATTGCGGAGTATCCGTGATGTGGTGTAGTTCTCGCCGGGCATGGTCCGGACGAAGAAGGGCGCGAAGAAGGCGACACCCTCCCCGCTCAAGTGCACCCCCGCGCAGCGCGAGTTGGGGGCGAGCCTTCTGCAGAAGCTGATGAGCTTCAACCGGGCACGGGCCGTCCTCCGGGACCCCATCAGCCAGCTCTGCCAGGAAGAGGACCTCAGCTCGCCCCAGTTCCACGTGATTCTCTGGCTGGGCTACGACGGGCCCCTGCACACCGGTGAGCTTTCGCGGCTCGCGGACATCAATGACAAGAGCATCACCGGCGTGGTGGACCGGCTGGAGCACCGGGGCCTGGTCGCACGAACCCGGCATCCCGACGACCGGCGCACCGTGGTCAACACGCTCACGGCGGCGGGCCGAGCGCTCTACGCCGAAATCGCGAACCGCATCGAGACGGGCCTGGGCTTCTTCATCGGAACCATGGACCCGCTGGAGCAGGAAATCACCTTCAGGCTCGCGGACCGCCTCCTCACGCTCATGAGCAGCGGCTCGAAGTAGGTCGGCCCTGGGGGTGGCATCGAAGTCACCCGCGACGCACAGCCGTTTGCAGTCCTCACCCTCGAGACCCCGAACAAGACCATGAGCACCGAGCACCGCACCGCCATCCTCGCCGCCGCCACGGAGAGCTTCGCCCGGCTCGGCTTCTCCGCCTCCTCGCTGGAGGACATCGCCCGGCGCGCGGGCCTGGAGCCGGGGCGCGTCCACGGCCACTTCGAGAGCAAGGAGGCCTTGTTCGCGGTGGTGGTGAGGCAGGTCTGGTGTGAAGCCTTCGCGCGGATAGAGCAGGCAGTCGCGCGAGCGCCCACCCCGGAGACCAAGGTGGCGGCCTTCGTGGAGACCCGACAGGAGCAGGTCGAGCGCATCCTCCAGGAGCTGCACGTGTCCTCGGAGGCCCTGCTCGACGTCCTGCCCCGCCTGGACCCGCTGCTCACGGACCTGTGGGAGCAGGAGGTCGCCCTGCTCGAGTCCGCGCTGACCGGGGGAAACACCGGGGGTGGGTCCACGTTCCACGACCCGAAGGGCGTGGCGCTCGCCCTGGCCTCGGGACTCCGGTCCGTCGAGCGCACCCTGCTGGAGGTGCGGGTGACGACGGAAAGCGTGGACGACTCGAGCACATCGCCCGGGAGTCCCGGCGCACCGTCGCGTTGGCTGCACTAGCGGCCGTGCTGCTCTATGGTGCGCCGCCATGGCGAACCCCCAGTACTGGCTCATCAAGAGCGAGCCGTCGGTCTACGCGTACGCGCAGCTCGAGAAGGACAAGCAGACGGAGTGGACGGGCATCCGCAGCTTCGAGGCGCGCAACAACCTGCGGGCGATGAAGCCCGGCGACCTCTGCCTCTACTACCACTCCAATGAAGGCAAGGCCGTGGTCGGCATCGCGAAGGTGCTCACCTCCGCGGGTCCCGACTCCACGGCGCCCGACGAGGACTGGGCCTCCGTGAAGGTGGCGGCCCTCCTCCCCTTCAAGCAGGCCGTGGACCTGGCCACCGTCAAGGCCACCGCCACGCTGAAGGACTTCCCGCTCATCACCCGCAGCCGGCTCAGCGTGGCCTCCGTCACCGCCGAGCACTTCAAGCTCATCCTGAAGATGGGGAAGACGGCGCTGCCGAAGTAGCCCTGGACGCGGGAGGCCGCAGCAGCGTCACCTGGGGCCCCGTGAAGGTGTGGCGCTGGAAGAAACCCCAGTAGAGCCCCAGCAGCACCAGCGCGCCGGCGAACGTGTAGCCGGCGAGCTGGTTGGGCGGCAGCACGAACAGCACCATCACCACCGCGCTCCACGTCAGCGCCACGCCGTTGACCCACGGCGACGCGCGGCCCAGGTCCCAAGGCCCCCGGTGGGACCACGTGCCGGCGCGGCGGGCGCGCAAGCCCACCCAGACGGGCAAGGCGTAGGACGCGTAGAGCGCCAGCGTGCTCAGCGCCACCATGGCCGCGTACGCCTCCGCCCACAGCGCGACCAGTCCCGAGCCCGCCACGGACACCCAGACCGCCACGGCGGGACTCCGGAAGCGCGGCGACACCTGGGCCAGCCACTTCGACGCGGGCAGCCCGTTGTCGCGCGCGAAGGCGAACAGCATGCGCGAGTTGGACGTCACCGAGGACAGTCCACAGAACCACATGGCGCCAATGGCCACCCACACCAACGCGCCCCCGAGCGAGGGGCCCAGCGCCTGCGTCAGCACGTACAGGAACGGGTTGGCCGCGGCGGCCGTCGTCGGCAGGTCCTGGATGGCCAGCGTCACCGCGCCCAGGAGCAGGTAGCCCGCCACGGCGCTGACGGCCACGGACAGGAAGATGCCCCAGGGGGCGTTGCGCGTGGGGTCTCGCGTCTCCTCGGAGATGTGCGCGCTGGCGTCGTAGCCGGTGAAGGTCCACTGCGCCTGCAAGAGGCCGATGAGGAAGCCGTAGGCGTACCACGGCGTCTCCGAGCTGAAGCGCGTGAGCAGGAAGGCCGCGTCCTGCTTCGGAGCGAACACCGCGAGCGCGCCGATGAGCACCGCGACGCCCGCGACGTGGTACCAGGCGGAGAAGTCATTGAGCCACGCGACGACGCGCACGCCCACGTGGTTCAACACCGCGTGGGACAGGAGGATGGCCGCGTAGAGGGGCAGCACCGAGGCGCGCTCGCGAGGCCAGCCGAGCATGTCCGCGAGGAATTCGGCCAGGCCATAGTCGATGCCCGCGGTGATTGCGAACTGGCCCAGCGTGTTGAGCCACGCGGTGAAGAAGCCCACCCGGGGGCCACCCAGCATCGCGGCCCAGTGGTAGAGCGCGCCCGCGGTGGGGAAGGACGACGCGAGCTGCGCGAGGCTCGCCGCCACCGCCAGCGTCATCACCGCGACCAGGGGCCAGCCCACGCCCATGACGAAGGGCCCGCCGAAGCGCAGCCCGTGGCCGTAGAGCGTCACCGCTCCGGTGAGGATGGAGATGATGGAGAAGGAGACGGCGAAGTTGGAGAAGCCGCCCATGCCGCGCAAGAGCTGCTGCGCATACCCCAGGCGCTGGAGCTGGGCGGCATCCTCCTCCAGCTGACGCTCATGGTCCGGAAGGTTGGCCATGACGCCCAGGATACGCGGGCCCATCCGCGACACCTTGGAGGGGCAGGTCGAATGGGCCCGCGTCTGTCCGGAACGCTACGGCTTGCGCGGCGGCGGGGGACTTCCGGCCTCACCGTCACCCGGAGGACCCTTGCGAATCTCGATGCGCTTCTGGATGCGCACCGTGCCCAGCTCCGCCTCCAGCTTGCGCCACAGCTCGGGGCCGAGCAGCTTCTTGATGCGGACCATCAACCCCAGGCGGTTGCGGCGCACCGCCGTCTCCGCGCGGCCCACCTCGTCCACCTGCTTGAGCACGGCGTTCTCGTCGGTGGAGTCCGCGCTCAACAGGCGCTCCAGTTGGAGCTGCGCCCGCTTCAGGTCCGCCTCCAGCGGGATGATGGCCTCGTTGGCATCGAACGTCAGCTCCTGCACCTGCTTGGCCACCTCGCGCGGAACACCCAGCTTCTCCACCAGGTGCGGGGGGATGCCGTGAGCGGCGGCGGGGAACTGTCCCGGAGGAAGCGCGCCTCCGCCGGGCCCCACGTGGTGAATCATGGGGGCGCCAGGACCCTGGCGGTGGAGGACGAAGTCATCCTCCGGCTGGGCCAGGGCGGACATGGGCGACAGCAGCAGCGGGGCCAGCGCGGCCGTGAGCAGCGTGGCAACGGGTGTCTTCTTCATGGCAACGACTCCTGTGGATTGAGTGGGAGGACCGCCGTTCGGAACGGCGGGTTTTCCAGCGCGCGGGAATCAGGGGGACGCAGCCACGCGGCCATCGTCCCGAAAGGTTTGTAGGTGTCGTCGCGGAACACCACGTCTCGGCGCGAGTAACCGCGCACCTCCGTGACGAGCCACGACAGCGAGCCGCGCTCGGCGCGAACGGCCCGGGCCACGGAGTCCAGGTCGACGTCGTCGGCCCCCTCGGCGCGGCGCAGACCCAGCTCGGGATGCGGCGCGGTGCCAGGCTCGTCGGGCAATTCGACCCGCGCCTCGTGGAGCGCGGGAGCCCCTGGTGAGGAAGGCGCCTCAAGGCCCGACAGCCACGTCACCAGACCGACACAGAAGGAGGCGACGACCCCGGCGACGGCGCGACGGCGCACCTTGCGGCGACGCACTTCCCGCAGCACGGCCTCGCGAGGCACGGGGGCCAGGGGCGGCGGCTGGGGCAGGCGCAGCCCGGACGCCGAGGCATGCACGGCGGCCAGCGTGCGACAGTCCTCACAGCCCTCCAGGTGGGCCCGCGCTTCCGGAGACCACGGTGGTGAGGACTCCAGGAGGGCGGTGGCCACGTCGTGGCATCTCATGGCGTGTCTCCTTCCAGGGCCTGTTCGGCCTTGAGCTTCTTGAGTGCGCGATACAAGTGGATGCGGACGGTGCCCCGGCCAATGCCCATCGCCTCCGCGACGGCGTCCAGCTCCAAACCCTCCAGGTAGCGCAGGGTGAAGGCCGTGGACTGCTGCGCGGGGAGCGCTCGCACCGCGCGACCCAACGCCCGCCACCGCTCGGCGCCGACGAAACGCTCCTCCGGAGAGAGGTCCAGCGGCGTCCCCCAGTCCAGGGCTTCACGCAGCACGTTCCACACGCGCCGCCGCCGCAAGTGGCCCATGGCCCGTGACACCAGGATGCGGCGCAGCCAGGCGGGCCCGGCCTTCGCGTCCCTCAGCAAATGACGCTTCTCGTAGGCATCAGCCAGGGCGGCCTGCACCAGGTCCCTCGCCTCCTCCCCATCCCACACCAACCGCCGAGCCAGCCGCAGCAACACGCCCTGCTCCGCCTCCAGGAGCGCGTCGAAATCCAACGCGGCCACGGCGCGCGCTGGGCTTCCAGGCTCCTCCAGGATGGCGGTACCCTTCACGGTGAAACGACCTCCTCGTCGGCTTCCACGGAATGAGGACGCACGAGGTCGGAAACCGGCATACTCGAATCGTGAGCTCATCAGAAATCCGCCGGATTCCAGCCGCCGAGACGCGCGGGCTGCGCCGCGCCGTCCTCCGTCCCCACCAGCCTCCCGAGGCGGTCGTCTATCCAGGGGATGACGACAAGGACACCCTCCACCTGGGCCTGTATGCGGAAGGCCGCCTGCTCGGAGTGGCCTCCCTGTACCGGGAGCCGCCACCTTACGCGCTGAAAGCCATCACCGCCTGGCGCCTGCGGGGCATGGCCGTGGAGCAGGGACGACAGGGACAGGGCCTGGGTGCGGCCCTGCTGAAGGCCTGCATGGAGCACGCCGTGACACAGAAGGGCACGCAGTTGTGGTGCAACGCGCGGTCGACGGCCTCGGGCTTCTATCGCTCGCTGGGCTTCGTGCCGCATGGAGACGCGTTCGAGCTGCCGGGCATCGGACCGCACCACCTCATGTCCCGGAACCTGGCGGAGTCCGCGCGATGACGTCGCCGCTGGACCTGGACGCGCTGCGGACCGCCATCGAGAACATCGACGAGGAGATCCTCGACGCGCTCCGCCGCCGCATGGACCTGGCGGATGACGTGGCCCGCTCCAAGCTGGCCACGGCCGCGCCGTTCAGGGACCAGCGTCGCGAGGACCTCCTGCTGCGCCGCATCCGCACCCGCGCCGCCGAGCACGGCCTGGACCCGCACGAGGTGGAGCGCTTCTGGCGGTTGGTCATCGACATGTCCGTCGCGCGCCAGCAGGCGCTCGTCACGCGGCTGGACACCACGCCGCTGCGCGTGGGGTATCCGGGCGTCGAAGGCTCGTACAGCCACCTGGCCGCGCGTCGCCGCTATACGGGCCGCGCCGGGGGCGTGCTGCTCACCGGGTTCGACCACTCGCGAGATTTGGTGGAGGCGCTACGTCGCGGGGAGATGGACCTGGCGCTGCTGCCGATTGAAAACACCACCGCCGGCAGCATGAACGAGACGTATGACCTGCTCGCCGAGGGCGGCGTGGTCATCACCGCGGAGCTGGTGAGCCAGGTGGACCACCGGCTGCTGGGCCTGCCGGGCGCGAAGCTGGAGGGTCTGCGCGAGGTGATTTCCCATCCGCAGGCCCTGGCCCAGTGCGAGGCGTTCCTGCGTGAGAAGTTGCCGTGGGCGCGCGCGGTGCCGGACGCGGACACGGGGGGCGCGGCGCAGAAGGTGCGTGAGCGCAACGACGCCACCGTCGCCGCCATCGCCAGCGAGACGGCCGCGCAGCGCTTCGGCCTGGAGGTGCTCGCGCGGGAGCTGCAGCCGGAGTTCGACTACACGCGCTTCGTGGAGGTGGGCCGCGAGGCCACGCCGCTGGCCCCGGGCGTGCCGTGCAAGACGTCGCTGCTGATGGTGCTGGAGCACAAGCCGGGCACGCTGGGGGAGATGCTCCAGCGGCTCACCCTGCGCGGCGTCAATCTGAGCAAGCTGGAGTCGCGTCCCATTCCGGGCAGCCCGTGGCAGTACCGCTTCTACGTGGACGTGGAGGGCCATGCGGCCTCCGCGCCGCTGACGGCCGCGCTGGAGGACATCCGACCGCTGACCTCCTTCCTGCGCGTGCTGGGGACGTATGGCCGCGCCGAGGGGAGCCATGGCTGAGCAGTCCAGGCGCCGCGTCGGCTTCCAGGGAGAGCACGGCGCGTATGGAGAAGAGGCGCTGCGCGCGCTCTACGGACCGGACGTGGAGGCCATCCCCTGCCCCACCTTCCGCGCCGTCTTCGAGGCGGTGGCGGAGGGCCGCGTGGAGGCGGGCGTGCTCCCCGTGGAGAGTTCGCTGGGCGGGCCCGTGGTGGAGAACGTGGACCTGCTGCTGGAGCATGACCTGCAGATCTCCAGCGAGCTGTCGCTGCGCATCCACCACTGCCTCGTCGCGCCGCCAGGCCTCGTGCTGGCGGACGTCGAGCGGGCCCTTTCACATCCCCAGGCATTGGCGCAGTGCGCGGGCTACCTGCGACGGCGCGGCATCCAGCCCGTGGCGGAGGCCAACACCGCCGTCGCCGCGCGCAAGGTCGCCGAGCAGGCCCCGCCGCGCACGGCCGCCATCGCCAGCCGCGTCTCCGCGGAGCTGTACGGCCTGACGGTGCTGGAAGAAGGCGTGGAGGACTCGCCCGACAACCACACGCGCTTCGTCACGGTGGGCGTCGCGCCGCCGCGCGCGTGGAAGCGTCGCAAGACGGCGCTGGCCTTCACCGTCCAGAACGAGCCCGGCGCGCTGTACCGCGTGCTGGGGGCCTTCTCCGGACGGGGACTGGAAGTGTCCCGCCTGGAGTCCCGGCCCCAGCGCCGCGCGTGGGAGTACGTGTGGTGCCTGGACGTGGACGGCGCGCTGGAGGACCCGCGGGTGCGTGAGGCGGTGGAGGCCGCCCAGGCGGCCTGCATCACCCTACGGGTCCTCGGCAGCTACGGCGTGGCCTGAGCCGCTACGCCGGGATGAGCTGGCTGCCGTCGCCGTTCTTCACGACGGACAGGTACGCCTCGCGGACAATCTGAGTGTAGCGCTGGAGCGACGCGAGCTGCTCCAGTCGCAGCGCCTGAGGGCCGTCGCACAGGGCCGCTTCCGGGTGCGGGTGGAAGTCCACCAGCACCATGGACGCGCCCGCGATGAGGCCCTGGCCAATGGAGTGGAAAATGTCCGGCAGGCCGTCCGGCGGCGCGTCCGCGCGGCCAATGGCGTGCGACGGGTCCACGCACACGGGCATGCGCGTGAGCCGGCGCACCACCGGCACGTGGGCGAAGTCCACCATGTTGCGGTGCGGGTCACCCAGGTGCGTCTTCACGCCGCGGAGGCAGAAGACAATCTTGGGGTTGCCCTCGCTCGCGATGTACTCGCACGCGTTGAGGGACTCCTCCAACGTAATCCCCATGCCGCGCTTGAAGAGCACGGGGAAGACGCGCTGCTGGCCAATGGACTTGAGCAGCTCGAAGTTCTGCGCGTTGCGCGTGCCCACCTGGAGCATGACGCCCGTGGCGTTGCCCGAGCGCTCCAGCGCGTCGCGAATCTCGTCGATGTGCCGGGGGTGCGTCACCTCCATGGCGACGACCTTGATGCCGTGCTTGCCCGCGGACTCGAACACCCACGGAAGGCACGCGGCACCCAGCCCCTGGAACTCGTACGGGTTGGTGCGCGGCTTGTACGCCCCCATGCGCGTGGTGCGGATGTCGCAGCGCGCGAGCGCCGCCATCATCGAATCCACGTTCTCCTTCGTGTCCACCGCGCACAGGCCGGCGAACAACTGCACGGAGCGCTCGTCGAACGTCACGCCGTTGTAGTCGAAGCCCGTGGACGCCCGCTGGCCCTTGTGCCGGCCGATGACGCGGTACTTCTGCGAGACGCGCACCACCTGCCGCACGCCCGGAATCTGCTCGAAGACCTCCGTGGGAATCTGCGCGGTGGGGCCCAGCAGGTACACCTCCGTCACGGTGTACTCCGCGCCCTCCATGACGTGAGGCCGAGGCGTCACGCCCTTGTACTGAGAGGCGGCTTGGAGGACGGCGGACACCACGGACTCGGGGGAGTCCGGCTCGAGCATGACAATCATCTTCTGGATTCTCCGGGCAGTATTTTCGTATTAATCTGGAATTGTAGCGCGGAATGCCCGCGCGGATGGGTAACATCGGGAGTGGGGCAATGCGTCCACGAAGGGCGTCATCCCTTCGAGGACGGGGATGAGCGCGCGTCGGGGCGCGCGGCCCCCTGTTCCGTCGCTCGCTCAGCCCCCCACGGGCCGCAGGCGCAGGGCGAGCTGGGCGTAGTGGTCTCGCTGGGCGGTGTCGCCCAGGTGCTCCCACACGTCGGACAGGGCCTTGGCGGCCTCGACGTAGGCGGGAGACAGCTCCAGGGCCAGCTCGAAGGTGTGGCGGGCCTGCCGGTAGCGCGCCTTGTCCGGGCGCCGAGGGCCCCGGGTGAGCAGCGCGTTGCCCCGCTCATAGACTTCGATGGCGGAGGCCTCGCGGTAGCCAGGGTCCGCGTTGAGCTGGATGGCGCGCTCCATCAACTGCGCGGCGGCCTCCGGCTCCCCCAGCTCCAGCTGACAGAGGGCGGCGTCGCGATGCGGGTCCGCGGCGGACGGGTCCACGTCGATGGCGCGCTCGAAGCAGCGCAGGGCTTCTTCGGTGCGGCCCAGCCGTGCGAGCGAGGAGCCCCGCGCGGTGAGGGCCGGGAAGTGCTTGGGGTCCACGGCGAGGACCTTGTCGAAGGCGGAGATCGCGGCTTCGTGTTGGCCGGTCATCGAGAGCTTGGCGCCCTCGTTGAATGCCGCGAACAGCAACTTGGACATCGTGCCCCCAGGGCAAGGATTGCCCGGCCATCCAACGGCCGTTCGGCCAGCCTCTCACCGGTAAGCACCGGCTGGAAAGGCGTTCTGGGGGGCTTCGATTTCGTCCGGCTGATGGGAGCCATCCGCTCCACTCCGGACACCGTCCATCAGAGACGCAGACCTACCTGGACTCCAGGCCAGAACAGGACGTCCCGGTCGGAGGTCTTGGAGAACTGGCTGAGCGACGTCACGGGTTCACCGTCCGTGGTGTGCATGACGTTGAAGGTAGGGCCAGCGATGATGGCGAAGCGGGAGGCCAACTGGAAGCCCGCCATCAGCCGGGCCTGGTGCAGCAGCCGGTTCCCATCGAACGCACCGCCCCACTCGTGGATGCTGTGGGTCACCACGTCCACGTCGAAGAAGAAGCGCTCGGTCAGCGGCACGTGGCCGCCGATGCCCACACCCGTCGTCCAGTGGCTGGGGCCGCGCGAGTCCTTCACCGCGCCCATGCCGACGACGAGCGTGGTGTAGAGGTAGCGGCTGCCGACCTTGAGCGAGACGTTGGCGTAGTTGACATCGCTGCCGTAGGCCTCGACGTGGAACTGGCCGTTGCTCACGATGTTCAAGAGGCCCACCGGGACGCCGGATTCCAGGTCCTTCACCACGTTGATGAGGCCCAGCTGCACGCCGTTCATCTTCCCCGCGACGTTGATGAGGCCCAGCTGCATGCCGTTCACGTCACCGCCCATGTTGATGAGCGACAGCTGCGCGCCGCGCGCCGAATCGGCCCAGTTCATGCCCACCGACATCTGCACGCCGGACATCTTGCCGCGCACCATGCTGAGGCCCACCGCGGCCTGGTAGCCCTCGAAATCGCCATCCACCCAACTGGAACCCACCGCCATCTGCGTGCCGGACATCGACGTGCTGGACACGTTGGCGCCCACCGCGAGCTGGCCCAGCGTTCCGCCCTGCCGCGCGACGTTGACGCCCACCGCGAGCTGCATGCCGCCCACCGGCCCACTGGCCCAGTTGCCGCCCACGGCGAGCTGCATGCCGTCCACCTCGCCGCGCACCACGTTGCCACCGATGGCCGTCTGCACGCCGCGGATGGAGTCCGAGTTCCAGTTCGCGCCCAGCGCCATCGCGAAGCCATCCAGCCGTCCCAGGCTCGCCACACCCAGCGACACGGAGAGGGCGTTGTCCACCTCGCCATTCGCGCCGAAGAGGTCGTTGGTCTGGAGCTTCGGAGCGAGCCCCAGGTTCAGGAAGCGGTAGGTGTGCCCCGCGCGGTCCACCGGCGTCACCATCGGCTGCGAGCCCGCGCCCGCGAGGGGAGCGCCGCCGCGCATCGCGGTCAGCTCGCCCGCCATCGGCACGAAGGCGGTGTCGGCGAGCACCGTGCGCCCGCCTTCGCCCACCACCAGCGCGGCCTGGGAGCTGGCGCCGCGCGACTCGCGCATCACCGTGTAGCGACCGGGCTGCAGGCCCAGCTCCGTGGCGCGGCCCGCCAGCTTGTTGAGCTCCACCACCAGACGCCCGGGCTCGTCACGGACGTACAGGCGTCCCTCGACGCCCTCGCCCATCACCAGCACGGCCGACGTGGTGCGCAGGTCCGTCATCACCAGCTCGCCCGTGCCGGCCAGCTCGATGTCATAGGCGGGGTGCTGGGCGCCGGCGCGCGTGCGCTCGGTGCGCGCGAGCGTCTCGTGGAAGGCGAACTGGTAGGCCTCGTGGAGCGTGACGCGCCCGTCGCCCGTGGAGTCGGCGGCGCCGCGCAGGCCGGACACCAGGTTGTGCGTGAAGAACGAGCCGCCGATGCGGTCGGACTCCTGCGACACCTCATCCTCGGAGGAGGACGTGAGGATGGCGTGGCCGCGCACGGCGGAGGACGTGTCGACGAGGAAGGCGGGACGGCGCACGCCGCCCTTCTGACGCGCCAGCGTGCCGGAGGCGCACGAGTCGAGGATGGCGATGCGCACGTCGGCGGGGAGCTGCTCCAGCGCCTGACGCAGCTCGCGGTAGCCGAAGCGGTCCTTGTGCAGCAGCAGGCCCTCTTCGTCCGAGTGGCCCGAGTAGTAGATGAGCGCCTCGGTGCGAGCCCCCGGGGCCTTCGCCGCGCCGACCATGGCCTTGAAGCGCGCCAGCGCCTGCTCCAGCGCCGCGCGGTCTCCTTCCAGCATCATCAGCCGGTCTTGAGGCAACACTCCGCCCAGCTCCTCCAGCACGTTGCCGAAGGAGCTCGCGTCGGTGACGGCATAGCGGAGCCGGGCACGGCCAGGGCCTCCATCGTTGACGCCCACCAGCAGCGCGAAGCGACGGACGGCGACGGGCGCGGGCGTGGCGGGAGCCGCCATGGCCAGCGTGGGAAGCAACAGGGACAGGAACAGGAGCGACCGCGGCATCACGGCACTTTCTCCAACGTGAAGGATGTCTGGGCCAGGGTACCCGGAAGAGGGAGCGGCCGGATGCTCGCCTCGGTGGGGTGACGGGCCAGCAGGCGCGCGGCCTCCAGCACGGACCCCACGTCCAGCGGAGAATCCGAGGTGACGAGGAAGAAGCGCTCGAAACCCGGTGCGTCATCGAGTTCGTAGGAATGCGTCAAGGACACCGCGTCTCCCGACTGAAGCTTCGTGGGCCCCACCAGGGTGGTGGGGTGATGCAGCGTCACAGCGCCTCGTCCGTCCACGGAGACCACCACGCCATGGCGGTGGCCTCCCGAAATGTAGCTGAGCTGGAGCAGATCTCCGGTGCGGGCGGGCGTGTGGTCCGACAGCAGCTCCGGAGCTCCCGCGTCCTGCCGATACACCAGCAACCGGGCATCGCCCTTGATGCCCACCGTCTCGAGCAGCTCGACGCGCACGGGCAGCAGCGAAGGCGACTCCACCACGTCCTGCTGCGCGGACAGGAACAGCAGCACCAGGGACGCGGCCACCGGCATGCTCAGGGACCACCCGTGCCAGCCCTGGCGCTCCGGCTGCGGAGCGGCGTTCGCCTGGAGCTGGGCGGTGCGGAGGCGACGGGCCACTTCCCGGCTCACGGACTCGGGGGGGTGACGGGCCAGCGTCTCGCGCGAGTCCGACTCCAGCCGGGCGAGCCGCGCGGCCCCGTGGGGTTCCTGCTCCAGCTTGGCGCGGGCGGCGGCGAGCGCGTCCGAGGGCAGTTCACCCAGGGCGATTCGCTCCAGCAGCCAGTCAGGGGTGCACAGGGCCATGCTCACGAAGCCTCCAGCGCGGTCAGCGCGGCCCTCCATCCAGGCCACCTCCGCGTCCTCCGTTCCCTGGAACACCATGGCGTCGTGGATCTGTCACCCGCCATCGCCGGGTGGCGCAAACAAACGACACGTCGCGGGCTCGACCTGAAGCGACAGGCCGGGTGCGGGGATGTGCGCCTGGGGCCAACTCAGAGCGTGAGGACCATCAGCTCCTCGTCGACATAGGCGCCGCCGATCTTCAGCGCCCGGGGCTCCACCCCATATGTCTGGAAGCCAACGGAGCGGTACAGGGTGTGGGCAGCGGCGTTGCCGGAGACGACGGCCAGGAGGAGCTGCTCGACGCCTGGGAGCTTTCGCCCCTCGGCGAGGATGGCGACGAGCAGCCGGCGGCCAACACCGCGTGAGCGAGCCTCCTCGGCCACGTACATGCCCCAGACGAAGGCCTTGTGCGCGGACTTGAGACGGGGCTCCCGGCGCACGCCCACCACTGCCACCAGCCGCGTCCCGTCGTAGGCCCCCAGCACCCGCTGCGAATCCGTCGACTCGAGCCGCCCGCGAAACACCTCCAGCGCGAACTGGGACTCCTCCTCGAACGAGGACCCGAAGGCCTCCGGGTGCTCCGTCAGCGAGCGCAGCCGCATCGCCCGGAAGGCCTCCACCTCGTCGGGAAACACCGGGCGGATGACGATGTCGCCCTCCCCGCTCGTGCGCCCTTCCTCCTTCAGCACCGCGGCGAAGCCCACGGTGAAGTCCGGGTAGCGCGGCAGCCAGCCCAGTTCCTTGAGCCGGGCATTGGAGATGGCCCTGTCACCGCGCAGGGACTCATGCAGCGTCTCCAGGGGCACACGCGGAGGCACCGACATGGCCAGCCGATGCGCCAGCCAGGTGACGGTCTCTTCCAGGGGCGCGGCGCGATCATCCGCCACGCAGTACAGGGCCCCGGGCGTTCCCTGCTCGAGCCCCGCGAGGATGGCCGCGCCCAGGTCATCCACGTGGACGCGGGAGATGCGCCCTCCGCGCTCCGGCAGGCGGAGGTTGCCGGACAGCAGGCGGGAGTGGGCACCGCGCCCGGGGCCGTAGATGCCGGCGATGCGCAGCACCATCGCTCCGAGCGGCAGGTAGCGCGACTCCGCTTCCAGGCGACCGAGTGACGAGGGCCAGGCGACGTCCACCGGCGTGTCCTCGTCCACCGCTCCCCGAGCGCTGCCGTAGACACCGGTGGAGGACAGGTACACGAGTCGCGCGGGAGGCCGGGCCGCGAGCGCGCTGGCGATGGCGCCGTCGAGCCCCGCCTCGGGTGGAACGGAGACGACGACGTGCGCGCCCTGCGTCTGGAGCAGCGCGTCTTCCAGCGAGGAGACGCGAGCACCCGCGCGCACCAGTTCCTCGCGTCGGGCGGAATCCCGCGTGGCCGCGAGGACGTCTCGTCCTGCCTGGGCCTGCGCCACCGCGAGTCGCGTCAGCGTGTAACCGGAGCCCAGGAAGACCAGGGAAGGAGTCATGCCCCCCGCGATAGCGAAAGCCGGGGGGCAAAGGCAAGCCGTGGCGTACCGATCACAGCTCCGCGCTGGCGCGCGGGTCGATGATTCCGCACTCCTTGATCTTGTAGAGCAGCGCCTTGTAGCTGATGCGCAGCTTGCCGGCCGCGCGCCGCTTGTTCCACGCGGTGCGCTGGAGCATGGCGAGGATGGCCTCGCGCTCGGCCAGCATCGCCGCGCGCTTGCCGATGTCCTTCAGCGACAGCTCTCCCGCCGGTGGAGGCGGAGGCGGAGGCTGCGGCACATCGAACGGATTGACGTAGCGCGGCGCCGGAATCACGGAGTTCATCGGCTCCATCACCGCGGACGCATGGGCCTGGCTGTGCGCAGCCGCCGTGGTCGGGGACACGCTGCGCGAGGGCATCTCCAGCACCTGGACGGACGAGCCCTGGTGCCCACGCGGATGTTCCTCCACCGCGCGGTGCCCGTAGCCGCTGTCGTCGCCACCAAAGGCGGTGGGAAGGGACGGCGCGCTCGCCGGAGAGCGACCCGCGGCGTTGAGCTCGTCGAGCACCAGCGTCGGGTCCTTGAGCACGCACAGCCGGCGCACCATGTTCTCCAGCTCGCGCACGTTGCCCGGCCAGTCGTAGTCCGCGAAGGCCTGCAGCACCTCCGTGGGCAGCTCCGAGACGCCGGTGATGTACTGGCGGCCGTACTTCTTGAGGAAGTGGTCCGTCAGCGGCACCACGTCCTCGCGCCGCTCGCGCAGGGGCGGCAGGCGGATGGCCACCACGTTGAGGCGGTAGTAGAGGTCCTCGCGGAAGTTGCCGAGCGCGATCTCCTTCTCCAGGTCGCGGTTGGTCGCCACCACCACGCGGCTGTCCACGCGGACGCTCTTCTTGCCACCGACGCGGAAGAACTCCTCGTCCTGCAGCACCTGGAGCAGCTTGGCCTGGAGCCGGATGGCCATCTCGCCAATCTCGTCCAGGAAGATGGTGCCCTGGTCCGCCAGCTCGAACTTGCCGGGCTTCTCCGCCGTGGCGCCCGTGAACGCGCCACGCTCGTGTCCGAACAGCTCGCTCTCCAGGAGTTCGCCAGGGAGCGCCGCGCAGTTCACCTTGATGAACGGCCGTCCGCGACGCTGGCTGCGTGCGTGGATCTCCCGCGCGATGACCTCCTTGCCCGTGCCGGACTCGCCCAGGAGCAGCACCGGGACGTTCTCGTTCGCGATGCGCTCCACCAGCGCCCGCGCCCGTCTCATGGACGGAGACGAGGAGATGAGCACCCGGGATTCCGCCGCCGTGTCCACCGCCGGACGCGGCGCCAGGGGCGGAGGCACCACCTGGCGATCAGGCACGCGCGTGCCGAGCGCCCGGGCCAGGGCATCCTGCAACTCGTCATTGCCCAGGGGCTTCGACAGATAGTCGCTGGCGCCCATCTTCATGGCGCGCACGGCGTCGTCCGCGCCCGTCAGGCCGCTGAGCACGACCACGGGGGCATTGCCACCCTGGCCCCGGTAGCGACGCAGCACCTCCAGGCCACTCATTTCGGGCATCACGACATCGAGCAACACCGCGTCGAACGAGCCCCCCGCGAGCATCTCCAACGCCTGCGCGCCACTCCCCGCGCAGCGCACTTGATAGCCCGCGCTGCCGAGCAACTCGGACAGGAAGGTGCGAACCGACTCCTCGTCATCCACCACCAGCACCGCGATCCGATCCATCCCCTCGCCTCCGCTCGCCCTCTGCATCGAACCTCCGCCCATCCTCACACCGAGAGCCGGGTCATGGACCCGGCCATCCGACGAAACTCACGCGTGCGCCGCATGTCCTGCTGCGCCGCGCTCAAAAGCTGCTGAGGCGTGCCCACCGTGTCCGGGAAGCTCACCGCCCCCAGCTCCAACGTGGTGCGCACCACCCGACCGTCCACCTGGAAACGCGCCGACTCGAAGCGCGCGGCCACCCGCGACAGCATTACCGGCACCGCCTCCGCCGGAGTCCCCGGCAACATCAGCGCGAACTGGCTCTCACCCACCCGGGCCACCGCGTCCGCTTCCCGCACCGTCTGTCCCAGCACCACCGCGCTGTACACCAAGAGACGCTCCGCCATGCCGCGCCCGTACTCCTTGCGCATCGCGCTCCAGCCCCCGACCTCCGCGGAGATCACGGAGAAGCTCCCGCCATACCGCTCGCACCGGCGCACCTCCAGGCCCAGGAGCGAGAGCAGGAACGGTTTGTTGTAAAGCCCCGTCACCGGGTCATGCAGCGCCAGCGCCGTGTCTTCTTCCTCACCTGACGCCGCCCGCAGGACGGCCGCCTTCAGCCGCAGCTGAGCGTGCAGCTTCACCGCCAGCTCCGACCCGCTGCCCGACCGCGGCACGACGTCCACGCACTGCCCCTTCTCCAGACAGTGCTGGTAGGCCCCCACGTCGTGCGGGTCCACCATGTAGAGCAACGGCACGGTGCCCCGGCTGATCTGCCGCAGCCTCCTCGCCACCTGCACGGCGCCATAGTCCGGCGCCTGCACCGCCAGCAGCACCGCGTCCGGGCGGATGACCTCGAACAGCGGTACCGCCGCGTCGAAGCGAGTCACTGGCACCACCCGGAAGCCGGCCTCCCCGAGGAGCATCCGGGTCCGCTCCAGGTCGTCCGCCCGCGGCTCGATGAGCAGCACGGTGGGCGGCTGCGCCGCCTTCCCCACCCGCTTGCGTCTCACGCCCACCACGTCCGCCTCCCCACCAGAATTTTCTCCACCACTCCCCCGGCACGTGCCCGGAATTACAGTCCCCAGCCCTTCCCTGCTCTCTTCATCCCCCCGGATTTCCAAGGGAAGGGCGCTCGGCTACCCATCCTGGGCATCGGTTTTAGCAATGGACATGCCACCTTGGACCTCACGCAACCGGGCCTCCAGCTCGGCCTCGGTGACGTGGTGTTTGAAGGCGGGCACGTCGTTGATGACGATCACGGGGATGTCGTAGCGCCAGCGCTCGAAGAGCGCCGGGTCCTCCAGGATGGAGATGAGCCTCAGCTCGAAGGGGATGCGAGCGCGGACGGCGTCCACGACGTCGGCTGCCTTGTCGCAGAGGGAGCATTTGGGTTTCGAGTAGATCTCGACTCTCATGGCGGGCAGGATGGACGGTCGATGCGAGGTCTGACTGGTGACTTACCGACGATGCCCCTCAAGGACCTCGTCGTCTACCTCGGGAACCGTCGAGCCACTGGCTCGCTGAAGGTGGAGCGAGGGGAGGTCCGCAAGCAATGGGTCCTCCGTGATGGCCAGGTGATTTGCGCCAGCTCCAATCAGCATCGGGAGTACTTCGGTCAATTCCTCATCACCATGGGGCATCTGACGGAGGCCCAGCTCGAGAAGGCGTTCAGCACCCAGGCCCAGACGCGCGTCTTCCTGGGCAAGGTGCTGGTGATGACCGGGGTGGTGCCGGAAGCGACGGCGCGCTCGACTCTGAGCCACAAGTTCCGGGAGATGATGTTGGATGCCTTCCACTGGCGGGAGGGCGAGTTCACCTTCGAGGCGTCGGACACGGCGCCGGAGATCGCCGGCCTCGACATCGAGGTGGACCTGATGGACATCCACCGCGAGGGCGAGTTCCGGGAGACGGCATGGGAGGCCATCCGCGCGGTGTTCCCCTCCGGCGCGGTGCGGCTGTCGGTGGATGAACGCAAGCTGCCCGAGCGCAAGCCCGGCAGCATGGACGAGCGCATCGTCCAGCTCATCCAGGACGGCCTGAGCATCGACGGGCTGGCCAGGGCGCTGCATGCCACGGACTTCTTCCTCTATCAGCGGCTGTACGCGCTCTACCGGCTGGACGCGGTGAAGGTCTCGGACGAGGCCCCCGTGCCCGTCACGTCCGCGGTGGTGGAGGTGGAGAAGCCGGAGGACACGGGCGTCATCGGCTCGGAGTCGTCATCGGACGAGGTGCTCCAGGCGGCGCAGCTCTTCCTCGACGCTGGCAACGTGCGCGACGGCGAGGCGCTGGCGCGACGGGCGCACGAGATGTCCCCGACGCCCCGCTCGGCGGCGTTGGTGAAGGCGGCGCAAGAGAAGCTGCTGGCGGAGCTGCGCCGGGAGCTGATGGACGCGACGAAGGTGCCAGCGCTCCAGGTGTCGCCCGCGCATCTGAAGACGCTCCAGCTCACCGCGCCCGAGCGCTACCTGCTTTCACGCGTCGACGGCCGCCGGGACATCGCCGCCATCGTCCACGTGTCTCCGCTGCAAGAACTCGAAGCGCTGAAGTTCTTCCACGGCTTCGTGGACATGGGACTGGTGAAGCTCACCGCGCGCTGACCGCGCGTCGAGTCGTCCTCCCGCGCGGTGCCTACTCCGTCAAGGAAACGGGCCGCACGCACGTGCATCCACGGAGGCGTCGTCCCTGCGCCGGTGAAGCGCACCGCGTGACGAGTCGTCCACCTGCTCAGTGCTTGCCCGCGGCGGAAGCGGGCGCGGTCAGCTCCACGGGGGCGGGCACGCGCTCCAGGCCGAGCCGCAGCGCCTCGCGTCCCAGCCACGTGCCACGGATGCGCCACTTCGGGTCATTGACGATGAGCGCGGCCACGGCTACGCGCGGGTTGTCGCGAGGCGCGAAGCCGACGAACCACGAGTAGTCCCGAAACGGATTGCGGTCCGCGAGCGTGCCCGTCTTTCCCACGGCGTTGTCCACGCGGAAGTTGCGCTCGCGGAAGATGCCGCGCGCGGTGCCGTGCGTGACGGTCTCCTCGAGCATGTCCGTCAGCGCGCGGGCCGCCTCGGGAGTCAGCACGCGTTCGCCCTCAGGAGGCAGCAGCGAGCCCTGCTCCGGCTCCACCAGCACGGGGTCCACCCAGCGCCCGTCATTGGCGGCCACCGAGGCCAGCAGCGCGCCATGCAGGGGCGAGAGGTAGACGTCGCCAAAGCCGGCGCCCGTGTTGGCCAGGGCGAAGCCGTCCTCCGGCACGGCGGCGAGCGACACGTCCGTGGGCACCACGAAGTCAATCTCGCGGTTGAAGCGGAAGCGCGCGGCCATGCGCCGCAGCACATCCGCGGTGAGGTGCTTCTGCGTCAGCTTGGCGAAGATGACGTTGGCGCTCTTGCCCATCGCGAGCGCCAGCGAGTAGCAGGCCCCGTCGCGCTCGCTGTCCTCCAGGTGCTTCTCGGTGAGCCTCCGCTTCCCGCCGTGGAAGCACTCCTCCATGGTGGGCGTGACGCCGGCCTCCAGCAGCGCGCTGCCGGTGACGATCTTGAAGATGCTCGCGGCGGGGAACACCGCGCGGTAGGGCAGCCCTCGCAGCTCCGGCTGCGCCTGCGAATGTTCCGCGAGCGCCAGCACCCGCCCCGTCGAGGGCTCCAGCACCACGGCGGCGCCATACGGCACCTCATAGTCGCGGAGGATCTTCGTCAGCGACGCCTGGAGCACCGGGTCCACGGTGAGCGCGCGCGTGTGCCCGTCCTTCTCCTTCACCACCAGCCGCTCGCCCTGCAGCTTCGCGCGAGCCATCAGGTCCGCGGCGCGAGGCATCGTCTGGAGCTTCGCCATGGGAGGCGCCGTCAGTCGCGAGGGCACCGGCGTGGGCGGCAGCAGCCCCGGCACCGTCACCAGCGTGGTCAACCCCGCATCGGCCCCACCCTGCACCGCGGCGGCCGCCACCGCCTCGGCCTCGGCGCTCGTTCCGCCGTCCTCTCCGCCAGCGGGAGATGGGGACGCCATGGTGCCCCCTCCTCCGGCATGCGCGCCCGGGTCGCTTCCCGAATCCCCCGCGCCCGAGATGGCCACGCCGGCGCCGGACCCGCTCGCCGGCCCAGAAGGACCCGCCGTGGGTGTCGAGGCAGCGGCCTGACTCGCGCCATTCGCCCCCGTTCCAGAGTCACTGGCGGCCGGGGCCTCGACGGAGGCGCCCCCCTGGACGGGTTCTTGGGCCCCCAGGAGCAGAGCGAGGGGAAGCAGCGCGGCGGCGGACAGGAGGCGGCGGCGAATCGTCATGTGCGGCGCGAGGGGGCGGCTGAGAGGGGGCAGGAGCAGCACGCGAATCCTAGCGGCTGGAGGCTCGCTGTCCACGGACGCTTCCCTGCCCGCCTGATTGCCGCTCCTGTCAGAAACTTGGCGGTGGAGTGTGCAAGTCCGATAGGGTCACCCACACTTTGGACGGACTGAAAGAAACCCTGGTCATCTGGGGCGCCGAGCTTCAACGGGCCGTGCGCAGTGGTCGCGCGGTGGTGTTGCTCGGGCTCTACAGCATGTTCTCCGCGCTGGTGCTGCTGGTGATTGGCAAGCTGACCAGTGACCTGCGCACCGCGATGAACGAGCGGCTGGCGGGCGCCGGTGCCGACGCGGAGTCGGCCACGAGGCTGATGGAGGAGACTCGCAAGGGCGTGCTGGGCTTCCTCACCAGCAACGACACCTCGATGATGGAGGCGCTCGCGCAGGTCCCCATCGAGGTGCTGCTCGTCTTCAAGGTCACCCTCTTCTTCCTGCCGGCCTACGTGGCGCTGATGGGGTTCGATCAGATCAGCGGCGAGGTGGCCCCCCGCTCCATGCGCTATCTGACGGTGCGCGCGCGGCGCTCGTCGGTGCTGCTGGGCAAGTTCCTGACGCAGGCGGCGCTGCTGGTGGGGCTGGTGCTCGTCATCGACCTGGCCATCTTCATCTACGCGCGCATCGCCAACCCCGACTTCGGCTCCGCGGCGTTGATCATCAACCTGCTCAAGTTCTGGTTCGCCGCCATCGTCTTCTCGCTGGCGTACGTGGCCCTCACCACGCTGTGCTCCAGCCTCTTCCGCACGCCCGGGGTGAGCCTGGTCTTCAACTTCATCCTCCTGTTCGTCTTCTGGCTGATGGACACGGTGGGCCGGGCCTCGGGAGAGACGGGCGCGCTGCGCTTCCTGCGCTACCTGTCGCCCTCCAACTACGCGGGGGACCTGTTGCACCCGAAGTTCACCGAGTTCGGCATCAGCGGCGCGGCCTACGCGGGCTTCGCGACCCTCTTTCTTCTGGGCGCCTACGGGGCCCTGCGCGCGAGGGACCTGTGAGCGACCTGGCCATCGAACTGTTCGGCATCACCAAGCGCTTCGGCCCGAAGGTCGCCGTCAACGGCGTCAGCTTCTCGGTGCCCCGGGGCGCGGTGTATGGCCTCATCGGCCCCAACGGCGCCGGCAAGACCACGACCTTCTCCATGATGTGTGGGTACCTCTACCCCTCCGAGGGCACGCTCAAGATCATGGACGTGGACCCCTCCACGCCCGGGGCCCTCAAGGGCCGCGTCGGGGCGCTGCCGCAGGACGCGGTGCTGCCCTCGGGCTGGGAAGTGGGCGCGCTCCTGACGTACTGGGCGAAGCTGTCGGGGCTCGCGACTCCGGAGAACGAGGCCCGTGAAGCGCTGGAGCAGGTGGGGCTGATGGACGCGTGGAAGGTCCAGACGCAGGCGCTCAGCCACGGCATGGCCAAGCGCACGGCCATGGCGCAGGCGCTGATGGGGCGCCCGCCGCTGGTGCTGCTGGACGAGCCCACCGCCGGCCTGGACCCGCGCATCGCCGCGCAGGTGCGTCAGGTCATCAAAGACATGAAGGGCAGACAGACGGTGGTGGTCTCCAGCCACAACCTCCAGGAGCTGGAGGAGCTGTGCGACGCGGCCGCCATCCTCGACAAAGGCAGTCTCGCGCAGGCGGGCACCATGTCCGAGCTCACCGGACAGGGCGCGGAGTTCCGCGTGCAGATCGCCAGCGGCATGGTCATCCCCCCGGAGCTGACCACCCTGCCCGACGTCACCGACGCACGCATGGACGGTGAGGGAATCCTCGTCGTGCGCTTCGGCGGACAGGCGAAGCCCGAGGAAGTCATCAGCCGCGTGGTGGCCCACCTGCTCCAGAGCGGCGTGCTCATCCTCGGCGTCAGCCGCGGCCGGCGCCTCGAGGACCGCGTCCTCCAACTGCTCTAGAGAGGGAGTGCGCTCGGGCGTCAGCCCGCCTTGCGCACCCAGCCCACGTAGCTCGTCCCTCTGCGCTCCAGACGGACGAGCTCGTGGCCCGTCGCTTCACACCAGGCGGGCAGATCCGCCTCCAGCCCCCGGTCCGTGGAGATGAGCTCCACCAGGGCGCCGGCGGGCAGGCGCCTCATCACCTTGGCGATCTCCAGGATGGGCACGGGGCAATATGCCCCAGAGGTGTCCACGCGCGCTGCGATGTCCATTCAAGGACTCTCTCGCACCGCGCAGATCCGAGCATGCGGAATTTTTCCGAGAACCGCCCAGTTTCCGGGCCCCTGAGGGGCCTGCTCGTCGAGCGGAGTGCGTCTCCACTCGGCTTGCGTGTCTGGAAATCCCTCTGTTAAGTACCCCGGCCCTCTCAATCTTTCTCGCACATCCACGCTCGGGGCCGGAGTCGGACCTATGGCGAAGGAGCAGAACCCACCCATGAAGCCCAATATCATCGTGGCCCTGCTGGTCGGCCTGGTGCTTGGTTTCGTTGGCGGCCGTGTGTACAGCGGCCCGTCCTCGAAGACCGATACCACCAAGCCCGCTGCGCAAGCTGGTCAGGCCAACCCCGCGCGCCGTCCGGTGGACCCCACCGTGTTCAAGGTTCCCATCGAAGGTTCCCCCTCTCGGGGTAACGCCGATGCCCTTGTCACGATTGTGGAGTTCTCGGATTACGAGTGCCCCTTCTGCAGCCGCGCCAATGTGACGGTGGAGAAGCTGGAAGAGGACTACGGCAAGAAGCTGCGCGTGGTGATGCGTCAGAACCCGCTGTCCTTCCACCCCCGCGCCAAGCCGGCGGCCCTGGCCGCCCTCGCGGCCGGTGAGCAAGGCAAGTACTGGGAGATGCACGGCAAGCTCTTCGCCAACCAGAAGAAGCTCGATGACGCGTCCCTGCAGCAGTTCGCGCAGGAGATTGGTCTGGATCTGGACAAGTGGAAGGCCGACCTGACCAGCCCCAAGCTGGCCGAGGCCATCCAGCGGGACCAGGCCCTGGCGAGCCAGCTCGGCGCGAGCGGCACCCCGGCCTTCTTCATCAACGGCCGCTTCCTCTCCGGCGCGCAGCCCATCGACAACTTCAAGGCCCTCATCGACGAGGAGCTGGGCAAGGCCGAGGCCCTGGTGAAGGGTGGCGTTCCCGCCAGCCAGGTGTACGCGAAGATCATCGAGAAGGGCGCCGAGCGCGCCGCGCCGAAGGCGGCCCCGCAGCAGCAGGCGCCCGCGGTGCGGAAGATCGACGTGCCGGCCGACGCGGCCGCCTTCGGTCCCGCCACCGCCAAGGTGACCATCGTCGAGTGGTCCGACTTCGAGTGCCCCTTCTGCAGCCGCGCGGGCCCCACGCTCGCGCAGATCAAGAAGGACTACCCGAAGGACGTGCGCGTGGTGTTCCGTCACCAGCCGCTGCCCTTCCACGCCAACGCGAAGCTGGCCGCCGAGGCCTCCGAGGCCGCCAACGAGCAGGGTCGCTTCTGGGAGTTCCACGACAAGCTCTTCGCCAACCAGAAGGCGTTGGATCGCGCCTCCCTGGAGAAGTACGCGCAGGAGCTGGGCCTGAACGTCGCCAAGTTCAAGGCCGCGCTGGACAGCGGCAAGTACAAGGCGAAGGTCGAGGCCGACAGCGCCGCCGGCACCGCCGTGGGCGCCAGTGGCACGCCGACGTTCTTCGTCAACGGCCGTGAACTCGTGGGCGCACAGCCCTTCGACTCCTTCAAGCGCCTCATCGACGAGGAGATCGCCAAGGCCGACAAGCTGCTGGCCTCCGGCACCAAGGCCGAGGAGCTCTACGCGAAGCTGAACGCGCAGAACGTCGCCGAGGCTCCGGCCGCGCCTCCCGCGGGCGCCCCCGCCGAGCCGCCCGTGCAGAAGGTGGACGTGGGCAACGCCCCGGTGAAGGGCCCGAAGAACGCGCCCGTCACCATCGTCGCCTTCTCCGACTTCGAGTGCCCCTTCTGCAGCCGCGTCGTCCCGACGCTCAAGCAGATCGAGGAGCAGTACCAGGGCAAGGTGAAGGTGGCCTTCAAGAACCAGCCGCTGCCCATGCACGGCAACGCCAAGGCCGCCGCGGCCGCCGCGCTGGCCGCGCACGAGCAGGGCAAGTTCTGGGAGATGCACGACAAGCTCTTCGCCAACCAGCGCGCGCTGGACCGCGCGTCCCTGGACAAGTACGCGCAGGAGCTGGGCCTGAACGTCGCCAAGTTCAAGGCCGCCCTGGACGAGAACAAGTTCGCGGCGCAGATCGACGCGGACGCCGCCGAGGGCTCCCGCCTGGGCGCCACCGGCACCCCCACGTTCTTCATCAACGGCCGGACGCTCGTGGGCGCCCAGCCGCTGGACGGCTTCAAGCGCATCATCGATGAAGAGCTGAAGAAGGCCGGCGCCGTCGCGGCGGACGGGAAGTAATCCGCTCCACCGGGCTGCTTCTCGAGCCCTGAAGCACCAGAGGCCGTCGGACCGACAAGGTCCGGCGGCCTCTTGCTTTGGACGACGGGGGAAGGACGCTCAGGAGACGGCGATGGCGTCGATCTCCACCTTGGAGCCGCGGGGCAGCGCGGCCACCTGCACGGTGGCGCGGGCCGGCGGCGCGCCGGTGAAGTAGCGGCCGTACACCTCGTTCACCTTGGCGAAGTCACCCAGGTCCGTGAGGAAGATGGTGCAGCGCACGACGTGGCTGAAGTCCAGCCCGCCCGCCGCCAGCACCGCCTGGAGGTTGAGCATCACCCGCTCCGCCTGGGCGACGACGTCCCCCTGCACCATCTCCATGGTGACGGGGTCCAGGGGAATCTGTCCGGAGAGGAAGGTCAGCTTCCCGGCGTCCACCTGCACCGCCTGCGAGTACGGGCCAATGGCCTTGGGAGCCTGGTCCGAGTGAAGAGTCTTCCGAGCCATGGAGCGCACCTCGAGGGTTCGGGCGGCCCTGAGAGGCGGCCGCCGGATTTCTCGGGCGCTCTAGCACGAAAGGCGGCGGATTAGATTCGCTCCACGGAGTAGACGCCGCTCAGTCGCTCGATGGTGCGCATCAGGTCCGTGAGCTGCTTCAGGTCCGAGATGATGACCTCGAAGGTGTTCACCGCCCGGTCATCGCCCGTGGCCCGACAGTTGGCCTGGGAGATGTTGACGCCCTTCTTCGAGAAGATGTTGGAGATGTCGGCCAGGAGACCCGTCCGGTCCGCCGTCAGCACGCGCAGGGTGACGGGGCGCTTGAAGTCACCCCGCACGTCCCAGCTCACGTCCACGCGCCGCTCGGGGTCCGTCGCCAGCGCCTTCTCGCAGCCCACCGTGTGCACCGTGACTCCCCGTCCCCGGGTGATGAAGCCGGCGATGGGGTCGCCGGGGACGGGGTTGCAACACCGTCCGAAGCGCACGAGCACATCGTCCACGCCGCCAATCTGCACGCCGCTGCGGTTGCTGCGGCCCACCAGGCGCTTGGCCAGGTCCGTCACGCGGGACAGCCCGGGGAGCATGGAAGAGGCCCCCGCGTGCGAGCCGTTGCCGGAGCCGTCGCCTCGGGGCGTGGCCTCCGCTTCGTTGCGCTTCTCCTCGGGGACCAGGCGCTGCACCAGTTGCTGCGGCGTCACCTTGCCGTAGCCGATGGCCACCAGCAGGTCGTCTTCGATCCGGAAGCCCAGCTCCTCGGCGACCTTCTTCACCTCGCCGGACTTGAGCAGCTTGTTGAAGTTGAGCTGGAAGCGCTTGAACTCGCGGTCCGTCAGCTCGCGCCCCAGTTGCAGGCTCTTCTCGCGCTGCTGCTGCTTGATGAAGCCGCGGATGCGCTGCTGCGCGCGGCTCGTCTTGACGAAGGTGAGCCAGTCCTTGGACGGGTGCTGCTGCGGGCTGGTGAGCACCTCCACCGTGTCGCCGTTCTTCAGCTTGTAGCGCAGGGGAACAATCTTGCCGTTCACCTTCGCGCCCACGCACCGGTTGCCCACGTCCGAGTGGATGGCGTACGCGAAGTCCACTGGCGTCGCGCCGCGTGGCAGCGAGCGCACGTCGCCCTTGGGCGTGAAGACGAAGACCTCGTCGGTGAAGAGGTCCACCTTCACCGTCTCGAGGAACTCCTTCGGGTCCTTCAGGTCCTGCTGCCACTCCATGAGCTGGCGCAGCCAGGCGAACTTCTCGTCATCCTTGGAGATGACGGCCTTGCCCTCTTTGTACTTCCAGTGCGCGGCGATGCCTTCCTCGGCGATCTTGTGCATCTCCGCGGTGCGAATCTGCACCTCCACGCGCTCGCTCAACGGGCCAATCACGGTGGTGTGCAGCGACTGGTACATGTTGGGCTTCGGAATCGCGATGAAGTCCTTGAAGCGACCCGGCACCGGCTTCCACATCTCGTGCACCAGGCCCAGCGCCTCGTAGCAGGCGGGCGCGGCGGGGGAGATGATGCGGAAGGCGATGATGTCGTGGATCTGATCGAAGTCGATGCCCTGTGACTTGATCTTCTTGTAGATGCTGTAGACGTGCTTGAAGCGGCCGGAGACCTCGCCCTTCAGTCCGCGCTCCGCGAGCTTGGAGCGGATGAGGTCGCAGGTGTCCTCGATGTACTTCTCCCGCTCCTTCTTGCGCTTGTTGAGCTTCTCCTGGAGGCCGAAGAACTCCTGCGGCTTCACGTAGCGGAAGCTCAGGTCCTCCAGCTCCGTCTTGATCCAGGAGATGCCGAGCCGGTTCGCCAGGGGCGCGTAGATGTCCAGCGTCTCCTGGGCGATGCGCGCCTGCTTCTCCTCGTTCATGTGGTCCAGCGTCCGCATGTTGTGCGTGCGGTCCGCCAGCTTCACGAGGATGACGCGGATGTCCTGCGCCATCGCGATGATCATCTTCCGGAAGTTCTCCGCCTGCTTCTCCTCCTGGGAGAGCGTGGCGGACGCGGAGAACTTGGACAGCTTGGTGACGCCGTCCACCAGCTGGGCCACCTCCGCGCCGAACAGCTCCGTGAGCTCCTCCGCGGTGGCGAGCGTGTCCTCGATGGTGTCGTGGAGCAGACCGGTGACGATGGACGCCTCGTCCAGCTTGAGGTCCGCGAGGATGCCGGCCACCTCGAGCGGGTGGACGAGATAGGGCTCGCCTGACTTCCTCAGTTGGCCCTGATGCACCTTGGCCGAGTAGACGTAGGCCTTCTTGATGATGTCCAGGTCGGGGTCCGGGTGGTACGAGGAAACCCGTTGGAGGATGTCGTTCAGGCGGATCATCGAAGCAGGGGGAATCGTAACTTCGTGCCGGAGGGGGGGCAACGTTGCCCCACGGAACCTGTCACATTTCTCTTCCGGGCTTGTCCCACCCATCGCGTTCGCTTTCGTTGACCCGACGTTTTACGCGCCCGTAGATTCTGGTTCGCCCATGTCACAGCTCTTGTTGTCGGCTCTCTCCGTGGTCTGCCCGAACTGTGACGGGTTCAATCCGCCGCGCTCGGCCTCTTGCGTGCTCTGCGGCCAGGCCCTCGGGGATGCCCCGGCCGCTCGGCCTGCCGCCGCGAAGCCCTCGGCGACGGCGCGCCCACCCGCCGCGACGCCCCAGGGGGGCCGGCCCGCGGCCGTGGCCTCCTTCCCTGGCCCCCGGCCGGCGGAGCC
>NZ_VIFM01000116.1 GCF_006636215.1 Myxococcus llanfairpwllgwyngyllgogerychwyrndrobwllllantysiliogogogochensis | reverse complement strand
GGTGGTGGGTGGAACGGGCCCCGCCGAGCCGGTGAAGCCCAAGAACGTGCCGCCCTTCGTCATCCAGCGTGACGTGGTGCGCCAGACGTCGCCGCGCCTGTCGGAGGTGTTCAAGCAGTCCCACCGCGGTCAGACGCTGCAGGGCATCTACAAGGTGTGCGTCTCCACCAGCGGCAGCGTGTACGAAGTGACGCCGGTGAAGTCCGTGCCTGGCGCGGACGAGGACATCATCCAGGGACTCAAGGCGGGCTGGGAGTACAAGCCCCAGAAGGTCCCGGTGTGCTTCCTCTACAACATCCCTATCACCATCCAGTAGGCGCGCTCCCGCCTCCAGCCCGCCGCGAAGCCTCGCGGCGCTGGAGGTGGTGTCCGGGGCGGCTTCAGAGCTCCAGCGCGTAGGCCGCGTCGTGAGCCGATGGACGTCGGTGCCAATCCGCTCCACCGTCCGGAGGGTCGTGACGGGGTGTTGGCCATGACGTGATGTGCACGGCACGCCACCGTGACGGGTGCATGCGACGGTCCTGCTCAGGTGATCGCCATGCAGACCGAATCGCACCCCTCGACTTCGCCTCTTTCGCCGGTGGACCCACTCCTCGGCCAGGTGCTCCACGAGCGCTTCCGGGTGCTGGCGCCGCTGGGGGCCGGGGGAATGGGCCGGGTGTATCGCGCCCTCCAGCTCCCGCTCGAACGGATGGTGGCGCTCAAGGTGCTGAGCCCCACGTTCCCCTCCGCGAACGACCCGGAGTTCCAGCGGCGCTTCTTCCTGGAGGCCAGCGTCACGGCGAAGCTTCGCCACCCGAACACCGTCACCCTCATCGACTACGGGAAGACGGATGACGGGACCTTCTACATCGCCATGGAGTACCTGGAGGGGCGCACGCTGGCGGAGCACCTCACCGCCGGGCCGCTGCCCTGGCCGCGCGCGGTGGACATCGCCCAGCAGGTGTGTCGGTCCCTGCGCGAGGCACACCGTCTGGGAGTGGTGCACCGCGACCTGAAGCCCGCCAATGTGATGCTGTTGGCGGAGGAGGGGAGCGCGGAGCGCGACCACGTGAAGGTGCTCGACTTCGGACTGGTGAAGCCCTTCGTCGTGGAGGGTGCCAGCCACCTGTCGGTGCCGGACATCACCCAGGTGGGAACCTTCCTGGGCTCGCCCACGTAAATGGCCCCGGAGCAGGCGCGCAACCTGGCGGACGCGCGCAGCGACGTCTACGCGCTCGGGGTGGTGCTGTACCAGATGCTCATGGGGCGGCCGCCCTTCCTGATGCAGGACCCGCTGGAGCTCATCTTCGCGCACCACAAGGAAGTCCCACCGCGCTTCCAGGCGGTGCGCCCGGACGTGGCCATTCCCGCGTCCGTGGAGACCGTCGTGCGCCGCTGTCTGGAGAAACAGCCCGCGCACCGCTACGACTCCATGGAGGCGCTCCTGGAGGCATTGCGCGGAGCGGCGGGTCTGGGCACGGCCATCTCGCTGGATACCGGCCCTGGAGAGGCGGTGACCGGGCCTGTCGGCATGTCCCTCGCGCCATCGATGCGGTCCACCACGAGCGGTGTCCAGGGCACCCTGGTCCTGGACATCAGCCTGGACGAGTCCTCCGTGCTCCGTCCGGACTCTCCGCGTCCGGACTTCCGCCGAAGGGCGCTCAGAATGGGAGCGGGCCTGGGCGTGTTGCTCGTCTGCGGAGCTGGCGCCTATCTGCTCGGGGCCCGCCGTCCGCGAGCGCCCGTGCAGTCGCCGCCGTTGGTCGCGGTGTCCTCGCCTTCCGAATCGGTGCGGCAGGCACCTCCCTCCGTGGCGGCGCCAGTTGCGCCTCGCCCCGTACGCTTCCACATCTCCAGTCAGCCGGAGGGCGCGCGTGTCTTCTGGAAGGGAGTGGAGCGGGGCACCACGCCGTTCGTGTTGGAGGTGCCACCCGACGCGGGCGGCATGGCCACCGCGGAGGTGACGTTCGTGCGGGAGGGGTATCGCTCGGACCGGGTGCTCGCCGGGGGCTCGGGTGAGGTGCTCTTGAGTCAGCGGCTGCAGCGTGAGCGCGGCGGACGCTCGTCGTCCCCGGGTACGTCCTCTGCCAGCGCGGAGGGCTCGGGGAGCTCCGAGTGGATGTCAGGAGCGTCCCTGAGCGCGCCCATGCCCCTGGATGTCCCCGGGGCCGCGAAGCCCATGGCGGAGCAGCCAGGCGCGGTGGCCGAAGGCACGCTCCAGGTTTCGGCTCCCACGGGGCCCATCCAACTGCCGGAGAACGCGAAGCCCCCCGTGGAACGTGCGGGCAACCTCCAGCCGGAGTTCCCCCAACATGCGCGTGCCGCGGGGCGCGAGGGACTGGTCGTCCTCAAGCGGGTCGTCACGGAGCGCGGCGAGGTGCGCGACGTCTCCGTGATGCGAGGTGAAGAGCCCTTCGTGTCCGCCGCGATGCGCGCGGTGAGCACCTGGCGCTACCAGCCCGCGTTGCTCGAGGGTCGGCCTGTCGCCGTCTACCGCGTGGTGAAGGTGCCTTTCCGTCTGCGGCCCTGACGCCCGCGCGAAGGGGACCCGCGCGGGCTCCTCTCTCCACGGAGATGCTGGGAGGTGCCTTTTCGCCCCGCGTGCGCCCAGGCGAGTTGGCGCTTCATCTGGGCCACCTTGATGCAGCCTGACCGCATCTCCAGGCAGGGGACGCGGACACTATGCCGAGGCTCCCACCGCCTCGCTGTAGTAGGTTTCCCTGAATGGTACGTACTTCAGTGCTGATGCTTATCGGGTTCCTTGTCTTCGCCTCCACCGATGCCCCGGCCGCGCCTCCTGCCGCTGGCGCCGCGAAGTCCATCGAGGAAGCCTCGAAGCGTTTGGAGAATGCGCGCGCGGCCCTGACGACGGCCGTTCAGCGAATCGAACAGGAGCCGCCGCGCGGCGCAGACCTCGACGCCGCCCTCGCGGCGGTGGAAGCGCTGAAAGAGGCGCTCAATGCGGGAGCGAGCTTCGAGACGGAAGATCTCGAATACGCCAAGAGCGTCCTCGCCGCGCGCAAGCAGCTCCGGACCGACCGCGAGTACGTCGATGAGCGGCGGGCGAAGGTCCACATCCACGATTACCGCCGGCGCATCGACAGCGCGCTCGCGCCCCTGAACGAGCGCATGTCGAAGCTCGGTCAGGGCGACCCGGGCTCCAAGGCGATGGACGAGGCGCGTGCCGCGGTGGACGCGCTCGAGAAGCTGACGGAGGAGGGCCGGCCCCTGAAGAGCCAGGACCCGAAGTTCTCCTCGTACCTCACCGACGTCGAAGCGACCGTCGCCCGTCACAGGAAGACGCTCGATGAGCGGTGGCTGCAACTGTCGGCTCAGAAACAGCGCGGACTCCTGGATGCGAGCCGCAAGTCACTGGCGAGCGCGCTCGCCGACCTGGGAAAGGCCTGGTCGGACGAGAAGTTCACGGCCGCCGACAAGGCGACGGCCGCGCTGCAGAAGCAGCTCGAGGAGGGCAAGCCGCTCGAGGTGCAAGACAAGGCGTACCGCGCGGATGCGGACAAGGCACGCGCCGAGGTCACCCAGGCCCGGCGCCAGATGGATGAGTCCGTGGTGCAGGCAGGTGTCTCGCGGGTGAAGGTGGAGCTGGAGCCCGCCCATGAAGAGCTCCGCGCGTCCGCCAAGGCGCTCCGGGTGAAGCGGCCCACGCCCGAGCAGCTCGCCGAGGCCAAGACGGCGGCATTCGTCGGCCGGAAGCTGGTGGACAAGTACGAGCCTCAGGCGGCGAGGAGTCAGGCCATCGGTCAGTACCTCGCCGAGGTGAAGAACACGCTCGTCGAGGTGGAGGTGGTGCTCCAGGTCCGCACCCTCGATGCGGCTCGCGCCGAAGTCATGCAGGCCCTGCGCAACATCGAGAAGCGGGCCGCGACCGCCGAGCAGTTCGAGGAGGCGAAGACGGCGCTGGTCGTCCTGGAGAAGACGCTGGAGACGGTCCACGTGAAGAACCCCGCCATCAGCCCAGCCGCCGCCGACGCGCGCCAGTTGCTCAGGGATGGGCGGGCGACGATGGAGCGGCGCCGGTACGAGGTCGACCTGCAGCAGCAGCGCGTGAAGGTCGACGAGGCGCGGAAGAACGCGGCGGCGCTGGTCATCCAGATTCAGAAGGAGACGCCGTCGCCGGCGCAGCTCCAGGAGGCGGAGAACGCGGTCAAGCAGATTGGCGCGGTGCTGGAGGTGGGTGCCCCGTTCGTCAAGAAGGACCGCGACTACGCGCTGTACGCGAAGGAGACCAAGGAGCGCATGGCGGACCTGGGCGAGCGCATCAACCGGCGGAAGATCGTCCTGGCCGCGGCGGATGCTCGCGTCCAGCTTGCTTCCCGGCTGACCACGACGAAGGAGAAGCTCGAAGCCGCGAAGGGCATCTCATCGACCGACGGCGACGTCGAGACCGCCTCGAAGAGCGTGGATGAGGTCATGCAGATGTTCGAGGCGAACGCGGCGTTGGAGCGGCAGGACGCGGGCTACGCGGCGTCCGCGGAGCGGGCTCGCGCCGAGTGGCTGAAGCTGGTCGAGGCCCTCGAGTTCGCGAAGCAGGCGCGGGCGCTGCGTCGGTTGACGGGTGAGGCCCTGGGCGTCGCCAGCAAGGCGTCGGAAGCGGCCGCGTCCTCCACGGACCTGCGCAAGAAGAAGGAGCTGTACGCGAGCGCGCTGGAGAAGCTCACGGCCTGCCAGGACGAGGGGGCCAGGATGGTGAAGGAGAACGCCAGCCTCGCCACGGTCGACGTGCTCGTGGGCGGCACTCCCACCCAGCCCCAGGAGGTGATGGCTCAGTGCGCCCAGAAGGCGGAGGCGCTGCAGGCGCCCCAGAAGAGGGCGGACGTGGAGCTTCGGTTCCAGGATGGCCAGAGGAAGGCCTACGACTCGGCGAAGTCGCTGCTCTCCAAGGGACGCAAGAGCGAGGCGCTCTCGCAGCTCAATGACTGTATCGCGGAGGGGCGAATCCTGGAGAACCGATACCCCGACTTCAAGGAGCAGAAGTTCGACATCGGCGGCGCCAGCATGAGCATGCTCGAGCTGATTCAGGTCTGCGCGAAGGAACGCAAAGCGCTGCAGCCCGCCCCCTGACGCGCCGGTGCATCAGGTGACAGACGTGTGAGGTCCTGGGGTGGCCGAGCCGCGCGTGCCTATGCTCCGCGCGGCTCACCTGGGAGGGCAGGGCGGCGGCGGCGAACAGGGGTGTGCCATTCCCCGTTCCACGAGGCCATCGCCAATGCTCCGTTCCCTCAAGTCGCTCCGGTGGGTGTCTGTCTTTCTGCTGGCCGCCTGTGGTTCCTCCGACCTGCCCGCGGGTGAGGCGCCGCCCGCCGTCGACACCGTGGAGCAGGGGGTGCTCTTCCCTCCGCCCACGCCGTCGAGTGGCAACGTCCTGGACAGCACCACGTTCCTGGGCAGCGTGGCGCTCCCCGGCGCGGTGCAGACGTCCTTCACCACGCCCCTCCAGTACTACTCCTTCGCCATCAACGTCGCGGCCGGCTCGAGCGCGAAGCTGGAGGTGACGCACCTGGGCAGCAGCATGTCCCTGGACACGGGGCTCTTCGTTTACGGCCCCAGGGATGCCAGCGGCAGCTACGGCACCACCGTGCGGGCCCAGGACGATGACGCGGGTTATGGCCAGCTCAGCAAGGTGGCCTCCGTCACCTTCGCCCAGGGCGGCGAGTATCTCGTCGTGGTCAGCAGCGGTGAGGGCGCGGGCAAGCGCTTCCGCCTCCAGCTCGACTGTCTCAGCGGCAACTGCGAGCCGGTGGACCCGTCCGTCTACGCCACGTGTGACGACGCCCGGGTGGGTCCCCGCGTCGAGGACTGCATGGCCCACTGGGACGCGGAGGGCCTGCCTGTCAACGAGGCCTTCGCCCTGTGCTTCGGCGCGGATGACGCGCACGCGCTCTACGAGGGCGCATGTGCTCCGTCGGCCTCCTCCAAACCCGTCTGGTGCGCGGGCGGCGAGGCCACGTGGACGCAGCGGATGTGGCCGGTCTGCGTGTCCGACTACACGGTCGCCTATGGGCTGTATTCCGTGTCGCTGGGCTCACGGCCGGTGAGCACGGGCCTGCAGTCCAAGCTGTCGGCGGCCAACGCGGCCTGTGGCACCTCCTCCGCGTGCTACGGCGAACTGCGTGGCTACTCCTTCCCCTGGAGCCACTCGACTCCCGCGAGCCTGGACAAGGTCGCCGAGGCCGTTTCCCTGACGGAGCAGAGCAATGCGCTGTTCGGCGCGCGCCTGGCGAATACGACCTACGCGCAGTTCGCGCAGTCGCGGCTGCTCTCCAGGCTGTCTTCCCTGCATCCGGCCCTGGGCCAGGAGTACAGCAACGGCTCCGAGGCGGTGCAGGTGACGGGCTGGCACTACAGCCGGGAGATGTGGCCGGACGCCTGCATGATCTGGGAGCTGTATGTCATCTACTTCCCGGAGTCGCGCGGCGTCCTGGTGTTCGAGCAGGACTACGCCCGGGACTGCTGACGTCCGTGGTGACAGCCTTCGTCCGGGGTGGCCCTCGTCGCTGGAGGGTCCCCGGCCGAGGATTCTCTGTCGCCGTGGCCGCCGCGCGCGGGCCCGCGAGCGCCCTCATTTGACAATGTACGATTCGGATCGTACTTTGTCGTCGCCATCCTGATGTGGTGGGTGATTGCCTTTGATTCGCCATGGTGTCCCCGAAGGGGGGGCGGTCGGGGTGGTGTGTCGTATTGATGGAGTATCGCGGGCCTGCCGCCTTGCCTGGACTGTTCCGGGGAGGGATGGCAGCGCATTCCTCTCGATCTGGAGTGTCAGCCATGACGAAGTTGATGAGAATCCTGAGCATTGTCCCGATGGTCCTCGCGCTGGCCCTGTTGCCGGCGTGCGAGACGACTGTCTCGGGCTCGACGACCATGACGTACAACCCGAGCACTGGGAAGTTCGAGGGCACGGCGACAGTCACGGTGACCATCAAGAAGAAGTCACTCAGGGCGGGCGCCGTTGCTGGAGGCGCCTCGGGCCTGGAGATGGCCCTCGCCGGCATTGGCGGGGCGGCTCCGACGCTCATGAGTCCTTTCATGAACGTGGCGGTGCTCGGCTCGCGCGGCGAACTTCTGGGCGCGGACCAGTTCGAAGTGGTTCAGACAGAGGCGGGCACGTACGCGTTCAGGGATCCGGAAGCGGTGGATGCGTGGCTGGCTCAGCTCGGGGAAGCCGCGTCCGTTGTGATGGCTTTCGATATGAGCGGTGATGGCAACCCCTTCCAGGCCACGGTGTACAGTGACGGCGTGAGCCTGGGCTCGGACATCATCGGCGAGTAGCGCGAGTCTTTCGGTTCTCGTGCCACGCGCGGGCCGTGCCGCTCTCTCAGGGGCACGGTCCACCGTGGTTCATTCGCATTCCACTGGAACGTCAGCGGCCGGGTTTGTTCGTCTGAGGAGGGCGGGGCTTCAGCCCGCAATCACTCGCAAGCATAGATAGGGCCGGTAGCGACGTTGGAGACTTCCTGTGCGGCCGTCACCACGCGGTAGCGGAACCGGATGGAATAGCCTGGCGGGTTCCCAGACGTCGGCGTGACGCAAGACTCACTATACGTGGCGCTGCCATCTCCCCAGGGGGAGTTGAGGACCTCGCCGTCGAAGTACATCGTCCGCGACCACTGGCTCCGGTAAAGCGGGCTGCCACCCGTTGCGCCGCCAATGCACGTGATGTCAGTGGAGGTGCTCGAGCAGGAGATGGAGGCGGTGGGAGCAACCAGAGCGGCGTGACTGTCTTCGAGTGTGGGCAGTCCAGCGCCTTCCTGTTGGGGGGCGCCCTCACCACAGGCCATCAGCAGGCTCGTGGCCATCAGCGAAATGCTGCGCAAGGTGCTCTTCATGGGAGTGCCCTCGTAAAGTGGTGGGTGCATGCAATTCATAACATGCCGCGCGCCCTTCAGGGACTCGCCCAAGGTCTTCCCTGGCGGCCCCGCCTGGGGCCCTCTTGCCATTGCAATCCAAGGCAACCTAGGTTCGAGGGCGCGGTTCTTCCCCTTGGAGGCATTCAATGAAAAGGCTGCTCTTGGGCGTTGTGCTTGCGGTTCCCGCATTTGTGGGCCTCGGAACGTCCACCTATGCCCCGAAGGCCGAGGCGGCTCCAGCCCAGAGCTGTGAGTGGGACTACTTCTCGGATGACACCTATTCGGAGATGGTGGGCAACGAGACCCAGACATGCAGCGGGCGGAGGTACCTCTCGGGCGTCCGGACGTCGTACTCCCGGCTGGTGTTCTGCTTTCCCTGTTGAGGGAACTGGCCGGCCCTGTTCTGGGAGGAAGAGGAGTGTGCCCTCCTCCTCCCAGGTTGTTTCCCGGGGTGTGCGGCGCTCAGCAGCCCACGCCGCCCTGGCAGTACGGGACGACACCCAGCTCGGCCTGCACGCCGCCCAGGGGCGAGAAGCCGAAGTTCCACGGGCTGGCGCCCGCGCCCCACATCAGGCCCGTCAGCGTCACCCCGTTGCCGTTGAGGAAGAACACGGGGGAGCCACTGTCACCGCCGGCGCCGTTCTGCGTGGCGCTGGTCGCGATGTAGTTGCAGTAGAACGTGTGTGGCGTACCGCCCGAGTTCACCGTGGCGCACGCCCACTGGATGGTGCCGCTGGTGGTGCCCGTGGTGCGGCCCGTCTTGAACACCGTCTGTCCCTGGGAGGGGTACAGCACCTTCCCCGTCACTTCCGGCCAGGCGGAGATGTTCAGGTCGAACGCGCCCGGCGTCTGCACGACGTAGGTGGCGATGGCCGCTTCCCCGCGGAAGAAGGCGCTGTCACTCGAGCGGCAGATGCGCCCCGCCGGGCAGCTTCCACCGCTGGCGTAGCCGGGGTCCGTCGTCTCCGTCCCCACCAGCCACGGCGCCACCGCCTGGTACGCGGGCGTTGACTCCACCCCACCCTGGACCTGGGTGCAGTGCGAGTTGCTCACGAAGCCCAGCGTTCCGCCCTGGAGCGCGGGGAAGCCGAGCGTGCAGTACTTGCCCGGCGTCTCTATCTGCAGTCCGCCCCCCACCGGTGTCCATCCGCTCTGCACGTTGGTGGGGTTGATGGGCCCCCACTCGACGATGTCCACCGCGTCCCGAGCCACCGCCAGGCGCGCGATGGCCCGCTCGACGATGGCCCGCGCCTCGGCCTTCTCGACGCCAATGGCCACCCGGTTCGACTTCTCGTCCACATCCGTGAAGACGGTGCCCGGCAGCGCGAGGACGTCCGGTGTGAGTCGCTCCTGCAGGGCCTTGAGCTGGGAGAACGTCCGCGTTGCGGGCTGTGTGACGACGCCCGCCTGGGGAATCCTCTCCGCGCCGAACACGGAGGCGATGGCCCGGCGCGCGGCCGGCGCCGCGGTGGCATTCACCAGGCGCACCACGAGCCGCCCCTTCTCATCGTGATACATGCCGCCGAAGCCCGGCACCTCACGCTCCACCTCGAGCAGCGCGTCATCCAGCGTCCGGGGACGCGCGGCGCCACTGGCGGGCTCCGCGAGCACTCCCACGGGGCCTTGCGCGGGCCCACCGGCCCACGCTGCTTCACTCCAGCCTCCCAGACACAGCGAGGCACTCCCCACCACGACACGAAGAATCGCTTGCTGGCGCATGACGTTCGCCCCCCACGACATCGAGTGATTCCCGGCCAGTCACGGCGGACACATGCCGGGCCCTGCGGACCGGCACTCCATCACTTCATGCGGAGGACTTGAAGTCGTATTGCAGCTTTTTCTGGAATTTCTGGGTGAAGTCGCCAGGTCGTCATCCAAGGCCAGGCGCGTGCATCCGGCAGCTGCGTGGAGAGGCCGAACGCTCGCGTGAAGCTCATCGTGAAGCGAGACAGGTTCACCGACGCTGGACTCCAAGCAGGACATCCTCGGTGAGCGAGTTCGCACCCTGGGATTCCATGAGACGCCGCTCCGGGCGGTCATCGCGGACAACCTGCCCTGAGTCGTGGGCTGACCTCGCGCACCGGGTGTTAGCGTGCCGGCATGCCCACGCGCCTTCACTTCTCGCGGCTCGGCCTTGTGACTGCAATGAGCGTGGGCTGCGGCTCTCAGGAATATGCCCGCCCTCCTGTCGACGCCGCCGTCGGACACATCACGGTTGTCCGTCCCGCTGAGCGCTTGACCCTCGCTCCTGGCGTGCCGGTGTCCATCGAGTGGGTGTCGACCGTCGCGGGGGCGGCCACGGTGGACCTGCTCGCCGACGCGGATGGCGATCCGGAGACGACTTCGGATCAGATTCCGCTCGTGCTCGGCACCGCGGCAGCCACGGCGCTGACGGTATTCGACTGGCGGACCGCCGACGTGCCGTTCGGCCGGTATCGCGTGCTCGCGCGCATGCATGACCGGATGGGGACGCACGTCAGCATGGCGCCCGGCGTCGTGGAGATCGTCGAGCCGCTCCCCAAGGTGGAGAACCTCGAGGAAGGCGAACGGCTAGTGAAGGGGGATGCGTGCATCCCCAGGCGCCGATCTCACCTGGGGATGCTTCATTCCTACGAAGCGCCGAGGAAGCTCATAGCTCGTTGAAGATCATGAGCCCTCGGGAGGATTCGGCGGTGTAGACGTAGCCGTCGCCCGGGACGCGCACGCCGAAGAGGCCCTCGAAGAGGCTGTCACCCCGGAGCGGGTCCGTCTCGCGGAAGACGTGGTGGTGTGCCACCTGGCGAAGCTGGGTGGGGTTTGAGACATCCAGCACGCGCAAGCCCTCCTGGTACCACGCGACGTAGAGCAGGTTGCCGCGCAGGATGAGGTTGTGCATGGAGGTGACACGTCGCATCTTGAAGGTGCCAATCTTCACGATGTTCGCCGGGTCGGTGACGTCGAGCGCGCGCACGTGAGAGGCATTGAACTCACCGCCCTCGAAGGCGATGGTCTTCCCCCCGAAGGTGCCTACCGCGTTGTGGTGGGAGAAGCCATTGGGAATGATGTAGCGGCCCACCTCGCGGATGTCGTCGAGGTTGGCGAGGTCGAAGAGGGCATAGCCGTCGCTGGAGTCGCTGATGTACAGGCGCCCCTCGTAGACGAAGGAGTCGTGGGGACCCCCTGGGATGACGGTGCGCAGCACCGGGTCAAGTGGGTGGGTGAGGTCGTAGATGAAGGTGCCAGAGATGGGGACCATGGCGTAGAGGAAGTTGCCGTCGACGAGCACCGTGTGCGCGCCTCCGTCTCCGCCCGTGGACAGGCTGCGCACGAAGAGGGGCTCGGCGGGCTGGGAGATGTCATAGACGACGACGCCCGAGTCATTGCTCGCGACGTAGAGCGCGTTGTCCTTGGCCCACACGCCATTCCAGAAGTTGTCCCCAGGCAGGCTGATGGAGGCGGTGCGCACGGGGTTGCGCGGGTTGCTCACGTCGAAAACGGTGAGTCCACCCAATTGGTCCTGGTGGGGCATGGAGACGACGTAGGCGTGCCCCTTGGTGACGTAGATGTCCACGGCCAGGCCCGTGGAGACGCGGTGCTCGGACAACAGCGCGAGCCCGCCCGAGGACTCGGGCTCGGCCTCCTGTTTGACGACGCGGTGGGCCTCGAACGTGCCGCCCTGGGTGAACTGGCCTCGGCGGCAAGATGCGAAGCAGCCAGTGAGGATGTTGGGGGCCTTCGCCTCGCAGCCCGTCAGGTTCATGACGAGGCCGGTTCGCGGCAGTTGGCCCTGCAGGACAAAGCGGTCTCCCTCCATGTCGAGCTTGAGAATGGGCTGGTCATACAGAGTGCTGGTGCCGCCGTCGTCGCGAAGCAGGAACCCCGTCGAGGAAGGGACGATGCGGGTGCCGCCATCCGGCAGCGCGCGCTCTCCCCGGAGCTCGACCTGGTAGATGCCCTCCTGGACCAGCGCGCCGAGCGACTGCGTCTCACACTGGGACAGGTCGAAAAGGTCGGCGCGGTCCAACTCGTTGCAGATGGTGGGCGAGACGTTCCGGGGGTCGAACTTGCAGTCGGCCAGGATGCCCTTGTCCTCGACGTCCCCATGCTCCTCGAGCGGTACGTAGGTGCCATCCCAGACATAGGGACCGGCATCCACGCCCGCATCCGGTCCCGCGTCCGGGTTCTCATTGGGGCCCGCGTCCGGTCCCGCGTCGGGGCCTTCATTGGGGCCGGCGTCCGGGCCCGCATCGGGGTCCTCATGGGGGCCCGCATCCGGCCCTGCATCGCTGCCCGCGTCCCGGCCCGCGTCCGGGGTGGATGGGGAGGGTGGGTCCTTGTCGCAACCCGCCAGCGGCGAGAGACACAAGGTCGAAAGAATGAGCCCTAGGGTGCGAAGGGAGCGTGTCAAGAAGGGACCTCGGAGGTAGGGGGGACTCCACGTGGTGTGTGGAGTGTGCCTGCCAACGGGGGGCTCGGGTCGTCGTACTTCCGGGGCGTGCGGGTCCTTGCTCCACGAGGGGAACTCAGGACCGGTGGTCGTCCAATCCCGGGTTTCCGGACACCCTGGTCGCCGATTTGCATCGCAACCGTCCCCCCCTCCGGTGCACGGACTCACGGAGCCTGGCGGGCACGGCGCCCTGTCCCGGAAGGCCACCCGCGCAGGTGCCCTTCGGCCCGTAGGGATTCAGGCCGCGCGCTCCTCGCGCACCGTGAAGTAGGCATGGCGTCCGCGGCCACAGCCGGAGCATGTCCACTTCGCCAGGACGAGGTGCTGCTCTCCGAGGACGACCTCCTCCAGCTTCGGTGCCCCGGCACCGGCCACGCCGCACGCGCAGCGCACTCCGGACAGCCGCGCGTGCAGCTCGCCCACGGTGGCGAGCGAAATGGCCTGAGCGGGGCTGTCCCCTTCGACGGAGGCGAATTTGCGCGAGAACGCCCGCTTGCGCCGCCGCGCCTGCATGTCCCGGAGGAACGCGCGCGGCCCATCACCCATGAACATGAGGAGCCCGCCCAGCGCGAGGCCCCCCAGCCCCATGGCCACGCCGAACCAGGTGAATCCGGAAGTGCCACGGCCTCCGTTGCCGTGAGTCGTGCCGAGCGTCACCTGATAGCCGGTGTGGGTTTCCATCCGCTTCAGGGCCTCCAGGTGCGCCATGGACTGGGCGGGCTCCACCGCGTCCGCGAGGCTGTGGTAGCGGTACTCGAGGAAGAGCACGTTGTCGCTGTCCTCCGTCCAGAACCGGTAGTCGAGTGCGCTGGCGGGTCCCTGGACGGTGTCCCGTTGGTGCCTGATGCGCATGGGATGGAGCGACTCGAAGCGGATGCGTTGCAGCACATTCACCGGGTGCATGATGGCCAGGGGCATGGTGCGCTGGCCGATGCGCGGTCGGGTGAGGTAGCGGGTGATGGTGGATGCGGTGAATTCGCGCTGCTGCTCCAACCAGAAGGACTCGATGACGTAGCGCTCCACCAGGGTGATGACGTTGCGCTCCGGGTCGTCCTGCACGGAGAGCGGCGCGGTGGCGCGAATCGTCGGGTCATCGCGCGCATGGAAGTTGAGGTACTCACGCTCCACGTCCTTCAGTGACGCGGTAGAGAGGTTTCGGCGCATTTGATTGGCACTCGGACCCTTCCAGTGCGTCGTCACGGTGAGGGTCACGGGTTGGCCGTCGGCGCTCTCCGTGTAGGACTCCTCCCGTTCCATCACGGGCTCCAGCCTGAGCGGCTCCGGAATCTCCACCAGTCCCGTGGTGGCCTCGTCAATCGGCAGGGCGCGGCGGAACGGCGGCGGCTCGAAGGACTCCAACGGACCGCGCTCGTGTGAGGCCGTGGGGTCCAGCCAATAGTCACGCCCCTCCAGGCGCGCCTGGACGATGACGTGGTCGAACACGACGGGAGACGGATGCATCGACTCCACCTTCTGCTTCCAGGCGGAGTGGACGAGCGCCGGCCGGGCCTCGATGCCGAGCGCTCGCAGCAGCGTGACGAGCAGCAGCGTCTTGTCCTTGCAGTCACCAAAGCGCCGCGCGAGCACTTCCTCCGGAGCATGGGGGCGGTGCGAGTTGGGGCCCAGCTCCATCCCCAGGTAGCGCACCTCGTCCTGCACGAAGCGCAGCGCCCCGAGCAGGCGCGCGGAGGGGGAGGCGTGCGCCGCGCGCAGTCGCTTCACCTCTTCCTGGAGCGTCGGGGGCAACCGCGCGGGCGCCTGGTAGAGGGGCACGGCCCAGCGCGCCACCGCGGCCCAGCTATCGAACTCGCTGAGCTGCAGCCAGGGCCAGGGCTGGTACCAGGAGGGAAGCGAGTCATCGATGCTGAGCGCCGGCACGTCGTGCTGCTCCCAGACGTACTCACGCACACCGCCCGCCTCCTTCACGGAGGGGGACACGTCCGTGCCGTGTTGCTTCACATGCAGCCCGCGCGCGGAGGGCCATAGCAACCGGTAGCGCCAGTGGCCCAGGGGCGTGCCGTAGCGCGTTTCCACGGAGGCGAGGAAGCGGCCATCGAAGACAGGGTTGTCGCCCTCGACGGTGAAGTCGTACTCGATGACGTCACCCACGCGCACGTCGCGCACGAAGATGAGCGCGGAGAGGGTGCCGTTGTAGAGCCGCTGCTCCAGCTCGCGCTCCTGCTGGATGACCTTCACGGCCTGGGGCTCCAGCACATCCTTTCGTTGCCCGCCGCGGTGCAGCCAGACGCCGTGCAGGGTGAGACGCTCGAAGGATGGGTCGAACGTCACGTTGATTTCGGCGGCTTCCTCGATGCCGCCCTCGGTGAGGACGCGTCGCGCGTAGTGGGCATAACGCTCCACCCGCGGGCGCTCCGCGCGCACCTGGATATCGGCGAGCGCGTAGTGAACGCCCCCGGTTTCGCCCAGGGGCCGCGAGTCCCGCGTCTCCAGCGCGACCGGGCGCACCCAGGCCGCGGGAGGTTGGACCCGGAAGGAGCGCTCTGCGTCCTTGGGGGCCGCGCTGGAGGGAAGGGTGAGGCCGAGCAGCAGGGCGGTGAGGGGCGCGAGGAGATGAACGGAGCGCATGCGAGGAGGGCGAGAATGGAGGCATGCCCCATGGGCTCGCAAGGACTCCGGGCGGGAGTCGAGCCATGCGCCGACGGGCGGGCCCGGAGCCATGCTCGCTCCGGGCCCGCGGTGGCCCCAGGGGGTTACAGCAGGGAGATGCTGGGAGTGGTTCCGTCGGAGGGGGCGCCATGGCCCAACTGGCCATCGGAGTTGTGGCCCCAGGCCCACACGGTGCCGTCATCACGAACGGCCAGCATGTGGTCGCCTCCCGCGGCGGCCGTGACGACCGCGCCGCCCAGCCCCTGCACCTGCCCCGGCGCGAGCGGATTGGACGTGGTGCCATTGCCCAATTGCCCTGATTCGTTGGTGCCGCCGGCCCACAAGGCGCCGGTGGCGCTCAAGGCCAGCGAGGTGTCCCCACCACCGGCCAGCTCCACCAGGCCCGTCATCGCCACCTGCGCCGGTCGGGTGCTGCTGTACCAGCCATTGGCGAGCAGCAGCGTGCCCTGCCCACCGTCGCCCCAGGCCCACCCGGTGCCATCGAAGCGCACCGCCAGCGAGTGCTCACTGCCTCCCGACACGCTCACGACCCCGGTCAGTCCCTGCACCCGCACGGGCGTGAAGCGACGGCTCTTGGATCCATCCCCCAACTGGCCTCGGTAGTTGTCGCCCCAGGACCAGAGGGTGCCGTCGGAGCGCACCGCCAGCGAGTGTACGCCACCCGCCGCCACCTTCACGACGTCACTGAGTCCCGACGCCTGCACCGGCGTGGCGCTCTCGTAACCGGCACCGGGATTCCCCAACTGCCCGACGGAGTTGTTACCCCAGGCCCACACGGTGCCGTCAGAGCGCAGCGCCAGGGTGTGGCCCCCTCCCGCGGCGATGGACACGACTCCGCTCAGCCCCTGCACCTGCACCGGCACGGCGCCGCCGTTGCCCCACTCCCACACGGTGCCGTCGAAGAGCAACGCCAGCGAGTGGTCGCCAGCCGCGGCGACAGCCATGACGCCGCCGAGCCCCGGCACCTGCACGGGCGCGGCCCGGCGCGTCGTCGTCCCATCCCCGAGCTGGCCGGCGTAGTTGGCGCCCCAGGCCCACACGGTGCCGTCGTACCGCAGCGCCAGGGAGTGGGCCGGGGCCGCCGCCACGGAGGATGTCTCACTCATCCCCTGCACCGCCACTGGCAGGAACTGACTCGCGGGCGTCCCATCGCCACGCTGCCCCATGTCGTTGTTGCCCCAGGTCCACACGGAGCCATCGGAGCGCAGGGCCATGGCGTGGTCCCGCCCCGCGGCGACGGCGGTGACCCCGGTCAGCCCTGGCACCACCGCGGGCGTGGTGCGGCCAATCTTGGTGGCGTCGCCCAGTTGACCGCTCTCGGCGTTGTAGCCCCAGGCCCATACGGTGCCATCGGAGCGCGCCACCAGGGAGAACAGGTAGCCCGCGGCCACGTCCACGGCTCCGGTCACCCCCTGCACCTGCACGGGCGTGGAGAGCGGCCACGGGGTCATGGGGAGGTTCGCGTCGCCCCAGGCCCACACGGTGCCGTCGGACTTCACCGCCAGCGCGTAATCCTCGCTCGCGGCGACAGCCGTGATTCCGGTCAGCCCCTGCACCTGCACCGGCGTGGAGGAGGAGGTGGTGGTGCCATTGCCCAGTTGGCCATCGCTGTTGCTGCCCCAGGCCCACAGGGTGCCGTCGAAGCGCAGGGCCAGGGACACATCGCGGCCCGCGACCACGGCCACGGCCCCGGTCAGCCCCTGCACCTGGACGGGCGTGGAGGAGGTGGTGGTGGTGCCATTGCCCAGTTGGCCAGAGCCGTTGCTGCCCCAGGCCCGCACGGTGCCATCCGCCATCACCGCCAGGGAGTGATACGCGCCCGCGGCCACCGCCGTCGCCCCCGTCACCCCCTGCACCTGCACGGGCACAGGGCTGGATGTCGTGGAGCTATTTCCCAACTGACCGCTGCCATTGTGGCCCCAGGCCCACACGGTGCCGCCAGAGCGGAGCGCCAGCGAGTGAATCGAGCCCGCGGCGACCGCCGTCGCCCCTGTCAGTCCCTGCACCTGTAGGGGCACGGCGCTGTTCGTGGTGGAGCCATTGCCCGACTGCCCGTATTCGTTCGAGCCCGCCGCCCACACGGTCCCGTTCGGTCGCACTGACAGGGAGTGCTCCGCTCCCGCGGCCATGCGGGCGCGTGGCTTCGTGCGCGTGATGGGCGAGCCCACCGATGCTTCCTCGACGGAATCCCCCGTCGGGGGTTGGCCACAGCCCACCGCGAACCACAGTCCGAGGCAGACTCCCAGCCATCGGCTCATCCGCTGACCTTCGCTCCGTTGCATGTATCGCTCCTGATGTAATTGCCTGTCCGGCTGCACTGGCATTGCTCTGTTTGTCATGGTGAAACATCGGGTCTGCCGCGAGGACGGCACCCGCCGCACCCGCATCGGGCGCGTCGGACCCTCCGCGGTCATCCACCGCGCGCTCCCTGGGGGACACGAGCGCGCGGCCCCTGACGTGCCCGGGCTTCGGTTTATTCTCGACCTCGTACAAAAAAGCGGAACAGGGATGCCGGTGACTCGCGGTGCGCGGAGCGGGGCGGGATGTGCGGGGTGAACCGGTTCCAGGGCCGGCCCCGGGGTCGTCGTCCTCGAGGTTGGGGTGGCTTCGTGTCCCTCCGGCTCGCGGCCATCGGGCCATCGAGTCGCCGCTGACGCGTCAAGCACCCTCCTGACGTGTCAGGACCCCTGTTGACGCGTCAACCGCCTGGTGTGAGTCCTGAGATGCGTGTGATTGCCTTGGGGAACCGCGGCAGGGCGTGCTGGCATGCCTTCTGCTTGGGTTTCCGGGCGGATCATCACCACACAAAGGGAGGCTCATTCGTATGAGTATCGTTCAGCCAATCTATACCGGCGGAAGCTACAATATCATCCAGACGGTATACAAGCTTTCGAGGTTCTCAGGTCTGGGCGACAGCCTGGAAGACACGGCCTCCAACATCGCGCAGCAGCTTGGGCCGATCATCGATGCTGCGTTGACGAGCAATAGTCAACAACTGGGGGTGTGGACGCGAGTGTGGGGACCTTGCGTCTATCAAACCGACACGGACTGCAGCGGCAAGGGCAGGGTGTCCAAGGTGGCCGACAATGTCATGTACGCGGTCCACAATGCGCAATCGGACTGCTATGTCGTGGCGATCGCTGGCACCAACGGGAACAGCGATACCTCGCACAATTGGTACGACACGGACTGTCTGGACAATAGCGTCACGAACACGGTGGCCTTCCCGGTGGGAATCACCCCGACGAACAGCACCAGTCCCAGTCAATTCAACGTGGGGAACGTTTCGCAGGGGGCGGCACGGGGGACCACGAATCTGCTGAACATGCTGGATTCGAAGACGAATCAATCGCTTCAGACCTTCCTGGGGGAGAAGGCGTCCTATCAGTCGACGCTGATCTTCGCTGGGCACAGTCTGGGTGGCTCGCTCTGCCCGACCTTGGCCCGCTGGCTCTATCAGAGCATCTTCGATGTGAAGCGGTGGGCCGCGCTCTATGTGCTGCCGACGGCCGCTCCCTCGACCGGAGATCAAGGATTCGTCAGCGCCTTTACTGCGCTCTTTCCTCCGACGGCGATCTCCGGCATCGCGAATTATGGCTACTGGAACCAGGTCATCTGGAACCAGTATGACGTGGTGCCGCACGGCTGGACCAACCTGATGAACGTCCAGCCGTACAATGTGCAGAACGACGTGGTGTGGGATTACGTCGAGAACAAGTCGTGCCAGACGCTCTACGGCCCGCTCAGCGGCTTCCTGGGCCTCGATGCCAACCTCGTTTATGGCGCGATCAACCAGAAGTACCAATTGCTGCCGAGCCCGAATCCCTACGTCAGACTGCCTTCGCAGAAGTTCACGCCGTCGCCGCTGCCGCCCCATCCGGGTGACTTCAATGATTTCCTGACGACGGTGGGGGAGCAGCACCTCAACGCCTATGACTCCTTCTTCGGGGTGTCACCCAACGTGGCGAAATTGAAGGTCAGCCTGATGCCCTCGGTGCCCGGCGACGCAGCCGCGACGGAGGAGCGTTCCGCACCAGTGCGAAGCACCGCCTGATTCACGGCTTCCCGTGGGGCGGAAGTGTCCGGGAGCCCCCCAGCACGGAGGAGCCGCGCCACCGGTGTCCGCGGGGGCGCGTGTTGGCTCCCGTGGACTCGCCGCGAATCTGGCACGCGGGGCGGCGAAAAAATCCGGGGCCCTGAATCCTTTCTGGCGCGACGTGACTTCTCCTGGTGAATGGAGGGCGTCATGAAGCGAAATGTCGGGAAGGTGGAGCGGCTGTTCAGGGCCCTGGGCGGGTTGATGCTGGTCACGTGTGCGGTCCTGGCGCCGCTGCCGCTGGCCATCCGGGTCGCGACCTTCGGAGTGCTTGGGGCGTATCTGCTCTTCTCGGCCCTGGCGGGGAGCTGCCTCGGCTATGCCCTGATGGGCCGTTCGACGTGCCCCCTGGAGCCGGGGCGCTGATGGGCGCGGGGCACGGAGGGTTGCTTGCCGCGGCGGCCCGGGGTGATGACGAGGCCCTCGCCGCGCTGGTGCGCACCTACCACGACCGGGTGTACCGGTTCGGCCTGCGCGTGTGCCGGGACGGCTACGACGCGGACGATGCGGTGCAGGAGGCCTTCACGAAGCTCGCGAAGCGCCCCGAGGTGCAGCGGGACGCCAGCGTCCTCTCGTGGTTGATGAGCGTGGTGCGCAACACGTGCCTGCGCATGCTCCGTCCCTTCGTCCGCGAGCGGCAGTCCCTGGGCGAGCAACTGGGGGAGGACGCCGGCCTTGTGTCCGACGCGCTCGACCCGCAGAAGGCCCTGGAGCGCTGGGAGCTCATCCAGTCCGTCCATGCGGCCATCGCGGGCCTGGCACCGGCCTATCGCGAGGTGCTCATCATGCGAGACCTCGAGGGACTCTCTGGTGAAGAGGTCTGTAGGGCCCTGGGGCTTGAGCTGGCCGCCATGAAGACGCGGCTGCACCGTGCGCGGACCCAACTGCGCGAGGCGCTGCTGCGCCAGGGTGAATGGGGTGAGCACGGGAAGCACCTGAACTGAAGTTCGCGAGCAGGTGCCTTTCGCGGGCACCGGGTGTGTGGCGCCATCGGGCTTCATCGAGTGGGTGCGGGGACTGGATGGGGCCGGGCCGCTGCGCGGGAGCGCGACGCTCAACGAGGTCGCGCTCCCGGACAGCGGGCTATTGCAGGTTGGTGCCCGAGGTCAGTTCACGCCCCAGGAGGACCAGGTTCCCTCGTGACCGAGGTCGGCGTAGTTGAGCCAGACCTGCTGCCCCGCGGCGGTGTTCATGAGGGCGGTGTTCTCCGCCTCATTCCTTGGGGCCTTGAACTCGTAGCCCGTGGGGCACGTCCCTCCGGAGGTCGACGGGTCCCATGCTCCGGGGAAGGAGCTGAGCGCCCAGAGATTGCTCGGGCAGCCCGATGTGGTGCAGGCCGTGTTGGCCTTCCGGCAAGCGCGCTTGTGCGTCGTCCCGCAGGTCTGGTCCCACCAGGTGCCGTCAGCGATCATGGCGGCGCAGTGCTCGTTGCCATTGAAGTTGTTCGGCTCGGTGCTGTCCCAAGCCGTATATGCGCCGGGTGCCCAGCGACCTCCGCTCACGTTGTTGGAGCGATTGAGCCAGACGCGCTCGCCGCCGGCGACCGCGAACAATTCGGCATTTTCAGTCGGGTTTTCGGGGGCCGAAAAAGTATATCCAACCGGGCAGTTCTGCCACCACCAGCTCCCGACTGGGGAGAGGACCCACTTCGCGGGGCAGGCGCCGGAGGCACACGCCTCCAGTCGCTCACAAGCATGGCGTCGGATATCCGAGCATGGCGTGTCGTTCCAGGTTCCAGTGGGCGTCATCTCCACGCAGTGCTCGTTGCCGCCCGAGTTGTTGGGTTCGCCGGTGCTCCAGTTGTTGTACCCGTCAATGACCCAGGTCCCTTCCTGGTAGCGGTCCGTGAAGTTGATCCACACGCTGTTCTGCGTGCCAGAGATGACGTTGGCGAGCTTCTTCGCCTCCCATCCATTGACCGGCGGAAGGAAGGAATAGCCCGCGGGACAGGCCGTGAAGCCGCCCCACCAGCTCCCGCTCGTGCTCGTCACGTGCCAGAAGGTGGAGTCGTATGGGCTGTTGGGGCCGTACTCGGTCGAGCTCGTCTTCCTGCAGGCATACTTCCGGGTGACGTCACAGGCGAGGTCGTTCCAACGTCCCGTGCCCGCCATGAGTTCCGCGCAGTGCTCGGTGCCGCCGGTGTTGTTGGGCTCGCCTTCGGAGAAGGACCAGATGGCGGGACCCATCGTGCTGTTGTAGTAGTTGTAGCCGTTCTCCGCCTCGCGGTCCGGGTCCGCCTCGACGTGATCCAGTGTGACGCTGAAACCACACGCTACCGCTCCAGCGACGTCGAGCTCGTTCCATGCGAGAGCGGGCTGGGGCAGCTCGAAGTGGTCCGTGATCTTGAGCTCGGAGAACTCCGTCCAATCGAGGCCCAGGGCGGAGGCGTTGCCCTCATATGAGCAGGCGTAGTACCCCGTGAACTTGCCGTTGTTGGGCCAGCCGGGTTTGTCTACTTCCGACTCCGAGAAGACAAGCTGACTGACCTGCTGGCCCCCCGCGGAGATGGAGGTGTAGTGGGAGCTGTGCTTGACGGAGACGATGACCCGCTTGCCCATGGCGACGAGCTGGCGCGGCGTGGGCCACTGGGAGGGGAAGAAGGCCTGCTTGAGCGCGGGGCCGAAGATGAGGTCGCCCGTCAGCGGCTTCGAGGTGTCCGGATAGTCCTTGTCGATGTACTGGACGAACTCGTTGAAGAACAGCGTTCGGGAGTGATCGCTGCCAAAGGTGTCTTCAATCCAGATGAGCAGCACTTCATTCTGGGTCTCGGGGTCCGTCAGCCATCTGCCGACGTGTTTGAGGACGTCGTCGACCGTGGTGGAGAACAGCTCGCCCTCGTGGTGGAAGCAGGGGATGCCCTCCTCGTTGGGGTCGTTCGAACAGGCCCGTGCAGTGTCAGAACCGCTCCAGGCGTCGATGGCCAGGTTCCTCACGCCCGATACTTGATGAAAATCGTCGACTCCCGAAAAAGGGGGGCGGACCCTAAGGGTTTCCCCCACGGGAAGTCAAACCGGCTCTTCCGTGGCTTGTCCGCGCATCCCAATGATGCTGGGCGAGTGCTGTCGGCCGACGAGCCTGATACACACGGTCCATCCTTGAATGGAGGGCGTCTGGGCGATGAATGCTGACGAGGCGACTGATGCGGCGCGGCGTTTTGTCGCGCGAGAGGTGAGGGCGGTATTGCGGCTGGCTTCAGGAGCGCGGAAGCACCCGAGGATGGCCGATGAATGGGTCGTCTTGTTTGACCGGAGTGGTGAGGATGGCTCCGTTTTCGATGGGCCGTTGATGGTGCTGGTCAATGACAAGACAGGGGTTGCCCGATTTCTTTGAATGCAGTGTGGTGTTGGCCGCCCAAACCCTGTCGCCTGGGAGGATGGGGCTGGAGCGACGGAGGCCCAACGCGCGGACTATGTCGCGGAACGGCGGAGCCACTCCTCGAACCGCGTCGGCCCGACACGAACTCCGTCGCCCGGCGTGAGCGACTGGTCGTCCAGCTCCACGCCAAAGTAGGGCGCGTGAGCATCGGCGATGACCTTGCGCCCGTCCTGCTTCGCGGTCATGAAGCGTTGGACCACGTCGACGAGTCGCACACGCTCCGGCCCGGCCACTTCGACGATGCCATTGACCGGCGCGCCCAGCGCCGCTTCGGCCACCGCGTCCGCCACGTCGTCCGACGAGATGGGCTGTATGAGCGCCGTGGAAACGCGCACCGTCTCGCCTTCCGTTCCCGCCTTGGCGATGCCGCCCATGAACTCGAAGAACTGCGTCGAGCGCACCAGGGTGTACGGAATCCTGCCAGCCGTGATGAGCTTTTCCTGCGCCATCTTGCCGCGGAAGTAGCCGCTGCCCAGAAGCCGCTCGGTGCCGACCACCGACAGCGCGACGTGGTGCTTCACGCCAGCCTTCTCTTCCGCCGCGAGGAGATTGCGCCCCGAGGTCTCGAAGAACTCCAGCACGGCCTTGTCCTCGAACGACGGCGAGTTCGCCACATCGACGACCACCCGCGCGCCCGCGAGCGCCTCCTCCAGGCCTTCACCCGTGAGGGCGTTGATGCCCGAGCTGGGCGCGGCCGCCACCACCTCGTGGCCCTGCCCGCGAAGCCTCGTCACCACCTTCGTTCCGATGAGGCCGGTGCCACCGATGACCACGATCTTCATGTTTGCCTCTCCGTTGACGACGAGAATGTAGGCATGAAAGGGTCTGGCAGCCATGACAGATACCCCGGAATTTCTGCCAGTTTCGGGCGGGCAGCGCACCGTGCTCTTCGTCGCCTTTCCCGACATGGGGTTGCTGGACCTGACGGGGCCCCAGACAGTGTTCTGGGCCGCCTCAAAGGCCCTGGCGGAGTGCGGCTTGCCGGGGTACCTCCGCCACACGGCGAGCCTTGACGGTGGGCTGGTGCAGTCGGCGGAAGGCGTCGCGTTGCAGACGGTGCCGCTCGCCGCGTTCGCGAGAGTCCCTGTCGACACTGTTGTCGTTCCTGGCTCGCCCAACATCGAGCAGGTGCTGGCCCGCTCCGAGCCGCTGATTGAATGGCTTCGGCTGAAGGCGGCAGCGACCCGCCGCACCGCATCGGTCTGCAGCGGCACCTTCCTGCTGGCCCAGGCCGGGCTCCTTCAGGACAAGCGCGCGGCGACACACTGGGCCATGTGCGACCTGCTGCGCGAGCGCTTCCCTTCAATCAAGATCGACCACGACGCGCTCTTCGTCCGTGAAGGCCCTGTGTGGACCTCGGCCGGCGTCAGTGCGGGAATCGACCTGGCCCTCGCGCTGGTGGAGGCGGACCATGGACATGACCTGGCCATGAAGGTGGCAAGGGAGTTGGTCGTCTTCCTGAAGCGGCCGGGTGGGCAGTCGCAGTTCAGTGAGCTGCTGAAGTCGCAGACGAAGGACGGCGCCGCCTTCGATGAGCTGCACCTGTGGATCTCCGACAACCTGGGCAGCGACAACCTCACCGTCGAAGCGTTGGCCGAAAGAGCCCGCATGAGCCCGCGCAACTTCGCGCGTGTCTACAAGCAGAAGACCGGCCGCACTCCGGCGAAGGCCATCGAGGTCCTGCGGCTGGAGGCCGCCCGGCGGATGCTGGAGGATTCGAAGCGCAACGTCGACCAGATCGCCCGCGTGTGCGGCTTCGGGAACGAGGAAAGGATGCGGGTGACCTTCCAGCGCAATCTTTCCATCTCGCCAAGCGACTACCGGAAGCGGTTTGCGACGTGAAGTCTTCATGCTGTAACGGCGACGGGAGGGTCTGGTGAAACGAATGGGGACCGTCGTGTTGGGACTCGTGCTCGCGAGCGTGTCGCTGGCGGCGTCTCCGCGCTCAGAGAATCCGGAAGGCTTCGTCCTCGAGCCCTTCCAACCCTGCGCGCCTTCCGGAGCCGACTACCTGGCCTTCACCCCGGGTGGGCGACACATGCTGCTCGAAGAACCGGAGGATGCTGGAACGAGGCGCATCTGGGCCGTCGAGCCGGGCACCCGGACTCCCCCGGTACTCCTGACGGGCGCCGCGGTCTCCAACGAGCATCTCGCCTGCGGCGGTGATGCGTTGAGCACCTGTGTCGGCTGCCGGGGCCTGACTCCGGATGGCGGGAGCGCTCGGACCCTCGGCGTCGCGTGCCGATGGTACCGGGGTGACGGAGGCTCGGACGAGGTCCGGTTCCAGGGTGACTGGGCCCAGGGACTGGAGGGACCGTACTCCTTCGAGGTCCATCCGGAGTGGCACTCGGTCGCGTTGCGGAGCTCCGACAATGCAATCCGTGTCATCGAGCGTGACGGAGGAGTGTCCCCATCTCTTCGGATACCCGAGCTGCGGTGGGTGACGCCCATGGGCTGGGAGAAACAAGGAGCGCGCTACCTGCTTCGATTCGGGGTCTCCACGCTCCCTGGCGTGCAGTATTTCGCCGGTGACTACAATCCACCCGCCGAGAGGGAGCTCCTCAGCGCGCTGTGGGATCCGAGCACCGGTGTGGTGGGCGCGACGCAGGTGTGGCCGGACGATGGCGAGAGTCGCTCCTTTTCACCCAGCCGTCGGCATGCCCTGGACCTCGACCCGAGGGATGGGCGGGCGCCGGTGCTCGAGGAGGTGTCCTCCGGGGCCATCCGTCGGCCGAAGTTGCCCGAGCGCGTGCGGGATGCGGTCCTGGGGGCATCTGGAGGCATTCCTGCCTCCTGGGCGGGTGGTTCGCGGTGGCTCGGCGAGAGCTGGCTGGCCCTGAGCCTCGACCCGCTCGTCATCCTCGATACCCGGACGCTGAAGCTCTTCTATCCGATGGCCCTGCGGACGCCCGTGACGCTCGAATCCTTCAGTCCGGACCTGCGCTGGGCGGTGGGTCGCGCGCCGGACGGAAGCTGCCAGCTCGCGAGCCTCCGACCGACGAACGGAGCGCAGGTCCCCAGACGTCCCTACCCGGCATCGTGGTGGCCCGAGGCGACCGCGGAGTAGCGGAGGAATGGCTCAATCCCACTCAGGTGCCGTGCCCCGTGTCACCGTGATGGCGCCGGGGCTATCCTCCCGGCATGTCCCACGTCGACTACGTGAAGATTCGTGGCTGCGAGGCCTCGGAAGAGGTGCGGCCAACACTCCTGAGGCGCGGCATCACCGCGGGCCCGGACCTTCACGAGAAGCAGAAGGTGGAGCAGGTGTTGCTGGCCGCCCTGGATGACTTTCCGGAGGCGCTCATCTGCGTGGTGTTCCAGGACACGTTCCTGGAGTTCGAGCACGGCGTGTTCCTGGCCTCCGATGACGGGCTCGACGAGGCGGAGGTCTGCTGGTCCTTGAAGGAGGATGAGCGGGTCGGGTTCTCGGTGCCTGAAGGGGAGGAGGCCCAGGTTCCGCTCTCCGTCGGCGCGGACAGCCTGCTCGACCTCTTCGACGGCACGACGAAGGATGCTTCCGCCGAGGAGCACCTGCTGCGCCTGCCCGAGCGCTTCTTCGAGCTCCCGAAGGCACTGCGGATGCTTGCGCATATCGCCGCGGTGCTCGAACCCGACCGGTTCCAGGTCCTCGTGGATATCGCCGGGCACTACTACGTGGCCACGCTGGAGCGGAAGAAAGGGGTCGTCCTGGCGCCGCTCTACCCCTGGGTGGAGGACGACGAGGTGCGGAAGCTCATGCGCTCGGCGGTGGGCACTCCGGCGCCGGGGACCTTCGAGCCCTGTCCGAAGAAGGAGCGGGCTCGGGGCGGCTCGAAGCGGGACCCCCAGCAGCCCTTTACGACGGGCTCACTGAAGGCGCGCATGGACAGCGTCCAGGACGCCCCCGTCATGGTCCGCGCCGCGTATGGCAGCAAGACCTTCGTGGAGACTCCCGAGGCCTTCGAGCAGTTCGTGGCCGCGCTGCGGGCCTCGGAGAATGGGGGACCCCGGTTCGCCCCGGTGCGGAGCGCGCTGTACCAGGTGCTCTTCAATCACTGGCCGGAGAAGACTCGGCCGCTGCTCTTCTCCGGGCTGGAAGCGGAGCAGGACGACGCGGTGCGAGGGCGGCTCTACGCCTGCCTGTCGAGGGTGGAGGACCCGGCCGCGTACCACGCCCTGGCGCGAGGCATGAAGGTGGAGCCGCCCGGGGTGCTCGAGCGGCTGTCCCAGGTCATCTGGCGGCAGACGGCCACGGTGGAGCTGCTGGTCCGTGAGTACCTCGTCCCTTCATGGCCGGAGGACCGCGCGCTGGCGGACCGCCTCGTGAAGGTGCTGCGTGACGAATACGTGGAGATTCCGCCCGCATGGGTGTCCGAGGCGCCCGAGGAGCTGCTGAAGGTGCTCGGCCCCGTCCTCGCGAAGGCCTAGGGACACGGGGCATCACGCCCGCCACTCCGGGTCGAGGTCCGCCAGGTTCGCCATGCCCCTCCGCTGCATGTGCCGAGATGAAGGCTCACTGCAATCCACTGGACTGTCGCGCGATATGTCGCGGGGATTTTGAATCTCCGCGACGCCGTTGCGTACATTGCGCATCCAGCCACTCAAGGGGTCCACCGCAATGCACAACCCATTCAAATCGAAGGCCTTCATCGTCATCGCATGTGTCCTGGGGTCCATGACGGCCCGTGCCCAGGATGAGGACGAGGCCGCGTCGGTCAAGGTCGGCAAGGACGGAAGCGTGAAGGTGAAGGCGCAGGGGAATACCGTCGAGACGCGCGGCGGAACGACACGGGTACGCTCGGGCGGAGGCGTCGACGTCCAGGTCGATGGCGCCATGGCGCATGACGATGACGACGAGGCTGACACGTCGTCGCGGCGCAGCGGCTCGCTCGAACTGGTGGACTCCGAGCGCACGGTGACGCACGACTGTGCCGACGGGGGCAAGGTGGAGATTGTTGGCTCCGACAACAAGGTCACCCTGACGGGGACCTGCGAGCTCGTCGAGGTGACGGGCAGCGACAATCAGGTCGTGGTCCACACCGCGCACCGCATCGAGACGACGGGCAGCGGCAACAAGGTCTCCTGGAAGCAGGGCGCGGAGAAGGGCAAGAAGCCGCGCGTCAGCAACACCGGAACCAACAACCGCATCGCCCAGGCGCGCTGAGCCGGGACATTGCGAGGAGGTGGGGCAGGCAGACCTTCGCCCCCCCTCCCGTTCCCACGGGGATGGCCCGAGGCCGCGCCTGCCTCCATTCAGGCGCGCGGGTGGCGTGGCCTTCGCCCGCCGGACAGGCCTGGCAATCGTCACATTTAATTGTGATTAATCCCGGTTAATCAGCACGACAAGCAGAGTGGCCTCTACCTGCCGCCGAAAGGGTCACGGCAGGGCTGACAATCCAAGAGGTCAATCCATGTTGAAGCAAGTCATGCGGCCGTTGTTCCTGGGGGCGATGTGGTTGGGCGCCGCTGCCTGTGGTGGAGCGCCGATGGACGAGGCGTCCGCCGAGACGGTGGAAGTGGGCGAGGTGGAGCAGAACGTGTGTCAGCCCGGGACGTACCAGGGCGCTTGTCGCGACTACGGCAGCGGTGGGTGGCTGGATTCGAGCTGTCCGAGCGGGACGCCGTACAAGTGGAGCTTCTGGAACTGCTCCCAGTACATGTATGGCTCCGGAGCGTCAGCCCAGTACTACCGCCAGTACTGCTTTGACCTGCAGCTCTACACCTGCCACAGCAGCATCAACACGCCTCCTGCCGGGAGCCCTCCGCCCGTCGGCCCCCCGCCGCCCTGCAGGCAGAACTGCTAGTCCGTGTCTGGCTAAGGCGGGGTCGCGCGAGGGATTCGCGCGGCCCACGCCGCGCGTGACGCCAATCATACGCGCAATCATGCCATGTGGGGAAAATAGGACAAAGTGGACAGATTGGTGAAGGCGCTCGCGACAAGTCCGCGCGTCTGCCGTTGAGTCCCGTGCATGGGTGGACCGACTCGTGGTCCGTCGGTCCACACGCGCCATTTCAGCCAGGACTGAAATGCCATTGCAGGCCTATCACCCATACAAGGACTCCAGGCGTGTCCGGTGGTGCCGCGCGGGCACACGCGTCTGGAGCGAACGGGAGGCATCATGGCGTCGCACGTTGGAGCGGCTTCGACTGTGAAGGGTTTGCGTTGGGGCGTGGTGTTGCTCGCGGGGCTGGTGGGCTGTGAGCCCACGGCGAAGAAGGAGCCCGCGACGCACCACGAAGAGGTGCGCTCCATCGAGGAGCAGTCCCGGAAGCTGTCTCCTCCCGCGGGCTGTGAGGAGATCACCATGGGGGAGCTGGCCAACGGCGTGGAGCTGACGCCCATCATGTATACCAATCAGCCCATGCTGCGCGGCAACTTCGGCAGCTTCGGGGACCCGGCCGCGCCAGACCTGGCGCGCATCCGCTTGGATGTGAATACGAAGCCGGGCCTGTACGACCTGTCCATGGGGGGTGGGAACACCTTCGCCTGTGACCAGTGCGTCCTGGGCTACAAGGACGCGGGGACGGCCGCGGAGAAGTACCTGGTCGCCAATTCGGGGACGATGCTGGTGGCGCTGAAGGTCTCGCCCGACCAGACCATCGGGGCGCTGGCCAACGTGGTGCTGCGCGAGGCGGTGAATGCCCCGCCGCTCAACGCGCCCTTCCGGGGCTCCGCCCTGGTGCCGGGCGGGGAGTGCAAGTGGCTGCGCTTCGCGACGTGGAACACCGTGCGCCAGGACGGGTGTGATCCCCGCCAGGGCTCGCTGACGGCGAACCTGCCGGACACCACCTGCGTGCCCACCAACTACGTGGGCTCGGATGGCACGCTGGAGCGCTCGCTGGGGACCAAGACGCAGGGCGAGGCGTGCACCACCACGCCGGCCGCGAGCGAGTACGAGCTGGCCTCGACGGACTGCGAGCAGGGCTACGCCTGCACGGACCTGCTCACGCAGAACGCCCAGTGCACGAAGACGTGTGACTTCATGGCCGACAATCCCGGTTGCCCGTCGGGCATGGTGTGCGGCGTCTACGGACTGTGCACCGAGCAGAGCGTGCTGGAGTCCTTCGGCTTCACGTTCGACACCGCGCCCATCGGGACGTCGTGCACCGCGGGGGTGACGTTCGCCGAGTACTGCGGCAGCGAGGGCGCGCGCGGCACGTGCCTGGACCTGGGCCGTACGGGCACCGCCACCTGCCTGCGCAACGAGCGCGCCCGTACCGACTGTGGTCCGGGCGAGGATCTGGGCTACCTGGGCTACGTCCACCCGGGCAACGGCTTCGACCGCACCTACGGCTTCTGCTACCACGACGGACTGTGAGCGGCTCGAGGTGAGCTTGTCCAGGCCCCCGAGGTGCCCCTTGTGGGAGGGTGGCCTGGACAGGCGTTTCCCACGGGGCCCGGCCCGTGCTCAAGCGCTCCGCAACGCGATGAGCGCGAGGTTGCGCGGAGACAGGCGCGGATCGAAGAGCTGGAGGAGTTCGACCTGGAAGCCCAGCTCCTCCAGGAGGATTGCGCGATCAAGCAGGAGCACGACTTCCAACGCCCTCGCGAAGCGGTCCCTCAGTAGATGGCAGAGCAAAAGCTCCCGTGTCTCGGCGCGAAAGGACACCTCGAAGGCATTCAGCTCGGCGTCCGTCATGCCGGGGTCGAGGCCCAGGCGCTCCATACGGTCGAGTGCGTAGACCGCGAAGGGTCCGTCATAGAGCGTTCGGGACGCGTCCCCGGCCCTCACGAAGCCGCGCTCGGGAAAGTGCCGCTTGGCTAGGAGGTCGAACGCGAAGCGCCACGCGTAGACCCGCTTCATCCGCGCGAACTCCACCTCTGTCTTGTGATGCCGTCCCCGCGTCGTCAGCGCCAGGGCGTGCGGGGTGAAGGGCAGCGGGTGCGCGCCCCCGAAGCCGGACACGGGGTAGTCCCGAGGGACCTCCAGCTTGTCGTAGCAGCAGCCGATGTTCAGGACGAAGCCCGCCCCCTGGCTCTTGCGGAGCTGCGTGAGGGCGAGCGGCCCGCAGGTGTGCAGACCGATAGAAGCCCGGTCCAGGCCGGAGAAGAGCGGATCGATCAGCGGTTGGAACCCGTCCTCGACGGAGGCCTGGATGAAGCACAGGGTGTCCCGGACCGGGGTATTGGTTCTCGTCAACCACCGCCGGCCCTTGTCCTGCAGCGCGGCGTCCCGGTCGATGCTGTGGAAGGTCCACCCGAACGTCCGCGCACAGAGGCGGGCGAGATGTCCCATGCCGCCGCCGATATCGACCGCATGGTGGATGAAGCGCGTTCTCGGCGCGAGCAGGGCGAGCACCCGCTCGAGTTCGTGGGTCTTCTTGGCGCTGAGTCCCTGCGTCTGCGCGACTGTCAGCGGATGAATGCCCTCGTGCCAGGGCAGCGCCGTCAGTTCCTGGAGTGCGCCGAGGAGCGCGCCCAGGGACGGAGGAGGGACGCCCACGAGCACCCCCTGGTCCAGCCGCCGCTCGCCCGCTTCATCGAGCGACCGGGCATAGGCAAGCCAGTCCTCGGGATAGGCGGCGCCGGACTCGGGCCAGCCCTGGAGGATGGAGCGGGACCAGAGTGGGGACCAGGGCCTGAGCAGGTGCGTGAGCGCCTCGAGTCGCGCCTGGAAGTCCATGGCGGCGCATCCTATGCGCCGCTGCTCCGCCCGTGGGTGATGACGAGGGCCCTCCCTCGGCAGCCGTGCTCGGCAACGCATGGGCGCACGCTCGCCCCCAGGCGTTGTTCCTCGTCGGAGGCGAGCGCGAAAGCCCGGCCGCCGTCAGTCGCCGCGGTAGGTGGTGTCGAGGATGCCGATGCCCGCGCCTTCCACGTACAGGGTGACCTGCGTGCCCTGGGTGGCGGCCTGGGTGGCGCGCTCGAACAGGCCCAGGCGCTCGGCCTCGCTGTACTGGTAGCCGGCGGACGAGGCGCCCGAGCCCAGATAGTAATAGCTGCCGACGAAGCTCCCCGTGCAGTTCGCCCCGGTGTTCACCTGCACGACCACGTAGCCCTGGCCGTAGACGACGTTGGGTTGCCGGGTGTACTTCGCCGCGCAGACGTAGCCATTCACGGTGATGGGGGCCGCCAGGGCCGTGCTGGAAAACCCGACCGACATCATCACCGCCGAAACAACGATGGACGCTCGCTTCATGGTGTTGTCCCCTTGTGCTGTGGATTGAGGCCTCCGCGCCCAGGTTGGGCGTGGGGCTCCGGAAAGCGTCTCTGCCTTTCCTCGCGAGATAACGTGCGAAGGGGGATTTCTTCCTCACCTCCTGTTCGCGTTCGAGCGCGGAAAGAGGGGGAACTGGAGCGCCCACGCAGGGGGAGGTGGATGGCGCGGCGCGCTCTTCATGTGTCCCAGGAGGGGTCAGAAGGTGACTTCTTCGATGACCTTTGTGTGGTCGCCTGGCAACCGGGGTGCCACCTGCCCGGCGAGCTCCTTGATGCGCGCCGCGGAGCAGCCGCCGCAGCCCAGGGCGTCCTTGAGCTTCTTCCCTCCCGGACCGGCCCGCAGGTTCTTGACGGCGTTCCACGCGTTGATGAGGCCGAACTTCCGGGTGCGCACGGTCTCCCCTCGGATCGCCTTGCAGATCAGCTCGAGGTCCGCGTCATCGAACTCGGTGAGGTCACGGGCTTTGTCATCATTCGGGTGGTTGGCATAGAACACCCTGCGTTGCCTGGAGAACGTGGGCCGGGTGTTCAGCGTCTGCATGAGCGCGCTGCCCGCGGTGAGGTCTCCCGGTCCGGGCACGCAGTCGGAGACAATCAGCGGAGCATCCGTAAACCCCTGGAAGACGGGGTCGATCAGGGTCATCCGGAGGTCGAGCTGACTCGGGCTGGGCGCCGGTTCGAGCACGAAGCCCTTGCGATGCCGGCCGCGCACCTTCTTCATGAACCCGCAGTTGGTGGGGACCTCCGTCGGCATCCATTCTTCGTCCGCGAGCGAGTGGTCCGCGCCCGTCGCGATGATTGCGCCGAGTGAATGCGCCACCACCTGCACGGTCGTCCCCGAGTGCGCTCCCCGCGCCTGAACGATGGCGTTGCGCAGGCAGTCCGCCGTCTCCATGGGGTGCCGGTTGTCCGGGTAGAAGAAGTCGTAGACCTGCGCATTGGACGGGAAGTTGTTGATGGCCGGGTCCATCACCTCGGGCCCGGCGCCGATGCCATGCACGGAGATGTAGGGCACCTTGTTCGGATCGATGGGCCCCCTGGGGCGCAGCTCGCACACGCCACAGCGCGCGCGCATCCGGGACCGCTCCGCGCCATTCGTCCGGTCACCCGCCGTGGTCGGCGTGGGATTCAGGACGGGGGTTGGAGCAGGCGCGGCCTGGGGTGCGAAGGAGGCTTGCACTGGCGGCCCCTCGGTCAGGGTGGCGCCCGCGTCGGTCCCTGCATCGGCGCCCGCGTCCACGACAGGCCCCGTCCCCGCATCCCGCCCTGCGTCCGAACCCGCGTCGGCGCCTCCGTCCGAACCCGCGTCTGAACCACCACCGCCACCGCCGTCCGAACCTGTGTTGGAACCCGCATCGGTGCCTGCGTCGTCGTCACAGGTGGCTGTCTCAGTGAACTCCTGCTCGGGAGGAGGACAGCCGGCGTCTCCGGCGTCACCCGCATCTCCAGCGTCCCCGGCGTCGGCGCCTCCGTCACACTCGTCGCAGACCTCGGGCTCCTCCTCGTCTTCGGTCAACATCCCTTCGCGCCACTGCTCCGTGCTTCCTGTGCCCTTGTCCTCCGAGAGGCAGGCCGACATGCCGACGGCAAGCACGAGCATCGCCAGGAAGAGCGCGCGGGCAGCGAGGGGACTGGCGGTCGGGGGTGGCGG
>NZ_VIFM01000115.1 GCF_006636215.1 Myxococcus llanfairpwllgwyngyllgogerychwyrndrobwllllantysiliogogogochensis | reverse complement strand
TCCCAAGACAAAGTCCGCGGGGGAGCCCACCGGATACTCCCAGGTGGACAGCTTCCAGGCGCCTCGCGGCGCACGGACCGTCGAGCGGGCCTCCGCGCCGGGAAACACCTGGTCCGGGGACAGGCCACTCTCAGAGGCGCGCAACGCGCATCGCACCAACACGAAGGAGGAGTTCCAGTCCGCGCTCCAGAGTGACGCCAACTGGTTCGAGGGCGACGTCCGGAAGGAGCTCAACCACGACTCCCTGGAGATGCGTCACGACACGACGCACGAGAGCGGGGACAACCTCTCCCTCCATGAGTGGCTGAGCATGGGGAAGGAGTCGGGACGTGGGCTCAAGCTCGACATCAAGGAAGGCGAGCACATGGGTGCCGTGCTCGACGAGATTGAGCGCGTGGGTGTTCCCCAGGAGCGACTGATGCTCAACCTGGGCTTCGGCGACGTGAAGACCTGGGGAGATGAGATTCGCACGCGCTTTCCCAATGCCATCCTCGCCATCAATCCGCCGCCCGGCGATGGAACGGTGAGGGCAGCCGATGCCCGGCAGATGGTCGACGAGGCAAGAAGGGCGGGCGGAGGCCCCACCACCTTCGTGGTGCACCATGATGCGCTGAGTGACGAGGCCATCGAGGTCTTCAAGACCGCGGGGACTGTCTCGGTCTGGGGAAACGCCGAGGACCCGACGAAGGTCGCCGCGGAGATGCGGGCCCGAGGTGTCGACGGGATGGTCGACATCGGCTCCAACTACAATTGGGGCTCACTCTCGAGGGCGGACGGCGTGCGCGACGGCCTCGACGCGGGGAAGAACTGGGCCCGGACGCGATGGGACAGGCTCTTCTGAAGAGAAGAGCGGCGACAGTCGCGACCTGGCGAGCCCGGTGCATCTGGAGTCCGGTGCATCTGGGGCTGGTTGGTGGTGGACCGCTTCCGCTTGGAGGTGGCGGCCCGTGCGCGTGGAGGCAAGTCCCAGGGAGAGGACAGTCCACCGCCTCAAGGAACGCCAGTGTTGACCGTTGGCCTTGACGCCCCGCATCCGGTGGGTGCCGCCGTTTCTCCCGCGCCACCTGGAACGAGAACGTGCCCGGGTCGAAGTCCAGCGTCACCGTGCCCGTGGGAAGCTCCTCCACCAGCGCCAGCCCGGTGGAGCGAGGTGCTCACACCTGCTTGCGCGCGACGGACCAGATGAAGCCGTCGTACCAGAAGTGCAGCAGGGACACGACGAGGGTGAGGGACCAGAGGCTCTCCAGGTCGGAGTCCAGCAGCTCGGCCCACACGCCGTAGGTGAGCACCGTGCCCAGGAACAACGCGAGCGCGAGCCCGCGCCACTTCAGCCGCAGCCGCTCACGCAGCCGCTCGCCCTCCATGGCCCACACCAGCGCCAGGTACTGGATGGCGTGGAGCAGGTTCATGATGAAGAACGCTTCGCCCCAGGTGTTGAAGCCCCAGGAGTAGATGGAGCAGGCGCCTGTGGTGACCAACAGGAACACCTTGTGGAAGGAGAGATGGTGGCCCTTCCTCAACAGGTGTACCGAGGCCGCCACGTAGAAGACGAGGAACGTGCCCCCCACGGCCACGACGCCCATCGTCCAGGCGCGGTGGGTGGCCGTCATGCGCGCGGGCACGGAGGCGAGCCACGGCATTCCCACCGCTTCGAAGGACTCGAAGCTGCTGAAATGGTCCAGCATGGTGGCGCCAGCGAGGATGGGGCCGACGTACAGCAGGTGGTTCAGCCAGTAGTCGAGCCGGCGCCCCGCGGCGGGTGGGTTGCCTTGGTTGCGGTCATAGATGCGTGCCAGGCCGAACGTCTGCAGCCCCGAGTGCCACACGTCCCAGAACGTCGCGAGCACGGTGGCGGCGGCGGCCACCACCGCCGAGCCGCGAATGACCGCCCAGGCCAGCACGGGGACGAGGACGAAGCGCAGTGGATGGAGCCGGAAGATGGCGGGGTTGCCATGGCTGCGGAAGAACACCGCCACCAGGTGCGCATGGATGATGCTGCCCACCATCAGCCCGGCCCACGTCTTCTCCTGGCCGAAGAACTGGACGGGAGTGTCGCTGAAGTGCGTGCCTGAGATGGCGATGCCCAACCCGAGCGCCAGCAGCGGCGGCAGCAGGAAGAAGGCCCAGTCGTAGGTGGGCCCTATGATGTACGAAGAGCGCGCCGATACAGGAGCGGCCTCTCGTACAGACTCCACCGGAGGTTGTGTCTCAGGAGGGCGCGGTTGGGCCAGGGCCATGGGCCGCCTCCTTTCGCACCGCGAACTCCACGCGCTCGCTGAGCTCCTCCACGAGCGCCGCGAGGAACAGGCTGGCCCCGACCAGCTCGAGTGCCTCCTCCACGTGGTCGATGAGCGCATACACGAGGTTGTCGTTGCCGTGTTGCTCCGTCCACCACCCCAGCGGCAGCTCCATGAGCAGCGCGCCACCCACGTACAGCACACCCGCCAGGATGAACTGTCCGCGCCGTCGCGGCGCGAGCCGCGCGAGGAAGGGCAGGAAGGCAAGTCCGCCGAGCACCACGAGGATTGCCGCGGGCACCACCCAGGTGAAGAACAGCACTCCACTCAGGGAGAGCAGGCTTCCGAGGTGCTCATGGAGACCCACGCTCTCGTCCAGGGAGATGTACGCGAACGCAAGCGCCAGGGCCCACCAGTGAATCCATCCTTGCTCCCGGGGGCGTCCCGCCACGCGGGCGATGCCCGCGAGCACGAGCGCGCAGCTCAGCAACAATGCCGAGGCGTACCAGGTGGGCAGGTTCCGCTCGTAGCTCAGGGAGAGAAATGCGACGAGGGGCTCCAGCTTCCGCGCGCCGAGCGCGGAGTAGGCGACCTCTACTCCCACTCCGATGGCAGTCAGCAGGCCCGCCAGTGAGAGGAGCCAACGGCGCAGAGAGCGGGGCGAGGGGAGGAGCATCGGAGGCGGAGGGAAAGGTTACTCGGCCGCGTGCATCCTGGAGCGGAGTGTCATGGTGCGGAAATGTTTCGTGTCCGCGGTACTGGGGTTGCTCGTGGAGCACGCGAGCAGGGACTGCAGGTGCGGGCTTCGGATGTGAGTGTGCTCGACCTCTCGGGAAAAGGGTCCGGTATAGAATGCGGCTCCGAGGGAGAACCCCACCATGTCACGGATGAATCTGGCCGGCCTGCTCGCGATGCTCCTGCTCGCTTCCGCCGGTGTGGTCGAGGCGAAGCAGTGGAGGTACGCGGGCATGCACCCCCGCACCGGGCAACCGGCGGATGGGCTGTGCCACATGGAGATGGTGCATGTGCACACCGCCGCCCCGCTGCACGCCGACACGCTCTATCGTACGCGTGAAAACGTCTATGTCTTCATTGGAGACCCGACGCCCTTTGGCTACGAGGGGCCGCGGCATGCCTATTACGGGCACCATCCCGTGGTGCTCAACGTCCTCGTCAACATCTCCGTCGACAGGGACGTGGTGGAGTACTGCTACCACGATGGGCCGCACTATCATTCCTACGAGCCTCCGCCGCGCCACGAGTTCGTGGAGAAGGAGGACGTCAGCTACTACGCGGGCGAGTATCCCCAGGAGTACAAGCAAGGGAGCCCGAGTCTGGTGCGCGTCAATACGGTGTATCGCTCCTGGAGCGCTCCGCGTCCGGTCATCACCGTGGGCCCTCCGCCCGAGTACCGCGGCCCCGTCATCCAGGTGGGCCTGAACATTCCGGTGCCCAGCGTCGAGATTCGGGTGGGAGGGCCGCCTCCGCCGCCTCCGCCACCTGAGTGGGAGGGGCGCGTCGTCCGGGAGGAGCGCGTGCATGTGCATCATGACCACTGCGACCACCACGAGCACAAGAAGCACAAGAAGCACAAGAAACACAAACACAAGAAGTACAAGGGACGGGATTGAGCGTGCCGAGAGTGGCTCTGGCGTTGATGCTGCTGTTGGTGGCGGGGTGCTCCAGCGGGGTGGATGATGTGCTTGATGCGTGGAGGGCGGCGGGAGAGTCGCCTTCGGCGTTCACCGACGTGGGCGAGAAGCTTCCGGGGGGCAAGTGCCGGGCTGGAAAGGTCAGTGGCCTGGACGCCACGGTGTGTGTGTTCGAAAGCACCGAGAAGGCACGGCAGGCCGAGGAGGCCGGCTGGACGCTCGTTGGCAATGCCGCCGGAGCCGCGATGGTCTCCGGCAAGATGGTGCTTGTCATCGCTGACCCGCGAAAGGAGGACCCGAGCGGACGGCGTATCAACGCCCTCGTGAAGGCGTTCCAGGGCGAGACTCGCTGAGAGAGCACCTGGGAGTCGCTGGAGTTGCCCTTGTCGACTCGATGGGGAAGTCAGGCCGGGTGCGTCATCGTCGTGACGCGCGCATCGAGGGCGCGCGCACGGCCGCCAGCGGCAGCAGCCGCGCCTCCAGCTCCGGACTTCGCGCGAGCGCCTCCTCCACCCATTTCGCGACGAGCCCGGCCACGGCGCTCTCGACCTCGGGGGTCTCCAACCTGTCGTGCGTGTGCCGGTGCCAGATGGGCACGGGGACGACGAGCTCCATCACCGCCGTGAGTCCCGTCGCCAGCGCGGACTTGCTGAACGGGAGCTTCACCTGTCGATAGCCGAGGGCCGCCCTCCTGGCGCTCACGGCCTCATGCAGGCCCCGCCTCAGCCCCTCACGGGGAATGTCGCGATGCGAGCACCGCTGGAGGTTGCCCCAACAGGCGGAGCCCTCACCGGGGCGTTCACACCACTGCATCGCGAGTCGGAACAGCGTCGTGCCCGACAAGCCCTCGAAGCTCCAGGGCTCGTGGAGCGGCCCCGAGGACGCCGTGGATTCGCGACACAGGTCCGCGAGCCCCTGCTCGCGGAGGATCCGCTCCTCGCGTCCCGATCGCGCGTCGTGGAACCGCCAGAGGACTCCCGGGACGAGCGCCGCCAGCTCCCGCATCCTCCGAATCACCTCCTCGGAGACCTCGCGCGGGGGCTCCGCGAAGAGGGACGCGTCCGGAGTGAAGACGAGGCGCAAACCCGAGTCGGAAGCGGGCACGTCGAGCACCTCGGGCCGCATGCCTCCCTGGGGAATCCCTTCACGGAAGCGCTGTCCCCAGGCCCGTCCCTGTCCCCACACGCGGACGTCGAGCGACGAGGAGAAGACGCTGACCATCGCGAGGTCGTCGTAGCACGTCGGAAGCACCAGTCCCCGTGCGACACCTTCGGGCCTGGTGCCCCTCGGGTCGTAGCTCGTGAGGGAGAGCCAGCCCTCGACCTCCTCCGGCATGGCCTCCACTCCCGCCGGGCAACTCCAGCCGTCGAAGACGGCCGTGCAGGAGCCGTCCGCCCCCATGCGCAGGGATACCTCGCGTGTCCCTCGCTCCCTGGCGGCCACGGCGCCCGACCGGAGCACCACCTCGGCGAGTGAGTGGAGGGCAAATCCGTCGGCGCCCCCGAGATACAGGCCAGGGCGACGGCGCATGAGCCCGCGCATTTCCTCCCCTGTCTCGAACATGTCCCAACCCTATCAAAAAGGGCCTCCCCGCTCGCGACGCGCCTGACAAGCCGCATCCTCCAGGTGGAGCGGGCGTCTGCCCGTCGGCCTGCCCCTCTCCTGGAGACGACGCCCTTCCGGGCGGGTGCCTCCATCTCACGTCCGAGTGATGCCTTCACGGTGGACCGACGCGAGGAGAACACATGCCCCTGCATGGAAAAGATGAAGTCCGGGACCGCATCAACGATGACGTCTACGCCTCGCCGGACCTGTCCGTCCCGATGCCGAAGTATCGCATCCCCGACGAGGAGCACAGCGCCGAGCATGCCTACGCCGTCGTGCACGACGAGCTGCTGCTGGATGGCAACTCCCGGCAGAACCTGGCCACGTTCTGCCAGACCTGGTCCGAGCCCCAGGTGCACAAGCTGATGGACGAGTGCCTCGACAAGAACATGATTGATAAGGACGAGTACCCGCAGACCGCCGAAATCGAGACGCGCTGCGTGAACATGCTCGCCGACCTGTGGCACGCGCCGCACGCGGCCAACACCATGGGCTGCTCCACCACCGGCTCCAGCGAGGCGGCGATGCTGGGAGGCCTCGCGCTCAAGTGGCGCTGGCGCAAGCGGCGCGAGGCGGCGGGCAAGCCCACCGACAAGCCCAACCTCATCTGCGGGCCGGTGCAGATTTGCTGGCACAAGTTCGCGCGCTACTTCGACGTGGAGCTGCGCCAGGTGCCGCTGGCCGAGGGCCGCATGGTGATGACGCCCGATGAGGTGCTCAAGCTGTGCGACGAGAACACCATCGGCGTCGTGCCCACGCTGGGCATCACCTTCAACCTCATCTATGAGCCGGTGCAGGAGATCGCCGCCGCGCTGGATGGGCTCCAGAAGCGCACCGGGCTGGACATCCCCATCCACGTGGACGCGGCCAGCGGCGGCTTCCTCGCGCCCTTCATCCACCAGGACGTCGTCTGGGATTTCAAGCTGCCGCGCGTGAAGTCCATCAACGCCTCCGGCCACAAGTTCGGCCTCACGCCGCTGGGTTGCGGCTGGGTGGTGTGGCGCGACAAGGAGGACCTCCCCGAGGAGCTCATCTTCCGCGTGGACTACCTGGGCGGCGACATGCCGACCTTCGCGCTGAACTTCTCGCGGCCGGGCGGGCAGATTGTCATCCAGTATTACAACTTCCTCCGGCTGGGGAAGGAGGGCTACCGGCGACTGCAGCAGGCGTGTTCGGACACGGCGAATGTCATCGCGAAGGCCATCGAGCAGATTGGCCTGTTCGACATCGTCTACGACGGCCGGGGCGGCGTGCCCGGTGTGTGCTGGAAGATGAAGGACGGGGTGAATCCGGGCTTCACCCTCTACGACCTGGCGGACCGGCTGCGTGAGCGTGGCTGGCTGGTGCCCGCGTACCCCATGCCCGCCAACCTCCAGGACCTGGTGGTGCAGCGCGTGCTGGTGCGCCACGGCGTCAGCCGGGATCTGGCCACGCTGCTGGTGACGGACCTCCTCGCGTGCATCGAGCACTTCAAGCGCCACCCGGTGAGCGCGCCAATGACTCGGGAAGAGGCGTCCGGCTACCACCACTGAGTGGCTGTTGCTTCACGAGACGGGGGCGTGTCCATGGTGGGCGCGCTCCCGTCTCGTATTTCAGCGCCCGCCCCACGCGACCTCCTTGCTTCGCGAAACTCCGTAAGCGATAACGGAGTTCATGGACTCCCTCAGGAAGCAGGGCACCCTGGCTTTCGGGACGCGCCTGCGGCGCCTCGTGGAGCGGATGGACCGGGACGTGCTCGCCCTCTACCGCGCTGCGGGCGAGCGGTTCGAGCCCCGCTGGTACGCGGTCTTCACGACCTTGAGGGATTCCGGTCCGCTGACGGTGGGCGAGCTGGCCGCGCGGCTCGGGATTACCCATGCGGCGGTCAGCCAGGTGCGCACCGCGCTGGAGCGGGAGGGACTCATCCTCTGCAAGCCGGACCCGGAGGATGGCCGTCGTCAGCGACTGCTGCTCAGTGCGAAGGGGCAGCGGACGGCCACGCGCCTCGCGCCGCTGTGGGCCGCCATCGCCCAGGGGGCGGACGAACTGCTGCGCGAAGGCGCTCCCTCGCTGATGGCGCAACTGGATGGACTGGACCAGGCCCTGGACCGGCGAGGGCTGCGCGCCCGGGCCGGAGAGCGGCTGGGAATCGACACCTCGAATGACACCGGAGACTCAGATGAAGACGTCTAGGCCGTGGCTCGCCGTCCTTGCCTCGCTGCTCCTTCTGGGCGGAGGCGCCCATGCCCAACCGAGGGTGGCGCCTCCCGTGACGCCCGCGCGCGGGCCGCTCACCCCGGCGGAGCTGGCCACCACCCTGGACACCATCGAGTCGGTCATCCAGCGCTCGTATGTCTTCCCGGAGAAGCGCGCGGTCATCCTCGAGCGATTGGCTCGCGGCCGGAAGTCCGGGCGGTATGCGGGCAACACGCCAGGGCAGCTCGCCGAGCACGTCACCGAGGACCTGAAGGCGGCCAGCGGAGACGGGCACCTGTACCTGATTCATGACCCCGCCTGGTTCGCCGCGCAGCAGGCGGGCCCGAAGGTCTCCGCGAGCGACAGCGCCGAGGCGTTCCACCGGAAGCAGGCCCTGCGTCAGCACCACGGCCTGACGGAGCTGAAGGTTCATCCGGGCAACGTGCGCTCGATGAAGGTCACCGGCTTCATGTGGGTCCGCGACGAGACGGGCGGCGTCTATGACGACGCGATGCGGTTCCTGCGCGACGGTGACGCCCTCATCATCGACCTGCGCGGCAACGGCGGTGGCTCGCACGCGGCGGTGCAGTACCTGGTCAGCCACTTCCTGGCGCCGGACACGCTCTTGATGACGTTCCAGAGTGGCACCCAGCCGCCGGTCCAGTCGCGCACGCTGGAGCACGTGCCCGCGGGACGGCTGATGGGCAAGCCGCTATATGTCCTGATTGATGGCCGGGTGGGCTCCGCGGGCGAGGACTTCGCGTACGACGTGCAGCAGTTCAAGCTGGGCACCCTGGTGGGCACGCGGACGGCGGGCGCGGCGAACAACAACGCGATGCTGCCGGTGGCGCCGTGCTTCCAGTTGAGTGTGTCGGAGGGCCGCCCCGTCCACGCCGTCAGCCAGTCCAACTGGGAGGGCACGGGCGTGGCGCCGGACCGGGAGGTGCCCGCCACCGAGGCCCTGGAGGTCGCCCTGTCCATGGCGGTGGAGCGCCTGGCCCAGCGTCCGGGAGCCACGGCGCAGGAGCTGGCCGAGTATGCGTGGGCGCGCGCCGGCCTGGAGGCGAAGCGCCGGCCCGTGTCGCTCTCCTCGGCGCGACTCAAGTCGCTTGCGGGGCGCTATGGAGAAATCGACGTGAGCCTGCGTGACGGGAGCTTGTGGCTCGTGCGGCCGGGCCGTCCGCCTGGCCGGCTGATGCCCATGACGGAGGACGGCCTCTTCGCCGTCGAGGGCACGGACAGCTTGCGCGTGAGGCTGCCGGGCAAGGCCCTGGAGTTGTTCTGGGTGACGGAGCCCGCTCCCCGCGTCTTCTCGCGGGGGTGAGGGCGTCGCGCGCGCCTCAGTGCGGCGCGGCGGCGGCCTCGGTGGCGACGGGCGTGCCGGCGTTGCGCTGGACGCGGGGGAAGAACAGCCCCGCGATGAAGGCGCCCACCGCGAAGAGGCAGATGAGCCAGAAGTTGATGCTCAGCCCGGAGGTCAGCGCGCCGCTCAAGGTCCGCAGCGTCGCCTCGGGAATGGAGGCGTGGCCCCGCTCGGGACCGAGCAGCGCGTTGGCGGCCTCCACGGGAATCGTCGGGTCCGCCAAGAGCCGCGACACCATCACCCCGCCCATCAACCCCACGCCGAGCACTCCGCCGATGGTGCGGAAGAACATGTTGCTGGCGGTGGCCACACCCCGCAGCTCCCAGCCCACGCTCGTCTGCACCGCGATGAGCAGCGCCGTGGACGCGAAGCCCAGGCCGACGCCGAACAGCGCCATCGCCACCTGGAGCGCGAAGAGAGGCGCGTCCTGCTTGAGCAGCAGGGCCATCAGCGTCGTGCCCACCACCGTCAGCCCCAGCCCTCCGACGATGAGCGGCCGGAAGCCCGTGCGCAGCAAGAGCTTCCCCGCGAACAGCGCCGCGAGCGGCCAGCCGACAATCATCGGCGTAATCATCCCGCCCGCCGTCGTGGGCGAGCCGCCCAGCACCGCCTGCACGTACAACGGCACATAGGTGGTCGCTCCGAACATCGCCGCGGAGAAGAGCGCCCCGGCCACGGAGGAGATGGCGATGGCGGGGTGCTTGAAAATCGTCATCGGGATGACGGGCGCCGGGGCCCGGCGCTCCACCTGGACGAAGGCCACCAGCAACACCAGCGCGGCCGGCAGGGCCCACAGGTTCGTTCCCACGCCCTGCACCCCGAAGAGCAGCGCCACCACGCCCGCGCACAACAACCCCGCGCCCGCGTAGTCCAGCTGCTGCGGCTTGTGCTGCACCTGCTCGTGGAAGAAGGCGACGATGAGCGCGAAGGTGAGCATCCCCACTGGCACGTTGATGAAGAAAATCCAGTGCCAGCTCAGGTACTTCACGATGAGCCCGCCCGTGACGGGGCCCACCAGTCCCGCCACGCCCCACACCGCGCTGAACGCGCCCTGCACCCGGGCCCGCTCCTCCATCGTGTACAGGTCACCAATCATGGTGAGCGCCACCGGCTGGATGGCACCCGCGCCCAGGCCCTGAAGCGTCCGGAAGGCGATGAGCATCCCCATGGAGGACGCCAGGCCGCTGGCGATGGAGCCCGCGAGGAACAGCCCGATGCCGAACAGGATGATGGGCTTGCGACCGTACAGGTCCGCCAGCTTCCCGTAGATGGGGACGGTGATGGTGGAGGACAGCATGTACGCGGTGAAGACCCACGCGTAGCTCTGGATGCCACCCAGCTCGCCCACCACCGTGGGCATGGCGGTGGATACGACAGTCACTTCCAGGGCCGCCATGAAGAGACTCAGGGCCAGGGCCACGGTGGTGAGGGGACGGTGGGTCTTTCTCATGGTGTCGGGCGTCGAGGAGGGCGCCCACTTCTAATGGGTGCTCCCCGAGGTCGCCAGCCTCAATCTTTCCGGGCACTTGGAAAGACCGGGAAATTCGAAAACCACGTGTCGATTTGCGGGGTCCTCATTCGTCGCCGCTGAAGAGCGGCGATTGAGCGCTCGGTGCATGGCCCGGGGGGGCCCGACGTATCCATTCCTTTTGAACGCTCGGGAGTTTTCATGAAGAAGACATCAGGTGTCATCTCGACGGTCATCGTCGTGCTGCTGCTGTTCGCCATCGGCCAGCGACCCGGCACGTTCCGCGTCGAGCGGAGCGCGACCATCCACGCGCCCGCCGACGTCGTCTTCGCGCTGGTGAACGACTTCCGGTACTGGGAGCAGTGGTCGCCCTGGTGGAAGCTGGAGCCCACCCAGCAGGTTTCCCTGGCCGGAGCGGCCTCGGGCGTGGGCGCCATCTATGAGTGGCGGGGGGAGCGGACGGGCTCCGGGCGGATGGAAATCATGGAGAGCCGCCCGCCCGCGTACGTGCGAATCCGGCTCGACTTCACCGCGCCGATGCGGGCCACCAACACCACCGAGTACCTGCTCACGCCCACCGCGGACGGCGTGAAGCTGACGTGGGTGATGTCCGGGGAGAACACCTTCGCCGGCAAGGCGCTCCAGCTCTTCGCCAGCATGGACGAGGTGATGGGCCGGGACTTCGAGCGGGGCCTGGCCGACATCAAGAGCGTGGCGGAGGCCTCGCGCGGCTCCTCCGCGCCCTCCGTGGGCGAGGCCGGGTTTCATGGAGACGCCCTGACTCGCGATGCCGCCCTCGACGTCGTCGTCACGCGGGAGCCTCTCTTCCCGCGCGAGTAGGTCCGACGCCGGGAAGGTGCGTCCCTGTGCCGTCCATTCTCAGAGGGTGCGAGTCGACCCCTGGATTCGAGGCAGTGGGCTCGGGTCGGCGGTCAGCAGCCGTGAATAACGTGTTTTTGTTTTCAGGTTGATGCGGTTTCAGGGGCGTCAGCGGCGCCTGAAACATGGCTCAAGCAACCTTGTAGGCGTGTGCTCGATACTGATTCTGGATTTCTCCAGACAACGGCCGAGCCATGCCCACCCGGATTCCCCCACCGAGCCGTCCCGCCACCTCTTCCACGTCCCGTTCCACCGAGGCCGAGGCGAAGTCGTCGCAGCCCGCGTCCAGTCCCAAGGGCGCTGGCGCGCGCGGGCCGGCGGTGAAGGACTTCTTCGACGATGTCCGGCGGACGCGTGGCGCGGAGGCTCGGCGTGCTCCGCCGGACCACGGTCCCACGGGGCGCGAGCTTGTCCGCAAGGACGGCAGCCTGGTCGCGGAGTTGCCCCGGGCCACCGCCGTGCCCATGCCCACCCAGCCCTCCAGTCGTCCGGGCATGGGCGCCATTCCCTACGACGGCGGGAGCACCTTCCGCGTGTGGGCGCCCAACGCCCAGCGCGTGCAGGTGGCCGGTGACTTCAGCAACTGGGAGTCGGTGGAGCTCCAGCGCGAGCCGAGCGGCAACTTCTCCCTGGACGTCCCCGGCGCGAAGGCCGGTGAGCAGTACCAGTACGTCATCCAGGGCAAGCACGGCGACTGGCGTTGGAAGGGAGACCCTCGCGCCAACGACGTGACGAACTCCACGGGCAACTCCGTCATCGTCGACCACAAGTCCTACGAGTGGAAGCACGACTGGGAGTTCAAGATGCCGGCCTGGAACGAGGCGGTCATCTACGAGATGCACGTGGGCACGTTCAACGACTCGCCCGGCTGGGGCCCCGGCAACTGGCAGAGCGCCATCGACAAGCTGGACCACCTGAAGGACCTGGGCATCAACGTCGTGGAGTTGATGCCCTCGGCCGAGTTCGCCGCCGACTTCAGCTGGGGCTACAACCCCGCCTTCCCCAACGCGCCGGAGAGCGCCTACGGCAGCCCCGAGGACCTCAAGCGCTTCGTCGACGAGGCGCACAAGCGCGGCATCGGCGTGGTGATGGACGTCGTCTACAACCACCTGGGGCCCAGTGACTTGCCCCACTGGGACTTCGACGGCGAGACGTACGGCAAGGGCGGCAGCTACTTCTACACGGACTGGCGCGCGAAGACGCCGTGGGGCGACACCCGGCCGGACTACGGTCGCCCCGAGGTGCGCGACTACCTGCGTGACAACGCGATGATGTGGCTGCGCGACTACCACATGGACGGCCTGCGGCTGGATGCCACCAAGGAAATCCGTCAGGCCAGCGGCGCGGACAACCCGCAGGGCTGGCAGCTGCTCCGGGACATCAACGACGCCGTCAACCGCGAGTTCCCGCAGAAAATCATCATCGCCGAGGACCTGGGCAACGAGGGCGGCCTCACGCACCCGGACGGCGCCAACTTCGACAGCCAGTGGGACTCCAACTTCGTGCACCCCGTGCGCACGGCGCTGACGGCCTTCTCCGACGCGGAGCGCGACATGAACGCCGTCGCCCGCGCGATTGGCTTCAAATACAACGGCAACGCCACCCAGCGGGTCATCTACACGGAGAGCCACGACGAGGTGGCCAATGGCAAGCAGCGGCTGCCCAGCGAGGTGGGCGGCTGGGACTCCGGGGGTTATCACGCGAAGAAGCGCTCGCTCATCGGCGCCGCGCTGACGATGACCAGCCCTGGCATTCCCATGCTCTTCCAGGGCCAGGAGTTCCTCGAGGACGGCCACTTCCAGGACGGCGACCCGCTCGACTGGCAGAAGAAGGAGTCCTTCGCCGGCATCAACCAGGCGTACACGGACCTCATCAAGCTCCGGCGCAACTGGAACGACAACACCGCGGGCCTGCGTGGGGAGAACGTCAACGTCCACCACGTGAACAACGACGACAAGGTCATCGCCTTCCACCGCTGGGACAAGGGCGGGCCGGGTGACGACACCATCGTCGTGGTCAACTTCGGCGGCAAGCAGCTCTCCAACTACGAGCTGGGCCTGCCCTCCGACGGCACGTGGAAGGTGCGTTACAACAGCGACTGGCAGGGCTACTCTGGCGACTTCGGCAATGCCCAGAGCTTCGACGTGGGCGGCAAGTGGCATGGCAAGGACGGCCTGCCCGCCAGCGGCTCCCTCAACAACCTGGGCCCGTACAGCGTCGTCATCCTGTCGCGGGACAAGTAGCCCATCACCTCTCGCGAAGCACCTGGACCCTGTCGTAGGACACTGGAGGCGCCCCGCGGTGTCCGTGCGGGGCGCTTCGCGTCTTCCTCCGGACCCTGTCTCTTGAGAGACAAGGGGCAGGAACCCGTGGGCAATGTCGTGCCCGCCGCGCATCCGGCACAACCGTCGGCATGGTGGGAAACACGTTGGTGGTGGTGGCGCGTCCGGAGTGGGTGTCAGGCGGCGGTCCCTGGGGGTCGACCTTCAAGGTGACGTTGCTGAACCTGTCGGACGAGGTGGTGGTCAATCCCGTCATCACCTTCAAGGTGGAGGCGAAGCAGGTCATCCAGAACAACTACGGGCTGGTCTGGACGCGGAGCGGGGAGGTGGTGTCCGGTCGGCTCGTGGCTGAACGCAACGTCATCCCTCCTCGCGCTTCGACGGAGTTCCGGCTGTCGGTGCGAGGGGAGGGACAGGACCTGGGGCCGCTCCCCCGCGACTTCACCGTCAACGGGCGCCCCGCGGACCCTCCTCGAGACAGCGAGCCTCCGACGACGCCCAAGCGGGTGCGCGCCACCCTCGTGGGCTCCGCACTCGTCACCCTGGGTTGGGACGCGTCCACGGACAATGTCGCCGTCGCGGGCTACCGCGTGACGTACTCGAAGGTGGGCGGCGGTGTGGCCCAGACGCTTTCGTCGACGCGGCCGGGTATCACGCTGATGGGCCTGTCGGCGGGGAGCGAGTACCAGGTCTCCGTGGTGGCGCTGGATGTGTCCGACAATGTGTCGGGGTCCTCGGACACGGTGAAGATTCGCACGTCGGCCGCGCCGCCGGACGCGGGGGACTGGGACGTGCCTCGGGCCCCGTTCGTGGACTACACGTCGTGGCCCACGCCGCGCGTGTCCGAGTACGGAAGAGAGGCCGGCCTGGATGGCTTCTTCCTCGGCTTCCTCGTGGCGCGACCGGACGGGGGTGCCAGGGCGGTGTCCTGGGGTGGCAACACCACCCTGGTGGACTCGGAGGATGGCCAGTCGTACTCGGGGGACGCGACGGTCTCCGACTACGGCAAGAGAGACATCGAAGCCTTCCGCCGAAGCGGCGGCACGGTGGTGCTGTCCTTTGGGGGCGCGTCGAACGTGCCCCTCGAGGCCGAGGAGACCGATGTGGCGACGCTTGTCGCGACCTACGCGGCCGTCCTTCGCAACTACGGAGTCCGCCACCTCGACTTCGACTTCGAGGGCGCGTTCCTCCATGACGAGGACGCACAGGTGCGCCACCTCGCGGCCCTCTCCCAACTGCTCGCCGTCTACCCCACACTGAAGCTCTCCTACACGCTGCCCGCGGACGGCGCGCCGGGCTCGCTGGTGGGCTTCAACGACGGTGGGGTGCGCTTCCTCCAGAAGCTGTCCTCCGCGGGCATCGAGCCTTCACTCATCAATGGCCTGCTGATGGAGTTCGGGCAGTCGGCACCGGTTGATGCACTGGAGTGTTGTGTCCACGCGCTCCAGGGCATGCACGCGCATGTCTCCGCGGCCTTCCCTCGGTGGGACGCGGCGAAGGTGTGGCGGCGCCTGGGGGCGTGCCCCATGTTCGGTCGTCATCCCAATGGACGGGAGTTCACCCTGGAGCACCAGCGCGGCCTGGTGGAGTTCGCGCGAGAGCACCAGTTGGGCTGCCTGTCGGGCTGGGATGCCACCCGGGACGCGAACCAGGGACGGCTGCCCGAGTGCGAGCGAGACTCCGGAGGTGACCTGTCCCGGTGCACGCTCACCCCGCAGCAGCCGTTCGACTTCGGCAGATGCATCTCCGCCCATGGCGTGAAGGGCCCCTCGCAAGAAGTCGTCGCGGAGTAACGACTCGCGGAAGTACGACGTGCATCGTTGACAACATACGACTGACGTCGTACTTAGGTGGCATGACGACGGATGCCATTCCCACGGACGTGGAGCTCGCCATCCTGGGCGTGCTGTGGAAGCGCGGTCCCAGCACCGTGCGCGATGTTCACGAGGCGCTCGGGCGGGAGGACGGCAAGAGCGCGGGCTACACCACCACGCTCAAGCAGCTCCAGGTGATGTCCGCCAAGGGGTTGGTGAGCCGTGACGAGAGCTCGCGCAGTCACGTGTACGCCGCGAGCGTCGCGGAGGGCCGCACCAAGCGTCAGCTGGTGAAGGACCTGCTCGACCGCGTCTTCGGGGGCTCCTCGGGTGCGCTCGCCGTGCAGGCGCTGTCGCTCAAGCCCGCATCGAAGGAGGAGCTCGAGGACCTGCGCCGGTTGCTGGACGCGGACAAGAAGGGGGAGAAGTGATGAGCCCCGTCTGGCTGATGGCGGAGTGGGGGCGAGGTGTAGCCCTGTGGCTGGCCCATGGCGTGTGGCAGACGAGCGTCGTGGCCCTGGTCGCGGCCGCCTCGCTGTGGTTGTTGCGGCACCGCTCGGCGCGGGCTCGTTATGCGGTGGGGTGTCTGGCCCTGGCCGCGCTCGTGCTCGCGCCCGTGGTCACGTTGCTGCTGTCGTCGCCGGACTCGGTTCCGGCGCCGCTGGAGGTTGGAGCGAGCGGGCGTGTGACGTCCATCGTCGAGGACTCCCAGGCCCTCGCGGGAGTCTCCCTCCCGAGCCCGACGTTCCAGGCGGCGACGGAGCCCGTGGCCTTCGACATCCCGTGGCCCATCGTGCTGGGCGGTCTCTGGTTCAGCGGGGCGTGTGTGGCGCTCTTGCGCCTCGCCCTGGGCTGGTTGCGGATGACGCGGCGACTGGTTCGCCTTGCGGGGCCGGCCTCCCCGTCGATGCGCCTGACGGTGTCGCACGTCGCGGAGCGGCTGGGCCTGCGCCGTGGGGTGGAGGTGCGGGAGTCCTCTGTCGCGCCCTCTCCGTTGGTGCTGGGGCTGGTGCGGCCGGTGCTCGTGCTTCCGCGCGGCGTGGATGCGCGACTCACCCGGGAACAGTTGGAGGCGGTGGTGGCGCATGAGCTGACGCACGTGCGGCGCCATGACACCGTCGTCAACTTCGTGCAGTGCCTGGTGGAGGCGCTGTTCTTCTTCCATCCGGCGGCGCGCTGGCTGTCCAGTCAGGTGCGACTGGAGCGAGAGCACTGCTGCGACGACGCGGCGGTGGGCTTCTGTGGCGATGTCCGCTTGTATTCCGGCGCTCTGCTGGGGCTCGAGGAGCTGCGGCAGGAGGGCTCGATGCTGGCGCTGGGCGCGGGTGCACGGCCGCTCGCGGCGCGGGTGCGGCGGCTGCTGGGGCAGTCGCCCGTGTTGGAGGTGCCTCGGAAGGCCCGGCTCGTGGGTTTCGTCGGTGGCGTGCTCGCGACGTTGGGGGTCTCCGGCGCGGCCTGGGCGTGGGAGGTGCCGCTGGAGATGTCCCTGCCTCCACGGTCCTCGCAAGGGCTCGCCACGGCGGTGTGCTCCCGCGTGGTCTATCCCAAGGACTTCACCGCCGTGGCCTCCTACCGGAGCGACGGGCGCACCTTGCGCAGCCGCATCTTCGTCTCCCGCTGTGGGCGCATCCGACTGGAGTCCGAGAATGGGTCCTCGGTCCTGGTGCTCCTCTATGACGTCAACACCCATGAGCAGGTGACCCTGGATGTCAGGGCGCGCACCTACGACGTGATTACCGACGATGGGGACCTGGGGCTTCCGCTGCACCTTCCTGGCGGTTGCACGGAGAATCAGGCGGGCTGCGTGCTCCAGGGGGAGGACCTCGTCGAGGGACGCCTCACCCGACGTTGGCACCGGAGCCACGCTCCGCATGACACGTTGACCCAGTGGGTGGATGCCGAGCTGGGCTATGCCATCCGTGAGGAGTCCGACCTGTTCGGCTCGCTCACTCTTTCGGACATCCAAGTGGTCGAACCGGTCGTCACGCGCTTCGTCATCCCGAGCGATTTCCTGGCGGACGCTTCGCCGTAGCGGTCACCGTCGGCGGTCCGCTGCGAGCGGAGAGATGAGCGGGGGCGTCCTGTTCCCCGCACCCGACTTCATCCGAGTACTCGCGCGCCGTCGCCGTTTGTCACCGGTGAGCGCCTCCTCCCAAGGAGGCCCGCGCCCTGCTTCATCCTGATGTCCATTCGCGCCGGACGTGCTGGGCCTCCTGCGCCCTTCGCGTCCCGGCCGCACTCCCGTCATCCATCCCGAGGTCACTTCACGTTGGACGTGCTGGGGCTCGTGCGCCCTTCGCGTCCTGGCCGCACCCCCGTCGTCCATCCCGAGGTCCGCATGAAAGTCCTGCGCCTGCTGTGCCTGATGCTTTCCCTCGCGTGCGCCGGCTCCGGCACGCCACGTGTTCCGGCCCCTTCGGTCGCTCCCGCCGAGAAGGCAGCCCCCGCTGTCGCCACCGTCACGGTGGGTGGCCGGGTCCGGAGCACTACGAACACGCCAGTGGATGGCGCCGTGGTCGCGCTCGTTCCCGCCCGTGAGGACTGGAACCCGGACCTCTCACCCCCGGCGGCTCGCATGCGCACGGGGCCGGATGGCCGCTTCCACTTCGCTGACCTGCCTCCTGGCCAGTACGGCCTCACTGTCAGCGCGACCGCGCACGAGGCGGGCTTCCTCATGGACGTGAAGCTCGCGGCCGGCGAGGCCCCGCGCGAGCTCGACGTGGTGCTCGCTCCGCCAACGCAGGTCCTCCGAGGGAGCGTGAAGTCGGAGTCGGGCAAGCCGCTCGCGGGCGTGTGGCTGCTCCTGGGACGCTACAGCGATTTCCTGGGCGACATGCTCTACGTCCAGACGGATGCGAGCGGCGACTACGAGGTGGCCCTGCCCGTCGGTGGGTATGGCGCCGCCGTCCACGCCGAGGGCTTCATGCCCATGGGGCGCTCGCTGGAAATCGCGGTCAACAAGTCCGTGACGGTGGCGGACTTCACCGCGCTGGCGCTCCCGGAGACCACGCCGCCATCTCCGGAGGTCGTGTCGTGGGTGAAGCAGTCCCTGGTGCCGCTCACCTCGGTGGAGGCGGGACACGGGTTCGCCGACCTGCAACCGCTGAAGCCGTGGCTCACCGAGGCCCGCATCGTGGCACTGGGTGAAGCCACACACGGCACCCGCGAGTTCTTCCAGCTCAAACACCGGATGCTGGAGTTCCTCGCCACGGAGCTGGGCTTCACCGTCTTCGCGATTGAAGCCAGCTTCGGAGAGGCGCTCGCGCTCAACGAGTACGTCCTCACCGGCAAGGGCGACCCGGCGAAGGGCCTCGCGGGCCTCTACTTCTGGACCTGGGACACCGAGGAGGTGCTGGCCCTCATCCGGTGGATGCGCGCCTACAACGCCGACCCGCGCCACGCCAGGAAGCTCAAGTTCTACGGCGTGGACATGCAGGCCACCGCCGCCTCCTCGCGGGCCGTCCTCGATTTCTTCGCCCAGGTGGACCCCGCCTTCCACCAGCGACTGGCCGGGCCGATGGCGCCGTTCCTCGACACGCGGCAGGGCCCCGAGCTTCGCCAGGTGAAGACCGGCCAGGTGCTCGCGGGGCTCGTCGCGGACATCGAGGCCCGCCTGCGTCAGCTCCCCCCACGCAAGGCTTCCGCGAAGGCCCAGGCGCTGGTGGCTCGCCACGCGAGGGTGCTCGGTCAGTTCGCCGAAACCGTCGTGGGCCAGCTCTCCGATGACAACCTCCGGGACCGGGCGATGGCGGAGAACGCACGCTGGATTCTCGAGCACGAGGGCCCCGAGGCCCGGATGGTGCTCTGGGCGCACAACGGTCATGTCGCCGCCACGGGCCGCAACGCGGTGACGCCCATGGGGCAGCACCTGCGCGAGGCCCTCGGTCAGCAACTGTATGTCTTTGGCTTTGCCTTCAATCAGGGCGCGTTCCAGGCCGTGCACGTGCCGAGCGAGCCGAACGAGCCGCGACGGGGTCTCACCGCCCACACCCTCCCTCCCGCGGAAATCGGCTGGCTCGATGGAACGCTCGCCCAGGCTCAAGTGTCCGCGTTCGCGCTCGACCTGCGGAGCCTGCCGCGCGGCGGCGGCGCGGCGGAGTTCTTCATGCAGCCCCGGTACACTCGCAATTATGGTGCCGTCTACAGCAAGGCCATCCAGCCCCGGTCCATCCGCGCCGCGTCCGCCTATGACGGGCTGCTCTTCGTGGACCACACCCAGGCGGCGGTCTCCACTCCCACCGGCAGGCGCCAACCTCCAGGACAGCAGGCGCAGGGCGCGCCGTGAGGGCACGCCCGCCCTTGTATCGAGCCCCTTCCATGACTTTCTTTCGGCATGTCTCGCTTTTCATAAGACTTCCGTGAGGCCGTCTCGTTGATGCGTTGCATGGAGCGAGTACGGCTCCGGTCCGACGGGCAGGGGTTCGTCGGACCTCATCGACGGGGAGTACGGGTCATGCTGAAGAAGCTGGTGGTTTCGTGGATTCTCCTGGTGGGCAGCACGACGCTGTTCGCCGCGTGTGACAGCGAGCAGAAGAAGGCGGAGGTCATCGACTCGCACGGCTCCGGAACGGTGGTGCTGCTCATCGAGCGCGAGACGGGCGAGGGCCCCTATGTCGAGGGGACGCAGGAGCGCTTCAAGGTCACCGCCGCGGGTGAGGTCTTCAAGGCCGTGCGCTGGAGCGCCAACGCCGGCGTCGTCGCGGCCGAAGCCGAGCGAGTCACGTGGACGCTGCCGAAGGAGGGGACGGCGTCCCTGTCCGTCTCCGTGGAGACGGAGTCGGGGAAGACGGCCGAGGGCTCGTTCAACTTCAGCGTGGTGGCCTCCGCCGTCGTCGTCCCGGTGACGGGGGTGGACGCGGGGCCGGACGTGACGGGGGTGCTCTGCGAGCTGGCTTTCGACAACGCCGGCAAGGGGCACCTCGTCTACACGAACGAGACCCACCGGGGGCTGTGGTACGCGACCTGGGACGGTACGACGTGGACGACGGAGCAGATTGATGGCCCGGGCTTCAACAACGGCGGCACCTACGTGTTGAACTGGAACATCGCCCTGACGCTGGACGTGGCGAGCGGGACGCCGCACGTCGTCTATCTCAAGGGGCCGGGCCTGCCCGGCACGACGGCGGCCAACTGGCGGATGAACTATGCCACGCGCGTCAATGGCAGCTGGGTCCGCGAGGAAGTCGAGCCCACCAACCGCACGTCCTATACGCGGGTGAGTGTCGCGCTCAATCCCAACCAGGGCCTGCAGCCCACCGTCGTCTTCAGCGATGGCTCGGCCGGGACGGGAGTCCGCGTCGCCACCCGGACGGCGCCGGGCACCTGGGGCATCGCGCAGCACAACATGTCGATCCTCATGGGCGACGTCAACTTCGACGCCTCGGGCACGCTGTACATCCCGTCCAATGCGAACTCCAGCTCGGATACCTACGTGAGCGTGAGGCCCGGCGCGGCCACCGACCGCACCCGTCTGGACGGTGTGACGCTGGAGAACACGTTGTGGCTCTCCGCGGTCTGGGGGCCGAGCCAGCACCTGCTGCTCCTGTCCAGCGGCGGCGTCGACGGCGCGAGGAGCGCTCTGCAGGACATCACGGTGAAGTCGCCCATCACGTCCAGCACCCTGGCCACCTCGCCGGTCGACTTCGAGAACGACTCGAACGACATGACCTACGGCGGAGGCAAGGTCTTCATCGCCCAGCGCCATGGGACGAAGCTGGAGCTCATCACCCCGGATGCGCGGGGTTTCTGGACCTATACCCAACTGGGCACGGTGCAGGAGGGCTCACGTCCGAGCGTAGCGGTCCGCCCGACGGACAGCACGCCCCACGTCTGCTACCAGCGCGACGGCAAGGTGAGCTTCCAGTAGCGGGCCCCACCTTCACGCCCGTCCGGCGCCAGCCTCGACCGAGGGCTGGCGCATCGGGGCCTTGGTGTCGCGGGAAGACGCGCTCGCCGCTCAGGCGCGGGTGCTCATCCCCGGGCCGCCCGTCGTCGGCAGTCTCTTCATGGGAATCCGGAGGGTGAAGGTCGAGCCGCGCCCCAGCTGACTCTCTACCTGGATGCTCCCGCCATGGGCCTCGACAATCTGGTGGGTGATGAAGAGGCCCAGTCCCATGCCGCCGTAGTTGCGCTCGGAGACGGCGCGCACGAAGCGCTCGAAGATGCGGTGCTGCTGCGTGGGGGCGATGCCGATGCCCTCGTCCTGCACGGTGAGCACCACGGTGGTGTCGTCGGCGCTCAGGCTCAGGCGGATGGGCTTGCCCGCGCCGTACTTGATGGCGTTGGTGACCAGGTTCGTCACGGCCTGGTCCATCCGCCGCCGGTCCCACATCCCCTCCAGGCTGGTGGGGACGTCGAGCTCCAGGCGACACCCCGCGGCGGCGGCCTGGGCCTCGTAGCGCGTGGTGACGTCCCGCACCAGGGCGGACAGGTCCATGCGCGCCGGCTCCAGCGGGAGCCTGCCCACGTTGATGCGCGACACATCCAGCAGGTCATCGATGAGGTCGGCGAGCTTGCGCACCTGACCGCTCGCCGCGGCGAGCTCCCGGGCGAGTCGTCCGTCCGCCACGAGCGCTTCGGGGTTGCTCTCGGCGGTGCGGCGCATGGCGGACAGCTTCAACTGGAGGGGCGTGAGCGGCGTCTTCAGCTCGTGTGAGGCCACGGACAGGAACTCGTCGCGGGCGTGCAGGGCCTCGCGCAGCCGCTCCATCTCTCGCGTCTCCTCGGCGTGCTTGCGCTGGGTGAAGTCCCGCGTCACCTTGCCGAAGCCGCGCAGCTCTCCCGTCTCATCGAAGAGGGCGGTGATGACGACGTTGGCCCAGAACCGCGTCCCGTCCTTGCGGATGCGCCAGCCCTCGTCCTCGAACCGGCCCAGCCGGATGGCGGACTCCAGCTCCCACTCGGGCTTGCCCCAGGCGACGTCCTCGGGCGGGTAGAAGCGGCTGAAGTGCTGGCCCAGGATTTCCTCGGCCAGGTAGCCCTTGATGCGCTCCGCCCCCAGGTTCCAGCTCGCGATGTAGCCGCGTACGTCCAACGTCAGGATGGCGTAGTCCGTGACGCTGGAGATGAGCAGACGGAGCTGGTCCTCCGTGTCCCGACGGGAGTGTTCACCTCTCGAATAGGTGATGGCTCCGTTACCGGAGTTCAGAAGGTGGTCGTGGTTGTCGCCCAAGGTGCCCCGCTTCCAGCCACCTAGGAGAACACGCAATTGTCGCCATGCAAGCGGCTGTCTCACCCTTTCGTCCAGTAGACGAAGGCGCCACCTTCCCCCAGTGGCGATGGGCGGGGCGGAAGCCTCCCTGCCCGGCGGTGTGGGCCGGGACAGGGCGTACGGGCAGGCAAGGGGCCCGACTTCCAGAGGGCGCGCGCCTCGCCCCGGGTCAGCTCACGGCGCCTTCGCTGAAGGCTCGCTCGATGAGGGCCTTCATCGGGGCGTGGGCGGGCAGGGTCCCGAAGCAGTTGCCGTGCGCGCCTCCGAGCCGGGACTCGCAGAAGGCATCGGCGACCTGGCTGTTTCCGGCGCGCAGCAGCAGGGAGGCCTGGAGCGCCAGGGCGAGCCGCTCCACGACGAAGCGCGAGCGCGTCTCCAGCGTGGCGGTGTCCGAGAAGTCCTTGGCGATGCGCGCCAGCTCCGCGTCGAGCGCGGGGTGGCCGCCCTGGGCCGCCATCAGCTCCTGGAACAGGGCCTCGCGGCTGGCGGGCTCTCGGGTGGCCGCGCGCAGCACGTCCAGGCACTGGATGTTGCCGCTGCCCTCCCAGATGGAGTTCAGGGGCGCCTGCCGGTACAGCCGCGCCAGGTTGGACTCCTCGACGTAGCCGGCGCCGCCCAGGCACTCCTGCGCCTCGTTGACGAAGGTGGGGGCGCGCTTGCACACCCAGTACTTGCCCACGGCGGTGGCCATGCGCGCGAAGGCGGCCTCGCGCTCGTCGCGGTGGCTTGCGTCCACGGCGCGGGACACGCGCGCCGTCAGCACGGTGTGGGCCTCCGACTCGAGCGCCAGGTCCGCGAGCACGTTCATCATCAGCGGCTGTTCGATGAGCCGCCGGCCGAACGCCTTGCGGTGCCGCGCGTGGTGGATGGCCTGCACGAGCGCCTGACGCATCAAGCTGCTGGAGCCAATCATGCAGTCCTGCCGAGTGAGGGCCACCATCTCCAGGATGGTCGCCACGCCCCGGCCTTCCTCGCCGACCATGAAGGCCACCGCGCCCTGGAACTCCACCTCCGAGCTGGCGTTGCTCCAGTCGCCCAGCTTGTCCTTGAGCCGCTGGATGCGGATGGCGTTGCGCGTGCCCTCCGGCGTGAAGCGCGGCAGCAGGAAGCACGACAGGCCGCCCTCGGCCTGGGCCAGGACGAAGAAGGCGTCGCTCATGGGCGCGGAGAAGAAGAACTTGTGCCCCACGAGCGCGTAGGGATTGCCCGGCCCCTTCGCGCCCAGTTGGTGCGCGCGCGTGCTGTTGCTGCGCACGTCGGAGCCGCCCTGCTTCTCCGTCATGCCCATGCCGATGGTGACGCCCTTCTTCTGCTCGGAGGGCTGGAAGCGCGAGTCGTACGTGGTGGACGTGACGAGCGGCAGCCACTTCTCCGCGAGCCCCGCGTGTGCCCGGAACGTGGGCACGCACGCGTACGTCATCGTCAGCGGACAGCTGGTCCCCTGGTCGGCCTGGTTGTGCAGATAGGAGAGCGCCATCCGCGCGACGTGGGCACCGACCGTCTTCTCGTGTCGCCACGCGAAGTTGGGGATGCCGTGGGCGACGGCCGCCTCCATGATGCGGTGGTAGGCCGGATGGAACTCCACCTCGTCCAGCCGGTTGCCATAGCGGTCGAAGGGCTTGAACTTCGGCTTGTTCTCGTTGGCGGTGAAGCCCAGCTGCATCAATTCGCCGCCCGCGAGCGGGCCGTACTTCGCGATGTCCGCCTCCGCCCAGCCCCCGCCCTCGCGTGCCACGGCCTCGCGCAGCGGGAGGTCTGTCTTCCAGGCGTCGTACACCAGGGGGGGCGCCTGATTGGTGACTTCATGGGTGACGAAGGTCGTCGCGATGGGGTCGGAAGAACTCATGGTGCGAGGATAGGCGAGCGGCCCAGGCTCCGCGAGCGCAACGTCCGCGCCGGAGCGCCTCCCTGGATGCGGGCGGTGGGCCCCAGTCGGTGGGGCAGGACTCGCACGTTCCGTGAGCAGGGAGGCTTGGGGGCGCGTCCGGGTCAGAAGGTCAACGTCACCACCAGCGTGTCGGAGTAGCTCCCCGCCGCCACGCTCTGCTGGGCGGGGACCCGGCCGTGGATGGGCAGGGTGATTTCCAGTCCCAGCACCGGGAGGATGGGGCCGTAGCGGGATGTCCCGGACAGGCCGTTGCCCCAGATGAGCAGCCGGGTGGCGTCCAGGTAGAGGTTGTAGGCGAGGGTGCTGGAGGATGGGCCTTGCATGCGCCGGAGCGCGTAGTTGTTGGAGCCGCCCTGGCTCAGGTCGATGGTGACGGGCGTGAGCTGGGGACCCGTGCATCGCATGGTGATGCTCCCCGTGGCGTCGAGCGGCAGCGTGGCGGTGGGGGTGTAGTTGAGGAAGCGCAGGCCCACCACGTTGCGAATCTCACACACCGCCCGGGCGCTCGCGGAGGTCAGCCCGCACAGGCCCGCCAGCATGAGCGCCAGGTCACCGCGCATCCTCATCCACGCACCTCACCGTTCCCAGGTCGATGACCTCGCCCGCCAGGGATGGGACGTCCAGCGTCGCGGCGCAACGTCCCCCGGGGTAGATGACGGTGGCCGTGTGTTTGCCGGCGGGGAGGTCCACCAGCTCGAACTCGCCATTCCTGCCCACGGGGGAGCTGACGCGCGCACCCGCGACGTCGACTTGAAGCTCGCCGTGCGCGGGGGTCCGCCGGGCCGTGTCGTCGGCGAGCACCAGCCGGCCTCGGAACGCGCGCACCCTGTCCACCTGGAACTCGAGCACCACGCCGCCGCGCCGCCACGGCGCCACCAGCTTCTGCGTCGTCCGCAGATAGACCTCCAGCGGCAGGTCCTCGTCCGTCAGCGACAGCCGGTTGGCCCCGTAGGACTGGAGCCGCGTCACCATCAGCTCGCCGCGCGAATCCGTCCGGCCGATGAGGTGGTTGTCGAGCCGCACGCCGATGCCCTCCACGCCCTCCACGCGTACCAGCGCATACCCCTGGTCCACCGCGCGGGTGGGGCGAACGCGGCCACCGAGCGCCACCAATCCACCGGAGACCTCGGCCGCGGCCACCAGCACGCCCTGGCGCCACTCCAGGCCGCCCGAGGCGCGGCCCACGTTCGTCTCGTAGTCGACGCGGCCGAGGGCCTGGTGGTGAAGGCCCGTCTGTCCCTGGACCTGGAAGCCCAGTCCGCCTTCCACGGGGACACCGCGCGAGACATCCACCGAGGTGATGCCTCCTCCCCGGTTCTGGGTGTGGCCCAGCGAGCCCGTCGTCCTCGGGTCGAGGACGGCGTTCAGGGACACCATGCCTTCCAGCGTGGAGGGGCCCAGGAGCAACTGGCCTCGGCTGGCGGAGAACGAAATCAGGGTCCGCTCGGTCAATTGGGCGGAGGTGGACGCGCTCAGCCAGGTGGACCAGCCGCGTGTCCTCCAGCGCGTCACCAGCGCCTGTCCGCCCACGCTCACCCGACGGCCCAGCGCGACGAAGAGGTTGCCCCCCGACTCCACCAACGGGTGTGCCGCGTCCGGGGCGAGGCTGCTGTGGGCATAACGCGCGCTCATCGCCCGGCCGAAGACGGACCCTCCCAGCCACCGCCCCTGGACGGACCAGGCCGCGCCGGCCGCCACGCCGGTGTGTCGCTCGGAGCGACTCACGGCCTGGGACACCTCCAGTTCTCCGAGCGGCAACTGGAACCACTGCACCGCGCCGGTGCTCAAGAGGTCCGGTGACAGCTCCAGCCGCACGCCCGGCGTCAGCCAGGACGTCACGCCCATGCGGAAGGTGCCCACCAGCAGCGGTCGTCCGTAGTCGAAGCTGCGCGTGCCGGGCGACTCGCGCTCGACGCCCAGCGACAGGTGGTAGTCCGCCACGCCGGGCGACAGCAATTGCGCGCCCAGCGAGTACGACGCATCCACCTCGCTGACGCGTCCGAAGGCGTCGCGCACCACGTAGCGCGCGGTGCCTTCGCCCCGGGGCACGGTGAGGTTCTCCAGCCGGTAGGGCCCTGGTGGCAGCTCGGTGCGACGCACCAGCCGGTTGTTGACGTAGACCTCCAGCGTGGAGGGCGTGGTGACGTCGCCCGCGAGGTCCTGCACGGGGTTGCGCACGAAGTAGGGGTTGAGCTCGAAGGAGCGCATGACGTGCAGGCCCGCCACCACCGCGCCCCCTCCGAGCACGCCGCCCAGGCCGGTGGCCTCACCCGCGAGGGCGCGCACCATGACCTCCGGAAAATCCACCGACAGTTGGGTCAGTCCGCGCAGCGGTGTCGTGCCAGGACTCCACCGCCCCTGGGTGGTCAACAGGCCCCGGCCCACCGACGCGCCGACCTCGCCGAACAGCGCCAGCCGCGTGTTGCGCAGGTGCGCGGCGTAGTTGACGAACCCGCTCGGGCTGCCGGTGACGGCGTAGCCTTCGGGGGGCGCGGTGCCCAGGTCGATGCGCGTTGGCACGAAGGCGGTGGAAGGCAGCTCGCAGTGCAGGGAGGTGGTGCGCTCGTCGAGCTCGAAGCGGCCCCGGGGTGCCAGGGATTGCAGCGAGACATAATCCTGACCCTCGATGCGCTCGAGGCGCGCCCCCAGCCGCGTCAGGTCGACCCCGTTCGCCTCCAGCGTGGCCGCGGGCAGCAGCACGTCCGTGCCTCTCACCAGCGGGAAGACGTCACCTCGGGGGACGCCGTTCAGCATGAGCTCCACCACGATGGGAACCACGCGCTCGGGCTCGTCCGAGGACGCGCGCCGGGGCACCAGGCTGAAGGCGCACGCCAGCGCCAGGGCCAGCGCGCCCCGGGCCGCCGACTTCTGGAATCGGCTCATGGCGACGGCGTGGGTCCACAGGGCGCGGCGGCGGTGACGGGGGCGCTGTGGCGGAACACGCCCCGGTCCGTCTCTACCTCCACTTCCAGCGAGCGGATCCGCTGGCAGTGCTCGGCGGAGGTGTCGAGCGCGAACACCTGCGAGCCGCCCGGCAGCACGTACCAGCCCACCTGGTCCTTCTCCACCAGTCGCTGGCCCTGGGCATCCAGGCCGCGCACCCGCGTCTGACGGATGAAGAAGTTCACCGTGCCCGGGTTCCTCACGCGGAAGTGGAACCGGGACTGGCGCAGGTCCACGTCCTCGACGCGGCCCTGGACGTCCTTGTGCCTGGGCGCGACGAATACGGGGAGGGAGACGCGGGTGAGAATCTTCAGGCCCATGGAGGGCTGCACCGGCGCGAGCGGAGGCAGCTCCTCGACGATGAGCCGGAAGGCGCGCTCCGTGTCTCGCGGCGCCGAGGAAATTCCCACCCGGATGGGGCGGGATTCCCCCGGCTCCAGCGTCAGCATCGACGGGAAGAAGAACAGCTCCCGCGTCGGCTCCAGCGTCATGCGCCCTTCCTCATCCTGGACCCAGGTGTGGACCGAGGCCTGGAAGCGCGTGGTCTCCGTGCCCTGGTTTCTCACGGTGACCACCACGCCCCGGGCTCCCGTCTCCAGCTCGAGCCGGACGGGATTCACCTCGAGCGACGCGGCGTGTCCCGCACCGGGAAGGACCCCGCTCAGGACGGCCATCAATCCCAGACATCGGGCCCAGGCGGAAGGATGCAGGCGCATGATGGGGAGGTCTTTCCGTTAGAAGGTGATGGTGGCGACGACGGTGTCGTTGTAGGTGCCGGAGGGAACGTTCTGTCCCTTGGGAACGGTGCCAAAGACGGTCACCGGCGTGGACAGCCCCGTGCCGATGTACGGCAGGCCCGTGCCGGGCGTGTTGCCCCAGACCACCAGTCGCGTCAGGTCCTGGTACAGCGAATAGGACAGGTAGTCGGTGGACGTCGTGTGCAGCATCCGGCGCAGCGGCACCGCATCCGTGGAGCCCGTGTTGGCGTGCGCGCCCTGGCCCAGCGTGACGACCGCGGTGCCCAACAGGGTGCACTGCACCGTCAGCGTCCCGGTGCCCAGCAGGTCCACGCCCGCGCTACCGTTGAGGAGCACCGGGTCGTAGTTGCCGAAGTTGAGCGAGCCGGAGTTGATGCTGCACGCGGAGTTCACCGTGGCCGTCACCGTCAGGTTGGCGGTGGCTGTGGCCGCGTCGGCGGGCGATGCGACGGCGAGGGAGGCCACGACGGCGGTCGCGGCAATGGCACTCTTCAGGGTTTTCATGTGGACAGCTCCAGCTGCGAGAAGACCGGGGCACCCCGGTTGGCGTCTGGCCATTGCAGACTGGGCGCCAACCTCGTGGGCGCCAAGGCGGCCAGACTGGCGGCCCCCGCTCACCGCACGCTTGATGCGTGTGCTGGGTGGCAGACCCGGAGCCGCGCCAGCCGGGGCATCCACTGCGAGGCGCTCACCTGTCCATGGAGGGCATCCCCTCGGTCCAGCGGGCAACAGGGCCTGGGCCGAGGGGAGGTCTCCGGTGCGGGGCCGAGGAGGCTGTCGGCTACCCACTCAGGGTGGTGCGTTTCCCTGGGCTAGGGGAGGAAGGCGCCCTTCACCGCGTCGAGCGGAGGGTTGGCTCCCGTCACGGGGTTGGTGCAGCCCTGGTTGAGGGTCCAGATGATGGTGCCGCCGAAGCCGTTGGCGCGCGCATAGGCGCCCTTGGCGGCAATCGCTTGCGGCGAGTCATAGGAAATCCAGCGCACGGTGCCATCCACCACGGGCGTGGCGAAGGTGACGTAGCTGGACTGTGCCACGGAGTCCCAGTGGTACACCCCACCCGTGGCGGTCAACGCGAGGATGCGCCCGTAGGTGAAGTCATTGTCACTGCCCACGTAGTCGGACCAGTCCGTGTAGGGCTGATACGGGCCGGTGATGTTGCGCCAGGCCATTCCATAGAATGGCAACCCCATGCCCAGCTTCGCCTTCGGGATTCCCGCGGCCACCCAGGCATTCAGGCTGGAGGCCACCGAGGTGGGGTGGGTGCCCGACTCTCCCGTCAGGGCGGAGGAGTACCAGGAGGTCCACCCGCCCCACGGCCCCGTCATCTCGTAGGACATGACGTTTATCTGGTCCAGGTAGGGCACCAGGTTTAGGAACCACGGGTCGGCGTCCTCGGGGAAGTTGGAGTTGATCCAGTTGATGGGGAAGGTGAGGAGCATGTCGGGACGGGCCGTTCGCAGCTCTCGCACCAGCGCGAGCAGGAAGGGCTTGTCGGCGGCCTCCACCGGCTCCCAGTCGATATCCAGGCCGTCGTAGCCAAAGCTGTCCATGGCGGCCAGGAGGTTGCTCACGAAGCGGGCGCGGTTGGCATTGGAGGCGGCGCCCACCCAGCCGTCATGCTCGCCGGAGCCTCCCACCATGATGATGGCCTTGCGGTTGGCCGCGTGGGCCCGCGTGGAGAGGGTGCGGGCGATGGCGGGGCCGTTGTCATTGTCGAACTGGGTGTTCACCGTGCCGTCGGGATTGGGAGTGACGCGGCCGACCACGATGTGGGTCATCGCGCTGAAGTCGACCTTCTCCGGAGGATAGAGGTCCGCGTTCCAGCCAGTGTAGTAGCCCGACACCCAGAGCCCGCTGGCCGGTGCGGGGGTGACCCTGACGGGAGCCGTCGCGGACTGCGTGGGGTCCGCGACGCTGGTGGCCACCACGTGGTACGTGCCTGGCGTCCTGGGCGCGGTGTAGCGGCCCGAGGTGGTGATGGAGCCACCCGCCGCTCCCTCGAGGACGGACCAGGTCACCGCCGTGTTCGTGCTCCCCGTCACCGTGGCGATGAAGGTCCGGGAGGTCCCGGCCGTCATCGAGAGGGAGGCGGGGTTGAGGGTGACCACCACGGGGGACGGGATGCGCAGTCCCTCCGCGCGCAGCGAGTCGAAGTAGAGCGTGGGCAGCGTCACCCCGCGCCCTTCCTGGAGCAACAGGCCCTTGATTCGCGCGCCCGGGGCGACGAGGGCGGAGAACGGCACGGTGCACGTCACCCAGGTGTTGGCCAGGATGCGTCCCCCGGTGCAGCGCGGCCCCAATTCCGTGCCGGGCGTCAGCGTGTCGTCGGCGTAGGCCCTGACGCGCACCACCGCGCCCGTCCCCGCCGTGCCTCCGTGGACGCGCAGGATGAAGGTGGCTCCCGCGTCGGCGACGTGCGGCGACGTGTAGAAGTACAGGGCCTCCTCGCTGCGCATCGTCGCGGAGATGGAATACTGCCCCTCCGCGACGGGCGAGGTGGCCCTGAGTGAATGCGTCGCCCAGGAGTAGTCGAACCAGGGCGACTCCATGGCATCGCGGTAGATCCAGTTCGTGGCGAACGTGTCGGAGTTCGCGGGGGCTTGTGGCTCCTGCTCCGTCGCGCTCGCGCCCCAGGCCCACAGCAAGGCCATCCCCAAGGATACCCAACCCACCCACCTCTTCATGTGTGCTCCTCTCGAGACCGGCCGGGCACCGCGCTCGCGCAAGGCGTGGCGGAAGTCCGGGGCTCGAAGCCTGTCCGGGATGGACGGGCCACGCGGCAAGCTGGGGTGAGCAGCCCGTGTCAGCAACGCCCGCCTGTCCCCGAGGGGGCTCGCAAGGAGACACTGCGCAAGGGAATTGGAGGAAAGGACTAGTACCAATCCCTTACATGCTCAGAAGCGTCTCGGTACGAGGGCTCCGGGTACGAGGAGCCGGGGCACAAGCAGGGCGATGACGGGGCAGCCCGGCGGGCTCCGGTACCCGCGCTCCAGCTGCATGGACGGCTGGACCTGCGCGGGCGGCCCCCGCGGCTCGCGCACGTCCGCTCCGCGCGGGGGCTTCTGGAGGCGGGGTGTCAGGGCTGTCTCGGGTGTATCGAGCCCCAGGGGTTGGGCGCCCGTCGGCCACGGTCCTGGCGGACCCTGTGTCTGGGATTGAGCCGGGTGGGTGCGAGGGCGTCCGGAGGGGCTGACCTGCTTCACGTGGAGCCGTGGCGCGTCATGGTGGATTGGCCCTAACATCCCCGGCGAGTCGCGGTGGATGCGTGCGGGCTCGGATGCGGCTGTCATGGCGGCTGGGGGTGGTTCGAGATGAGCAAGCTGGCCCCGGGCAGGCTGCTGGAGGCGGAGGAGCCGCTCGCCTCGGGCTCGCTCGTGGAAGGCTTTCGCGTGCTGAAGCTGCTCGGCGAGGGCGCTTCGGGCAGGGTGTATCTCGCGCAGGACCTGGCGCTGGGGCGACACATCGCGCTCAAGTTCCTGCGGCCGGAGCTGCTGGGGCCCCAGAGCGCGGAGCGGCTGTTGGAAGAGGCGCGCACCACGGCCCGCTTCAACCACCCCCACATCGTCACCGTGCACGCGGCGGGTGTGTATCAGGGCCAACCCTTTCTGGCCTTGGAGTACCTGGAGGGCGAGACGTTGCGCGAGCGGATGTCTCGGGAGCGGATGTCGCCGGGGGAGGTGCTGCGCGTGGGGCGCGCCATCGCGGACGCGCTCGCGGAGGCGCACCGTCATGGCATCGTCCACGCGGACCTCAAGCCGGAGAACATCCTCCTGCCGAGGGACGGGCGGCTGCGCGTGGTGGACTTCGGGCTCGCCCGTCACGCGGGCACCTCCGCGGGCGCGGCGTCCGGGACGCCCGCGTACATGTCGCCCGAGCGCTGGAGGGGGACCCCGCCCGCGCCGGCGATGGACCTCTGGTCCCTGGGAGTGATTCTCCACGAGCTGCTGGACGGCCGCCGCCCGGTGGACGACGCGAGCCTCCCCGCGTTCGCCTTCACGCCGCGTCCGCTCCCGGGCCCGACGCCGGAGCTCGCCGGAGCGGCGCTCGTGAAGGACTGTCTCTCGCTGGCGCCGGAGGCCCGGCCGACGGCGGAGTCATTGGCGAGAGCGCTGACGGACCTGCTGGAGCCGGCCCGGAGGCAGCTGGAGGCAGACCCCGAGCGGCATCCGTTCCGGGGGCTGCGGGCCTTCACGGAGGGAGACGCGGAGGACTTCTCGGGCCGGGAGGCGGAGGTGGCGGCGCTCGTCGAGCGGCTGCGGCAGGCGGCTCCGGTGGTGCTGACGGGCCCTTCGGGGATTGGCAAGAGCTCGCTCGTGCATGCGGGCCTGGTGCCGCGACTGCGGCAGATGGCGAGCTGGGAGGTGGTCGCCTTTCGTCCCGGACCGCGTCCCCTCCATCGGTTGACGGAGGTCCTGTCGCTGGACGCGGGAGTCGCGCGGACGCTGGTCCTGACCCCCGGGGCCATCGTGGAGTTGCTGCGGGCGCGCGCTCCGGCGCCCGCGCTGTTGTTGGTGGATGCGTTCGAGGAGGTCTTCACCCTGGGGGCGGCGGAGGAGGCGATGGCCCTGGCGCGGTGCCTGTTCGCGGTGGCGTCCGCGGGCATCGGGTGGCGGGTGCTGGTGGTGCTGCGTGATGACTACCTGGGGCAGTTCGCCCGGGTGGAGCACCTGGGGGCCTTTCTCGGCAATGCGTTCGTGGTGGGGCCGTTGTCGCCCTCGGCGCTGGTGGAGGCCGTCACCGGTCCCTTGCGTCGCGCGGGCCATGCCACGGACGAGCCCGGGCTGGTCGAGCGCATCGTCGCGGACGTCCGTGCCCAGCCCGCGGGCCTGCCGCTCTTGCAGGCCACCTGTTCGGCGCTGTGGGAGCGCAGGGACAAGGAGCGGCGTCTGCTGCGCGCGGCCGTGTACGAGGAGCTGGGCGGCGTGGCGGGGGCCCTGGCGGCGCAGGGACGTCAATTGCTGGGACAGCTCCCGGCGGATGACATCCACACGGTTCGACTGCTCCTGCTTCAATTGCTCACGCCCGAGGGGACCCGACGCCCTCGGGTGCGCGAGGAGTTGTTGGAGGAGCTGGGGGTGGGCGC
>NZ_VIFM01000114.1 GCF_006636215.1 Myxococcus llanfairpwllgwyngyllgogerychwyrndrobwllllantysiliogogogochensis | reverse complement strand
GCCCAGGTCTGGAGCGCGCGCGTCCTCCGGCGCCTCGCTGCCATCCATCGTGGGCCCGTCGTCCCCTTCCCGGCGCCCCGCGTCTCCCCGTTCCGACATGGCGCCATGCTAGCCGCCCCACGAGGTCCCCGGACCAGCCCCGCCCCGTTCCCGATTCGTGTGTCACGGCACAGGTGTAGGCTGTCCACCCATCCGCGCGTCCCGGAGGCCTGGAATTGAGCTTCGCCTTCATCATCGCCTTCACCACCACCCTGGCGCTGGGCTCCGCGCCGCCGCCCGACGCTCGCGAGCCGCTCACGGACCTCCTGGATCGCTTCCAGGACGTCGCGCATGACGATTCGAAAACGGACGACGAAGTAGAAGATTCGGGAATCCAGAAGGAACGACAAGCCATGGCGACGGCCATTCAGGCCCATGGCGCGGCCGCCATTCCCCCGCTGCTCGCCATGCTCGACAGCGACAAGGTGGGCGTGCGCGTGCTCGCGGGCTACACCCTGGGCGACATCGAGGGGCTCACCGAGCAGCACCTGGAGCCGCTCATCGAGGCGCAGCGTCAGGGCACGCCGTGGGTCGAGCGGGCCATCGGCCACATCGGAACGCCTCGAGCCCTGGCATTCCTCACGGAGGCCCTCGATGAATACCCCTCGAGACACAACCAGATCACCGGCGCCCTGGAAACGGCGGGAGGCAAAGGGGCCCTCGCACTCACGGAGTCACTGCGCGCTCCCAAGCCTCGGAAACCCGCGTACGTCGACGTCGCCTGCGAGCTGCTGCGTGAAATGAAGGACAAGGCGAGCCCCGCCATCGAGCCGCTCCTCGCGGTGATGGCGGAGGAGAAGACTCATCCCAAGAACCAGGTCCACGCGATACGACTGCTGGGATGCATCGGCTTTCTCGCCCAGCCCGCCGCCGACAGGCTCGAGCAGTTTCGTGAGAAGACGCCCCGGTTGAAGCGTGACATCGACCTGGCACTCATCAGCATCCGCCCCGAGCTGACCGCGGCGCTCTTCGCCCAACAGCTGCGCGTCGATCCCACCATCCCGTTGCTGCGAGACCTCGCGAAGCTGCGTCAGGACGGGCGCGGAGCCGGCGGTGCACTCGTCGAGCTGCTGACCCACGAGAACTGGGAGATAAGAGTCGCGGCGGTCCATGCCATGGGCTACCTCCAGTACACGGACGCAACCGACCTGCTCATCGCCCAGCTCAACGACGAGAAGGACTGGCGGATGGTCATCGTCTCGGTCGAGGCCCTCGGAAAGTTCAAGGCCCAGAAAGCCGTGGGGCCACTGGAGCGCGTCGCGAGGGAGCACTGGTATCCCTTCGTGCGCAAGGGAGCGCTCCAGGCCATCAAGGTCATCCGGGGCGAGGCCACGTACACCGAGGATCCGCACTTTCCCTCGGAGTTCCTCCACTACCGGTTCTCGGCCGACGACACGCCCAACCCGGTCGAGCCGCCCTTCGTCCCGGGGAGCGACGAACTCTCCGAGAAGGACCTCAAGCCGCTGAAGTACCCCATGCAGGTGCGCACCCGGGCCGAGAAGGGTTGGCGCGTCCAGAACTTCCAGGCGGAGCCGGGCTGTGGCTTGCGCGTCGCGAACGGGCACCTCCTGGGCACCAACCGGGGAGAGTGGGGAGGCGAGCTGGTCCACCGGAGCGCGAAGCGCGCCACCACGGTGCTGCTGAAGGAGAACACGCGGTCCATCCACCGCATCGGTGAAACCCTCGTCGCCGTCACGGGACTGGCCCACCTCTCCAGCCATCGCGGAATGCTGTATCGGATCGTCCCCAAGGGTGACTCCTACGTCGCCGAGCCCTGGAGGGTGCTGCCCGGCTCGCCCAAGGTCGCCGGGACGATGGAAGACGGCCGGCTGTTCATCTCCTGCGCGGGCGGCGACGTCATCGTCACACCCGACGGCACCCTGGAGATGTCCACCCGGGAGAGTCGGCGCGCCAGGCCCGTGAAGCCCTCCGCGCCGTGACACACGCGCACACCGCGCTCCAGGTCAGCGCAAGGCCGTGACGTGGATGGCGGGAGTCCGCGCCGCCGTGGCGCGCTCCACCACGCGGCCCAGGCGCAGGAGCAGGTGCTCCTCATACGGGCGCCCCATGAGCTGGACACCCACCGGCAGGCCCGCGCGGTCGAAGCCGGCCGGGACTGACAGCGCGGGGAAGCCCGTCAGATTGCCCTCGCGGACGAAGCGCATCAGCGCATCCACCACGGGCAGGTTCGACTCGCCATCCGGCAACGTCGCCTCCGGAATGAGCGGCGCGGTGGTGGCCGTCGACGGCGTGACGATGACGTCCACGTCCGCCATGACGGCCAACAAGTCGCGCGTCAGCCGGTGGCGGTGGCGCAGCGCATGAATCAGGTCGGTGGCACGGAAGTGCCGGCCGATGGCCAGGTTGGTGCGGGAGTCGAGCCCGAAGTCCGCGGCATTGGCGCGCGAGTGCGGAAGCATCGACTCCGCCATCTCGCTCAGGATGATGCAGCTGTGCGTCCACAGCACCGTGTTCAAGTCAGGCGCGGGAATCTCGACCACCGTCGCGCCCGCGTCGGTGAGGGCGCGCACCGCGTCCTTGCAGCGCGCCACCACGTCCGGTGAGGCATCCTCGAAGTAGGGCCAGCAGATGCCCAACCGCACCCCCATCAAATCCGTGCGCTCGTAACCGGACAGGTGATGCGGCGGCTGCGTCTGCGAGACCAGGTCCTTGCCATCCGGCCCCGCCAGCAGCGAATACATCGCGGCGACGTCGTCGACGGTGAGTCCCATGGGCCCGACGTGGCCCACGTTCCAGCACAGCGGCGGCACGCCCGTCTCCGGGATGCGGCCCCAGGTTGCCTTGAGCCCGACGATGCCGCACAGGGCCGCCGGAATCCGGATGGAGCCACCGCCATCCGCGCCAATGCTCAGCGGACACAGGCCCGCGGCCACGACGGCGGCCGAGCCACTGGAGCTGCCCCCGGTGATGTGCGCCCGGTTCCACGGGTTGCGCGCGGCACCGTGGTGCGGATTCAACCCGATGGGGTTGATGCCAATCTCATTCATGTTGGCCTTGCCCAGGATGAGCGCGCCCGCGGCCCGCAGGCGCGCGGCCACCGTCGAGTCCGCCGAGGCCACCTGGTTGCGGAACCGCGTCCCCAACGTCGTGGGGAAACCCGCCAGGTCCACTTCGTCCTTGAGCACCACGGGAACACCGTCCAGCACGCTCAACGGACGTCCAGCGCGCAGGCGCTCGGCGGACGCCTCGGCGGCGCGGAGCACCTCGTCGGGCTTGCGCGCGATGAACAAGCCCATCCGCGCCTCGCCCCGCTCCAGCCGGTCGATGGCCTCGTTCAACCGCCGCGCCACGGCGACAGGGTCCACGCCCCCCTCCCGGTAGGCGCGCGCGTACGAGCCCACCGTCTCGCGCTCCGGCGTCACGGCCTGCGCGGCGATGGCACGCGCGGCCTGCTCCTGCGGGGACTGGACTTCCGTCGCGGGCGCGCCGGGCGGCAGCGGGAGCTGGAGCGGAGGTGCGTCACCCGCGGGCAGCTCGCGCCACTGGGTGATGCCACTGTCCCGCACCAGCTTCTCCAGCACGGGAGCGCCGACCCCACTCTCCAGGGTGTTGACGAACGCCTTGAGCGCGAACCCCGACACGCGGGGCGCCTTCACCGGGTTGCGTTGGTAGGACATGACGCCGAGCCTACTCGGGGCCGGCCCCGACGTGGGACTTCACCCCGGCGGCAGTCCCAGCCCGTGAGCTTCCGCGAGCTCGCGCAGCCGTTGGAGGAGCGCATCCCGGTCCTCGTAACGCAGGCCCCGCGTCTCCAGCGCGGGCAGCAATTCGACGCGCACCCGGCCCGGGCGCACCCGCCATTCGCCGACGGGAAGCACCGCGCGCGCCCCGTGGAACACCATGGGGACGATGGTCGCCCCGGAGCGAATCGCGAGCACCGCCGCGCCCTTCTTGTAGGGTCCCAGCGCACCGTCGGGGCTGCGCAGTCCCTCGATGGACATGTAGTAGCTGGCCCCCCGCCGCAGCGCCTCCGTGGCCCGGTCCACCGCGCGCCGCGCCTGCGCATGCCACTGCCGCACCACCACCGTGGAGCCCTGCGACAGCGGCACCCACCCCGCGAAGGGCAGCACCGCGAACCCCAGGTTCATGAAGATGAGCGCGGGTCGCGGCAGCGCCGGGGGGGTCACGAACGTCTCGCTCAGGCTCGTCTGATTCAACTGCAGGAAGACGTACGCGGCGGCGTCGTACCGGCCCGCGTTGTGGTCCACCACCTCCACGTCCACGCCGAAGACCCGCCGCGCCCAGAGACACCAGGCGCGCATGAGTGCATCCGACGCCCCCTGGCTCACCGGGCCCAGCAACAGCGCGGGCGTCAGCAGCGGAGGTATCGCCGCGCAGGCCGCGCTCCAGCGCAGCAGGCTCGACAGCAGACCCGGGCGGGGAGGGAGCGCACAGGGAACGTCCATGCGGCCCGCTATACCAGGGTGTATCCATCACGACAGGGTGGAAGCGGACCTCTCGCGCGCCTCCGCGGGGACATGGCAGGCTGCACGGAAGTCCAGGCAGGCAGGGGGGCTCCATGGGAAGTCCACGCGTCAACGCGCTCGAGGAGTACAAGGCGCTGCTCGAGCGACAACGAACCCGACCGCTCGGCCCCGACGACGAGCAACGATTGGAGCTCTTGCGCGACGTGCTCCTGGAGCTGGGCGCGCTGCCGCCCGAGGGCAGTCCCCTTCCCCCGCGCCCCGCGCGAGCGGATGCGGTGCTGGAGCTGACGTTCGCCACGCAGGACGACGTGGTGCGCGCGTACAGCAAGAACATCGGCACCGGAGGGCTGGCCATCCGCACCCCGCGCGCGCTGCCGGTGGGCAGCACCCTGGAGCTGCGCATCACCCTGCCCGACGCCTCCCAGACCCTGCGCGCCGAGGGACAGGTGGTCTGGTCCCGCGAGGACGGCATGGGCGTGGCCTTCACCCAACTGCCGCCCGAGGCCGAGCGCCGGCTGAAGTCCTTCCTCACGCAGGATGCCTCGCTGCTCCAGCGCGTGCGCAGCGTGCTGAAGACGGACGTGATGGGCTTGCTGAAGACGGACGTGCGGGAGCTGGGCAAGGGCCCCGCGCCCCAGGCGGCCACCGCCGTGGAGCTGGACACGCGAGTCCCCATCCTGGTGCGCCTGTCGGACGCGCGGCTGATGACGCTCGTCACCGAGCTGTTCCACCAGAAGGGCCTGCGCGTCGTGACGGACAGCGACAGGCCCGCGCCCATCATCGTCGTCGACACCGGCTCCGCGCTCGACGTGCTCAGCACCGCGGGCCGGCCGGGCTCACGCACCATCATGGTCAACGTGAGCGGGCCCGACTCGTTGATGGGCCGGCTGTCGAACCTCAGCCCCGCCGCCTTCGTGAAGCACCCCGCCACCGCCGCTTCGGTGCTGCTCGCGGTGGAGAAGCTGCTCACGGCCACGAAACCCTCTTGAGGGCCCCACCCCTGACGGAGGGCCCCCGCTGACACGTCAACGGGGGCGGCTGACGCGTCCATGGGCGGCTCAGACCGAGGGGCGATTGCCTCCGTGGGCGTGAAAATGCTTTGCATCCGGGGGCTTACCAGCAGCCCCACTGCTGGCCCGTCCCCTGCACATGCGCACCCTCGAAGCTGGCGCGCCACGGACGTGGACTCTCCGCCGCTTCAGGAACGTCATGGACGCCATTATCGAGCAGTTGAAAACCCTGGCACTCGCAGAGGCCTTCCCCTTCCTGCTCAAGGCAGTCGGGGCCCTGGTGCTGTGGTTCGTGGGTCGCGCCGTCATCAACACCTTCCGGCGCGTGCTGAACATCACCCTGCAGAAGCGTCAGTTCGACGCCACGCTCATCCGGTACATCGAATCGCTGTTCGCAGGCTCCCTCACCATCCTGCTGCTGCTCGGCATCCTGGGGATGATGGGGTTCGAGACCACGTCGTTCGCCGCGCTGCTGGCCGCCGCGGGCATCGCCATCGGCACGGCCTGGTCCGGCCTGCTCTCCAACTTCGCGGCGGGCATCTTCCTGCTCGTGCTGCGTCCGTTCCGCGTGGGAGACGAAATCTCCGCCGCGGGGGCGACAGGCTTGGTGCAGGAGATTGGCCTGTTCGCCACCACCATCGACACGTCCGACAACCTGCGCATCTCCGTCGGCAACAACCGGCTCTTCGGCGACAACATCGTCAACTACAGCCACCACCCCCACCGCAAGATTGTCGTGAAGGTTCCGATGATGCACGGTGGTGACGTCCACGCGCTGATGCGGGCCCTCGCGGAGCGCGTGGCGCTGGTGCCGGAAGTCCAGGCCAAACCCGCGCCCAGCGTCGAGGTGGCGGAGTTCAGCGTGCTGGGTCCCGTGTTGGGCATCGGCGTGTACTGCAAGCCGCCCCAGGCCACCGCCGTGCAGGCCGGCGTCGCGATGGCCGCCTCGGAGATTCTCATGGCCGCGGGCTATGTCGTTCCGCCGCAGACCGCCAACCAGGTGCTCGCCAAGGCGAGCTGAGAGACTGCCCGGGAGCACGCCTCCCGGGCCGCTTCACGTCGCCGGTCGCTCCCTGCCCGGGCGAGGCCGGCGCCGAGCGCCGGCCGCGTCCCTCCCAGTCCTCGCGCCGTCACACGAAGCACCTCGGGACTCTCTCTGACGGGCGGAGCATCCATCGCCAGGGGAGAGTCACCATGACGGACAAACTCAAACAGAACGCGGGCGGGGCGCGAGGCAGGGGGCGCTCGAAACCCCGCGCGGCGGCACCCGAGCCCACGATTCGCCGGGGCCGCAAGGCGGCGCCTCGCGCGAGGACGGCGGGGAAGACAGGCCGCGCCACGACGAGCGAAACCACGAAGGCGCTCGGCTATGCCTACTGCGCACTGCCGCAAGTCCCGGAGCGGCCACTGCCTCCGGACCTGAACGCGCGCCGACTTCGCCTCATCCGCATGAACGAGCAGAAGTGGGCCAACGGCACGGTCCTCCACTACTACTTCTTCGACAAGGCCACGGATGGCGAGGAGGTGCGGCTGGCCAACGGCACCACGCGCTTCGTGCCATGGACGACCACGGACACCGAGAAGGACGTCGTGCGCGCGGCCTTCGAGCGGTGGACGCAGGTGGGCCTCGGCCTGAAGTTCCAGGAGGTGGCCTCGCGCGACGAGGCCGAGGTGCGCATCGGCTTCATGCGCGACGACGGCGCCTGGTCCTACGTGGGCAGGGACATCCTCGCCCAGGGGCAGGACGAGCGGACGATGAACTTCGGCTGGGACCTCACGGAGCACCCGCGCGAAATCGACACGGCCATCCACGAAATCGGCCACACGCTCGGCTTCCCTCACGAGCACCAGAACCCCCACGCGGGCATCATCTGGGACGAGGAGGCCGTCTACGCCGCGCTGGCCCGGCCCCCCAACAGCTGGAGCCGCGAGACGACGTTCCACAACATCATCCGCAAGCTGGTCGCGAGCTCGGTGGAGGGCTCCACCTGGGACCCGGACTCCGTCATGGAGTACCCCTTCCAGCCCGGGCTCATCAAGGAGCCCATCGAGTACTTCCGCAACGGCCTCACCCCGAAGGGCGGGCTGTCGGACCAGGACAAGGCCTGGGCCCGGACGATGTACCCGCCCCTCACCGAGCAGGACTACACCGCGCTGCAGCCGTTCCAGTCCGTGCGCCTGCAGCTCAAGCCCGGACAGCAGCGCAACTTCACCTTCACGCCCCAGGAGACCCGCACGTACGAGCTGCGCACGTTCGGCGTCTCCGACACCGTCATGGTGCTCTTCGAGAAGAGCGGCACGGGGCTGCGCTTCCTCGCCGGTGACGACGACAGCGGCCTGGGCACCAACGCGGCCCTCAAGCTGAAGCTGTTCCGGGGACGCGAGTACGTGGTCCGCCTGCGGCTCTACTACGAGGAGCGCGCGGGCGAGTCCGCCATCATGCTGTGGTGAGCCCCCCCGCCCGCGCTTCCTCGGAAGCGCGCGGAGCCAGCGCTCGCTCCCGTGCTCGAGGTCCACGGGGGCGAGGCGCGGCCCTTCCCCCGGGGCTGACGAGGCCTGAAGCCTCCGGGGCTGGCGACGACGCTCGACTGACGATATGGCTCGCCCCCCTGTCCCCCGGGTTGCCGGGGAGCGCGACACCAGGACAGTCCAGGAGCCCCGCAGGTGGTGATGACCGCGACTCGCAGCCCGGCCTCGACGTCCCTCGACACAACGGCCCCGCCTCCCCTCCTCCCGAGTGGAGCCCTCGCTTGAGCGCGGACCTGGGCTCGGGCGTGGAGGGCCGCTGGACCTGGGTGGCTCCGCTCCTCGCGGCGGTGTTCGGTCTGCTCTGGTACCTGGCGGTGGGCGGTGGGCCCACGCTGGACCCCACCGACCTGGACTGGCTGGGGGGCGACTTCGCGCAGCACGCGCTCGGCTGGATGCACTTCCGCGACGCGCCCTGGGGCTTTCCCCTGGGCAGCACGCCGGGCCTCCTGCGCCCGCTGCCCATGTCGGTGGCCTTCTCCGACTCGAATCCCTGGGTGTCGCTCGCGCTCAAGCCCTTCGCGCACTGGCTGCCCCGGGACTTCCAGTTCATCGGCCCGTGGCTCGCCCTGTGCTTCATGCTCCAGGGCTGGCTGGGCGCGCGGTTGACGGGCCTCTTCACGCCGAGCCCCGTCCAGCGCGTCCTCGGGGGCGCCCTGTTCGTCCTCGCGCCCGTGCTGCTGTACCGGACGGGGCACGACACGCTGTGCGCGCAATGGCTGCTCACCGGCATGCTCTGGGTGCACCTGCGCCCGCGCGCGAGTACTCGCGACGCGTGGAAGGCGCTGGGGTGGGCGCTGCTGCTCAACACGCTCGCTTCGGGCATCCATCCGTACCTGGAGGTGATGGTCTTCGCCCTCACCCTGTCCCTGCTGGCCACCGTGACGTGGCGCGAGCACCACCTGTCGCGGCGCGCGGCGGCCCTGGCGCTGGCCGGGCTCTGCCTGGTGCCGGCGGCGCTGTTCGTCGCCTTTGGCTACGTGGGCCAGGGCGTGCGCTCGGGCTCGGCCGGCTTCGGCTACTTCAGCTCCGACCTGCTCACCCTGGTCAACCCCATGGACTGGTCCCGCGTGCTGCCGGGCCTGCCCACCGGCCGTGGACAGTATGAGGGGTTCGGCTACCTGGGCACCGGCGTGCTCGCCCTCGCGGCGGCGGCCCTCTGGAAGCCCCAGGGCGTGGGCGCCCAGGTGCGCGAGCGCCTGCGCACCCACGCTCCGCTCGTCGTCGTGCTGCTGCTGCTCGCGGTGCTGGCGCTCTCGTCGGTGCTGACGGTGGCGGGCGTGACGGTGCTGTCGCTGCGCAAGGCGGTGTCCCCGCTGCTGCCGCTGCTCAGCCCCTTCCGGGCCTCCGGCCGCTTCATCTGGCCCTTGCACTACGCGGTGCTGACGGGGCTGCTCGCGCTCACGCTGTGGCGCTGGCGCCAGCGGCCCGCGGTGGCCACGGGCCTGCTGCTGGGCGCGGTGCTGCTCCAGTCCCTCGACACGGCCGAGCTCTGGACGCGCAACCACTTCGCCGTCACGCCCTGGCCCCGCCTCAAGGCCCCCGAGTGGGCCCTGGTGGACGCGTCCTACCGACACCTCGTCCTCGTCCCCCCGTACGTCCACCTCTCGGAGACGCCCTGCCTCAAGAGCGCCTTCGTGGAGCGCGACTACGTGAGCTTCGGGGACCTGGCGTACAGGCAGGGCCTGACGACCAACAGCGGCTATCCAGCCCGGCTCAGCGAGGCACGCGTCTCCGAGGTCTGCGAGGCGCTCCTAACCGACGTCTCGGCGGGGCGACTCTCTCCGGACACGCTCTACATCGTCGACCCGGCCCGGCTGGAGTCCTTCCGGCGACTGGGTGACGCCGTCACCTGCGGCACCGTGGAGGGCTTCCAGGTCTGCGTGGCCCAGCGTGAGGGGCGCTTGCGCGAAGCCCTCTCCCGCTCCGCGCCCTCCCCCATGGGCACCTCGGTGGACACGCCCCGCTGAGACACCCCGGCCCGGAAGCTACCGTGCGTTCACCGCGGCATTGCGCGCGTCCCTCGCCGCCCGGTCGAACCGCTCGCCGACGGCCACATAGCCCGGCGCATTGACGAAGGGCGGCAGCTGCTCCTCGGACGTGCGCTCGTGGCGCATGTTGAGGGGGTGCAGGTTTTCGGCCGCGCAGGCCAGCCGGACGGCCCGCCAGGACAGCCCCGCTGCTTCCATGATGCGCAGGTAGTCGTCGAGCTGGAGGTTCTTCGCCGCGTTCTCCAGGATGAGCGGGCGCATCGCCTTCGTCACCGGCTTCACCGGGTACCAGTCCTTGGCGCGGCGCCGGTACTCCCGCAGCCGCTCGTCCCGCAGCGCCACCAGCCGCTCGCGGAACTGGGCTTCCGTATCCAGGAGTCGCGCCAGCGCGGTGCGCCCCATCTCCGCATGGAACACGTCCGTCGTGTCATCCGTCCGGGCCCGCGCCCCGACGAAGTCGACATAGGCCCGGGTGGCCGCGAGCAGCTCCCGCTCCGCGTCCTCCACGGACGGGACGGCCGAGGAGCGCGACTCCGGAACCTCCCTGAAGCACTCGTCGGGATTCTTCGCCTTGCCGTCGGGCCCTGGCCACGGGAAGACGTGCTGGTACCAGACGTCCCGGTCCGGAAACACGAGCACCAGCTCCGGCATCCTGGGGAGCGGAGGCGGAGGCGTGGTGAGGACCCAGTCGGCCGGGTCCAGGGCCTCGACCGAGCGGATGGCGACGAGCCCCCGCGCCTTCATCGAGTCCAACCAGGCATAGAAGGACGGCTCGAAGCCTCCCTCCACCTGGAAACCTCGGAAGGGTTTGTCCGGCGCCCCGCGGAAGACCCCGGCGTACGGGTCCTCGAGCATCAGCGCCCGGAGCTCCAGGCCTCCGAGACGGGCGTTGCCGACAATCGCGGCCTGCCAGGCATAGCTCTGGACATGGAGTGACATCCCTCCAGCCTAGCGCGATTGCACGGCCGGAGAGGCGGCGCCCGGGAGGCTGTCTTTGCCCGCAATGACAGTCGCCAGCGGGTGGTCCACCACCCGCTGGCGACTTACGTCTTATACGGGCACCGAGGCGCCCGACGAAAAACTACGGAACCTGCGTCAGCACGTCCGTCGTGGTCAACACAGGCGTGGGGAAGGGAAGAGAACCGCCACAGCCACGGGGACCGCCACGAACCTTGGTCTTGATCTGCATGATGAACTCCTGGTGAGGACTGAGTTGAAGGAACAGATACCGCCGAGGTCAACCGGCAAAGCCAGTCGACTCCAGGAACTACGCCAGCACGTCCGTGCTGAGCACGGGGCCGGGAATCGTTCCGCCACCACCGCAACCACGGGGACCGCCACGAACCTTGGTCTTGATCTGCATGGATATTCTCCGGGTGAAACGGGTGGAATGAACGACTACGCCAGCACGTCGGTCAGCACGGGGATCTGCCCGCCACCGCCGCAACCACGGGGACCGCCACGAACCTTGGTCTTGATCTGCATGGGTATTCTCCGAGTGAAACGGGTGGAATGAACGACTACGCCAGCACGTCGGTCAACACGGGGATCTGCCCGCCACCGCCGCAACCACGGGGACCGCCACGAACCTTGGTCTTGATCTGCATGGGTATTCTCCGAGTGAAACGAGTGGAATGAACGACTACGCCAGCACGTCGTAGCTCAGCACCGGGATCTGCCCACCACCACCGCAACCACGGGGACCGCCACGAACCTTGGTCTTGATCTGCATGGATATTCTCCGAGTGAAACGGGTGGAGTGAACGACTACGGGAGACGGGTGCTCAGCACGGGGGTCGAGATGCCACCGCCGCAACCACGGGGACCGCCACGAACCTTCGTCTTGATCTGCATGGATATTCTCCGAGTGAAACGGGTGGAGTGAACGACTACGCCAGCACGTCGGTGCTCAGCACGGGGATCTGACCGCCACCGCCGCAACCACGAGGACCGCCACGAACCTTGGTCTTGATCTGCATGATGTGTGCTCCTGGTGAGAGATCTTGAGGAAGGTACAGCCGGAATCGTCTGGCGACCGCCAGCGACGACTACGGGATCTGCGTACGAACCGTGCCGGTCACAACAGGCAGGGAACCGCCGCAACCACGGGGACCGCCACGAACCTTGGTCTTGATCTGCATGATGTGTGCTCCTGGTGAGAGTACTGCGTTGCTCCAGACAACCTGGAGAGTGGGAAAGGCAGAGACAACTACGGAATCTGGGTGCCGGGACGAGTCGGGAGAACGACCGTGCCGCCACCACATCCACGGGGACCGCCACGAACCTTGGTCTTGATCTGCATGTGCTTGCTCCTTCCAGCGAGCAGAACAATCAAGCACACCCCTCTGACATCCGAGCCATTGAGACACTCGCTGTCTAAACGCCGCCACCTGATTCTCGTCGCGCTCGCGGGCTCGACCATCCCCTCAACCTGCCGCCCGTCTCGCTATTCCCAGACCACCTGGAACCTACGCCGTGCCTCGCTCGCCATTGCCTTCGCTTCGAGACACCAGATTCGCGCCGGAACTGGAATCATTAAAGACGGGCGTAATCGGTCAGTCAAGCCATGCCGTAAAGATTGCGGAGAAAGTCATTGTAACTTCTGGCGCTACAACCAATCTCAAACTTCGCGAAACACGAAAATACATGACGCGTGGCGCTGCAGTGGAAATCGCCGGCGGACGATGCGCTTCCCGCTGACGAATCCGAGCCACATCCGGGCAAATACAGCCCAGGTGGAGACCACGGGACCCGCGTCAGCGCGTCGTACGCAACCAGTGGTCGGTGCCATTGGCGCCGCAGCTCCGGGGGCCGCCACGAACCTTGGTCTTGATCTTCATGATGTCTACTCCCTGATGGAGGACAGCGAAGTTCCGGGTGGCGAGGGGCGAGCCCATACACACCCTGAGTAGAATCATTAAAAATCGATGGAAAATGGGAGTCAAGCCTTCAACAGAAAAACCCGTCATCCATTTTAAATCCGCAGACTTGGATATTTCGCCCAATTTACCAAAACGCGAGAATGACCCAGGGTCCCGAAATCCACCAGGTCTGCCTCTCGCATCCATGCTGGCGCGCGCCGCGGCGTGAGACGCGCGAAGCCCTGCTCACGGTTCCATCTACGTGGAGACCGCATCGCGCCATGCGTCGCAATACCTTTAAAACATGTTTTCACGCACAAGCGCGCCCGCTCCAATAAATAGGATTCGCTTGGACAACCCTTGACTGGGGGATGCCCGTGCATCACGGCCGTGGCCCCCGAGCCGGTCAGGCAGCGCATGCGCGGCGTGAAGACACCGCATCCCGCGCCCCCGGAGCCAGTCCCCCGCGTCCATGGGGCCGGTGCGGCGTCAGTCCATTGGGCGAGAATGCGGGGAGTCGGTCGGACAACGGCGATGAGGTAGGCTTCATCCATGCGAGTTGGTGAAGGAATGTTCCCGCGCACCATGCGCGCGCTGGTGCGGGGACGAGGGCGCTCGGCGCTCTGGTTGTTGCCGGTGGGGCTGTTCGCCGTGTGGGGCGGCTGGTTCGTCCGGGCGCGCATCACCGTGTACGAGCCCAGCGTGCAGGCGCGGCTGGAGGTCCACCGGGAGGTCTACGCCGTCGACGCCCCGGTGGAGGGGCGGCTGGTGAAGACGCGGGTGGAGCTGCACCGTCAGGTGACCGCGGGCGAGGTGCTCTTCGAGCTGGCGCATGAGCAGGAGGCGCGGCTGCTCGCGGAGGCGGAGGCCCTGCTGCAGGGCGTGGGGCCGCAGCTGGTGGCGGCGCGCGCGGAGCTGGACGCGGAGCAGAGCGCGCTGGTGGCCCAGCAGGAGCGCGGCGCGGCGGGCGTGGACGAGGCCCGCGCCCGGCTCGCCGAGGCCGAGGCGCTGGCCCGCCGGGCACTGGAGGAGAAGACGAGCACCGAGCAGCTCTGGACGCGGCAACTGGTGAGCGAGTCGGAGTGGAACCGGGTGCGCACGGAGCTGGAGCGGGCGCAGGCGGTGGAGCAGGCCTCTCGCGCGGGGCTCGCGCGCGTGAAGATGGACGGCACCATGCAGACCACCGAGCGGCGCATCCGCGTCGCGGCGCTGCGGCGGGAAATCGCGGAGCTCGAGTCCGGGGAGAACGTGGCGCGCGCCTCCGTGGAGCGGCTGCGCGACGAGCTGGAGCGCCGGGTGGTGAAGGCGCCCGCGGACGGCATCCTCGGGGAGACGAGTTCGGTGCGAGTGGGCGCGCAGGTGCGAGCCGGAGACCGCATCGCCACCGTCGTCGCGGGCGGTGACGTGCGCATCGTCGCGCAGTTGTCCCCGGCCACGGCCCTGGGCCGCGTGCGCGCCGGCCAGCGGGCCCGGATGAAGCTGGAGGGCTTCTCCTGGACGGAGTTCGGCATGGTGCAGGCCACGGTGGTCGCGGTGGCGAGCGAGGCACGCGACGGGATGGTGCGCGCGGAGCTGTCCGTGGACGAGATGCCGGTGGGCATTCCCCTGGAGCATGGCCTGCCGGGCACCGTGGACATCGCCGTGGAGGAGGCCACGCCCCTGCGGCTGGTGCTGCGGGCGCTGGGACGGGGCATGGAGGCGCCCGCGCGGGCACGGCCGCTGCCGCCGCGCACGCCCCGGGAGCTGGAGATGTCGCGGGGGGGAGGCTGAGTCATGGCGGGCACACGACGACTGCTCATTCCCGAAGTCATCCAGACGTCCGCCATGGACTGCGGTCCGGCGGCCCTCAAGGCCCTCTTCGACGGCTTCAACCTCCCCGTCAGCTACGGCCGTCTGCGCGAGGCCTGCCAGACGGACATCGACGGGACGTCCATCGACGTGCTGGAGGAGCTGGCCGGCAAGCTGGGCATGGACGCCGTCCAGGTCGTCCTGCCCCTGGACCAGGTGCTCATGCCGGAGACGAAGGCGCTGCCCGCGCTCGCGGTGGTGCGCCTGGCGGACAGCAACCTGCACTTCATCGTCATCTGGCGGCGGTGGGGCAACATGGTGCAGATCATGGACCCCGCGCTGGGACGGCGCTGGGTGTCCGTGACGGAGCTGATGGAGCGGCTCTACGTCCACGCCCTGCCCGTCCCCGCCGAGGGCTTCCGCGCGTGGGCCAGCACGGAGGAGTTCCTCGCGGGCATGCGCCTGCGGCTGGGCGCGCTGGCCGACAAGCCGCTCGCGGAGCGGCTGCTCGCGGAGGCGCTCGCGGACGAGACGTGGAAGAGCGTGGCCTGCCTGGACGCGGCGACGCGGCTGGTGCAGACGCTGGTGGACGGGGGCGGCGTCGAGCGGGGCGAGTCCTCCGAGCGCTTCCTGGAGCAGCTGCTGCGCGAGGTGCGCGCCGCGCTCGCGGAGGGGCGGGCCGAGCAGGTCATCCCCGCCTCCTACTGGACGGCGGTGGGCCCTCCCGACGCGGAGGAAGTCACGCTGCGCGGCGTGGTGGGCATCCTGGCCCGGGGGCTGCGCACGGAGCGCGCCGAGGGAGAGCCGCCGCTGTCCGCGGAGCTCCTGGCGGCCCTGAAGGAGCCTCCCACCCGGCCCCTGCGGGAGCTGGTGGCGCTGATGCGCCGGGACGGCGTGCTGGCGCCCTCGATCCTCGCGGCCATCGCCCTGACGGCCGCGGTGGGCGGCTTCCTGGAGGCCCTGCTCCTGCGCGGCATCATCGACGCGGGGCGCTACCTCACCACCCAGGAGCAGCGGCTGGCGGGCATCGTGACGCTGCTGGCGCTGATGGGCATGATCTTCTCGCTGGAGTTCCCCCTGTCGCTGGGGACCCTGCGGCTGGGCCGGCGGCTGGAGCTGCGCCTGCGGCTGGCGTTCCTCGACAAGATACCCCGCCTGGGAGACCGCTACTTCAAGAGCCGGCTGGTCTCCGACATGGCGCAGCGCTGCCACGGCATCCACCAGGTGCGCTCCGTGCCGACCATGGCGGTGGGCGTGCTGCGCGCCTCCGCGGAGATGCTCGTCACGCTGGCCGGCCTGACGTGGCTGGCCCCCGGCAGCGCCCCGCTCATCATCATCGGCGGAGGACTGGCGCTCGCCGTCCCCCTGCTCGCCCAGCGCTCGCTGCTGGAGGCGGACCGGCGGATGCGCGACTTCGACGGCGTGCTGTCGCGCTTCTACCTGGATGCCATGCGCGGGGCGGTGGCGCTGCGGGCCCACCGCGCGGAGCTGACGCTGCGGCGTGCCCATGAGGAGCCGCTGCACGAGTTCGTCCGCGCCGCGCGCACGCTGCTCAGCCGCGGCATCCTCACCGACACGCTCGCCACCATGGTCGCCACGGGCGGCTCGGTGGCCATCGTCCTGCATGCCGTGTCCCAGGGGATTCAGCCCGGCGCCGTGCTGCTGCTCGTCTACTGGGCGCTCGCCCTGGCCACCCTGGGCAAGCAGCTGGCGGACGCGCTGCGCCAGTACCCGGCCGCCTCGTCGCTCACCGCGCGGATGATGGAGCCGCTCCTCACGCCCGACGAGGTGGGCGCGGGGCTGGAGACGGCCGCCGACGTGGACGCCCGGGCCGAGACGGGTGGCGTGGGCTTCACGCTCAAGCAGGTGGAGGTCAAGGCCGCGGGCTTCACCGTGCTGCAGGGCATCGACATGACGGTGCGCCCCGGAGAGCACGTGGCCATCGTCGGCCCCTCGGGCGCCGGCAAGTCCTCGCTCGTGGGCATCCTGCTGGGCTGGCACCGGCCGTCGTCCGGGAGCGTGGAGGTGGATGGCGCGCCGCTGGCGGGACAGGTGCTCGCCCGGCTGAGGCGGCAGACGGCCTGGGTGGAGCCGGAGGTGACGCTGTGGAACAAGTCCCTCGTCGACAACCTGGCCTACGGTGTGGAGGCGACGGACGTGTTGCCCCGCGTGGGTCAGGCGCTGCGCTCGGCGGACCTCATCGAGTTCCTCGACAAGCTCCCCCTCGGCCTGCAGACGCGGCTGGGCGAGGGAGGCAGCCTGCTGTCCGGCGGTCAGGGGCAGCGGGTGCGCCTGGGGCGGGCGCTGCTGCGTCCCGGGGTGCGGCTGGCCATCTTCGACGAGCCGTTCCGGGGACTGGAGCGGGACAGGCGCGCGGCGCTGCTGGAGCGCTCACGCGCCGAGCTCTCCGGCGCCACGCTGCTGTGCATCATGCATGACATCGCGGAGACGCTGACGTTCGACCGCGTCCTCGTCATCAAGGGCGGCCAACTGGTGGAGGACGACAACCCGAAGCGGCTCGCCCAGCGCGAGGACTCCGTGTACCGCTCGCTGCTCGACGAGGAGGAGCAGATGCGCCGTGACCTGACGGGTCACGGGGGCTGGCGGCGGATGGTGCTGGACCACGGGCTGCTCAGCGAGCATCCCGCGGAAGACACGAAGCCGATGCGGGAGGGGGCGGCGTGACGACCCTGGCGAACGAGCTGAAGCCGAGGGCGGCCGGGCCGCTTTCGGGCCTGGCGTGGCAGCCGAGGCGGGCCGCGGAGGCGCTGGAGGCGCTGGCGCTCCGGGCGGGGCTGCCGCTGCCTCGCACCTCCGGACGGGTGGTGGGTGGATTGCCGGAAGACCCGAACCGACTGGGCGAGTGGCTGGACGCGGTGGCCCAGTCCCAGGGGCTGGAGCTGGACCTGCTCTACACGCGCCACGGCGAGGTGGAGAAGGCCATCCAGCGCGCCGCCCCTGCCCTGCTGGACGTCGTCGGTGACGGAGGCGTGCAGGTCGTCGCGCTCCTGCGCGTGTCCCCGTCCGGGAGGACGGCGCGCGTGCTCGCCCCCGACGAGACGGTCCGCGACGTGCCCGTATCCGAGCTGACCGCCGCCGTACAGGCGCTCGTCGAGTTCCAGCAGGTGGACACCGTGGACCGGGTGCTCGCGGGGACCGCGCTGCGCGAGCCGCAACGAACCCTGGCCCGCCGCGCGCTGATGGGCGCGCAGCTGGCCAACACCCACCTGGTCGCCGCGCGCACCCTGCGCCTGCCCCCCGGCGCCCGGCTCATCCACCACCTGAAGGCGCTGTCGGCGGCCCCCCGGCTGATGCTGGTGCTGCTGCTGGCGGTGCTCATCCAGGTCTGCGTGCTCGCGGCCTGGTGGCTGATTGGCCGGGGCGCCTTCGAGGGCCAGCTGGACCAGGGCTGGCTCTGGGCCTGGGCGCTGATGGGCCTGACGGCGGTGCCGCTGCAGGCCGCGCTGGCATGGACGCAAGGCACGCTGGCGCTGGACCTCTCCGCGCTGCTGCGCCGACGGCTGCTGGCGGGAGCGCTCTCGCTGCCCGTGGACGAGGCGCGCCGCGGAGGCATTGGCGAGTACGTGGGGCGGACGTTCGAAAGCGCGGGCATGGAGCAGATGGTGCTCGCGGGCAGCTTCACCAGCATGCTCGCGGTGGTGGACCTGACGCTGGCGGCCAGCGTGACGCTGTCGGGTCCGGCGGGCTGGCTCGGGCTGGGGGCTTTGGCGGCCTGCTGCGCGGTGCTGGGGGTGCTCGTCGCCCGGCAGGCCATGCTCTTCCGGGGCTGGACGGAGGCGCGCGTGGTGATGACGCACGCGCTCATCGAGCGGATGCTCGGCCACCGCACCCGGCTGGCGCAGGAGCAGCCGTCGCGCTGGCACGAGGAGGAGGACCAGGAGCTGGCGCGCTACTCGGACGCCGCCGAGCGCTGGGACGCGGGCACCGCGCGCATCATGACGCTCGCGCGCCGGGGCATCCTTCCGGTGGCCATCATCGCCACGCTCCCGGGCGTGCTGGCGGGAAGCTCCACGGCGACCATCGCGGTGGGCGTGGGCGCGGCGCTGCTGGGCGCCCGCGCGGTGACGTCCATGACGGTGGGCGCGCTGGCGCTCATCGGCTCGCGCGTGCTGTTCGACGGCGTGCGCCCCATGCTGGAAGCGGCCCGGCTCGCCCGCGCCGTGGGCGCGACGAAGGAGGATGACGATGGCGTGCCCCAGGTGGCGCCGCTCACCTCCAGCGAGGCGCCGTCCAGGAACCAGGCGCTGCTCGAGGTGCGCGACGTGTACTTCAAGCACCCGGCCTCGCCGCGCGCCGTGCTGGAGGGGGCCTCGCTGTCCATCCGCCCCGGTGAGCGCGTGCTCCTGGAAGGGCCTTCCGGCTCGGGCAAGTCCACCCTCGCCTCCATCCTCACGGGCCTGCGGCGCCAGGGCTCCGGCGTGGTGCTGCTGCGCGGCCTGGACATGTCGACGTGGACGTCGGACGGCTGGGGCGCGCAGATCGCCGGCGCACCCCAGTTCCATGAGAACCACGTCGTCTCCGGCACGCTGGCCATGAACCTGCTGCTGGGCCGTGCCTGGCCGCATACGCAGGACGACATGAAGCTGGCGCGGGAGCTGTGCGAGGAGCTGGGGCTGGGCGACCTGCTGCAGCGCATGCCCGCGGGAATCCTGCAGATGGTGGGCGAGCGCGGCTGGCAGCTCTCCCACGGCGAGCAGAGCCGCATCTTCGTCGCGCGCGCCCTGCTTCAGCGCGTCCAGGTCGTCGTGTTGGACGAGGCGTTCGGCGCGCTGGACCCGGTGACGATGCGCAAGGTGATGAACTGCGTCAACGCTCGCGCGCCCACGCTCATCGTCATCGCCCACCCGTGACGGGAAGGCCGCGCCCCGAAAAAACAACAACGGTCGCCAGCAGGCGGAAGCTCCGCCTGCCGACGACCGAAGGACAAGCCATCAAACGTGAGTCAAACGCGTGCCGCGACTGCTACCGCTTCAGCGACAACACGACTCAGACCGCAATGACGCCGCCACAGGCACGGGGACCGCCACGAACCTTGGTCTTGATCTGCATGGTGAGCTCCTGGGTGAGAGGTTCCGACTGCAGACGACAGGCACGACTCAGACGGTGATGACGCCGCCGCAGGCACGGGGACCGCCACGAACCTTGGTCTTGATCTGCATGTGCTTGCTCCTGGTCAGAGGTTGAGACAGCAGACGACAGGCACGACTCAGACGGTGATGACGCCGCCGCAGGCACGGGGACCGCCACGAACCTTGGTCTTGATCTGCATGGTCTTGCTCCTGGTCAGAGGTTCCGACTTCGGACTACGGCACGACTCAGACAGCCTTGACGACGACGGTGCCACCACAGCCACGGGGACCGCCACGAACCTTGGTCTTGATCTGCATGTGCTCGCTCCTGGTTTTCGGGACAGCGACACCATCCACGACAGTCCTGACAACCGCCGCAATTGGCGCTCACCGATATAAGTCGGTGAAACAGGTCAGTCAAGCTTCCCAGGCCTGCAACACAGGCTGATGCATCCAGGCCTGGGAGTGAAACATTGCGTCAATTCAAGCAGCAGCGGCGGAGGGCGCTCCCGGCGTGATTTTGACGTCCGCCACGTGGCTTTCGATGCCCACGCCCAGCTCTTCGCGGAAGACATCCAGCAGGTAGGGCAGCACGCCGATGGTGGCGAACCGCAGCCGGTGGTGGATGGACAGGTCCAGGTTGGTGAAGGGCCGGTCCGGGTGCTGGCGTTGCAGCAGCGCGTTCACCTCGCGCTGCACGGTCTCCAGCGTGCCCAGCGCGGAGCGTTCGATGGTGAGGTAGTCGGCCAGCGCCTCGGCCACCGCGTCGATGAGCTCGGGGCGCGCGCCCTCGGGCACGGGGGCTCGCTCGCGGAACAGCTTGCGCAGTTGCTCCGCCGCCTGGGCGTGCACGGCGTCCTTCGGCGGGGAGAAGACGTCGCTGATGTTCTGGAGCTTCTCCTCGCTGAAGCCGCGCAGGCCGCGCTGCGCGCGGTCATACATCTCCACGTAGCGGGCCTTGGCCCACTCGCGCTGGACCGACGTGTTCTGTCGGGTTGGCAGGATGACCTTCCAGTCCTTCTCGATGCGTTGACGCAGCCGGCCCCAGCCGCTGTCCGCCGGCGCTTCGGCCTGCAGCACCGCGTCACGAATGCGCTCGTAGGTGTGGCACATGTGGGCCCACAGGGTGAACTGGAGCGAGTAGAGCTGCAGGCCGCGCAGGCCGTAGTCGATGGCGGCGGGAATCTCCGCGAGCCACGACGGCTCCGGCAGGGGCTCACCCGCCATGGGCTTGCCATCCAGCATCGTCGCGAAGAACTCGTCGACCATGTGCGGAGGGCCCGCGCACACGCCACGGGTGGACAGGAAGTGGTTGTCGCGCTCCGTCAGGTGCAGCAGCGACGCCGGGTTGATGGGCGTCTCGTACGGCATGGGCTGCTCGGGCAGGAACATCAGGTAGATGCTCACCATGCGCACGCCGTCGGTGACGCGGAACACCGACGACAGCACCGGGTCCAACGTCCCGTTGGGGATGGGGTCCTTGCCGCGCAGGAGCATCAGCGACGGCACCGCCAGCACCGCGCAGCTGAACGCATGCAGGTCACCGAGGCGCCACTGCCCATCCGCCAGCAGCGGATAGCGCTTCAGGAACGCCTCGCGCAGGATGAGCAGCGCCTGGAGCGTGGGCTTCCAGTGCTTGGACATGGACTTCAGCGCCGTCACGTTCATCAGCGCGTCGTCCTTGAAGCGGCTGCCCGGGTACGGACACATGCGCCACTCGGTCTCCATCCGCATGCGCATGGAGTCCGGGAAGACGTTGTTCTCGCCGATGTGCCGCCCCTCGGCATCCAGCGCCGCGTGCGCCGCGCGGTGCACGGGCAGCATCGCCTCCAGGAAGCCGAACTCCATCGGCCGGCCCACCAGCTTCTGCAGCACCCCTTCCGTGTCGGGGTTCCACCACATGGGCTCCGAGGGCGCGGGCCGCCGCGCCTCCGACGCCATCACCATCTTGTGGTAGTCCGTCTCCGGCGAAAGCTTCGGCGCCTCGCGCGACAGGATGTTCTCCGCGAGGAGCTGCTCGAGCAGCTCCTTCACGCGCTCCCAGGCATAGGGTTCGCCGTTGCTCCAGCGCGTGGCCATCGCCGCCATGAACTGGTCTTGCTTGAGCAGGTTCTCCCCGAAGGAGTGCAGGTCCGCCTCCTCGATGGAGATCTCCTTGAGCCCGTAATAGATGCGCAGCTCGTTCGTGCCCTCGGGTGTCTGGACGTACTCACTCATGAAGCGGCGCCGCATGGGCAGATACAGCGTCTCATGCGGGTCGATGGGCACGGCTTCCTGACTCATGCGACAACTCCTGGGAGAAACCTGTTGTTCAGACCTGACGCGAAGGTCAGGAACTCTTCCACGAGGTCCCCGGAGCATCAAGCAAGCCCCGGGAGCCGAGACTCCGCCCATTCTCGCGCTGGCCCTGACATCCCGCGCAAAAAGGGCAAAGCCACCCAGGGGCCTGAAGCACCCCTGGGTGGCTCACTCTCATCGCAAGCGAAACCGAGCCTAGCGGCAGGCGCCCCGACCGCCGCGGCCCGTGACGGGCAGCGTCTCGCGGTTCGGGAACGGCAGCTCCGGGTGGTCGAACGGCGCGCGGTACGTGTACACGCGGCAGTCGGTCAGCGCGTTGGAGAGGAAGTCCACCAGCGCGGAGCGGTCGCTCGCGCTGAAGGTGCGCGGCTTGATGTCGAGCGACTTCTCCGGGTTGTTGAAGTCACCGCCTCGGGCATAGAAGTCGACCACGTCGTCGAGCGTGGGGTAGCCGCCGTTGTGGAAGTACGGCGCCGTCAGGCCGACGTTGCGCAGGGTGGGCGTCTTGAACGCGCCCATGTCGAACGGAGACAGGCTGACGGAGTTGGGCTCGCCGCCGAAGATGCCCAGGTCACCGCGAGCCAGGTCGTCGTCCGTGGGACGCACGCCGATGTTGTGGAAGCCCGTGTCGCCGCCGTCGCGGTTGAGGGGGCCGGCGATTTCGTACCAGCTCATGGTCGCGTCGGACAGCATGGCGCCGGTGTGGCAGTTGACGCACTCGCCCTTGCCCACGAAGACGTTGAGGCCCTTGAGCTGCTTGGGGGTGAGCGCGTTCAGGTTGCCCGACAGGAAGCTGTCGAAGGGCGTCTGGTCCGGGATGAGCGTGGCCTGGTAGGCCTGGAGCGCCTCGCCCCAGATGAGCGAGAAGACGTTGACGGAGATGTTGGCCAGCGCGTCGCCGAAGGCCTCGCGGATGAGCTGGTCATAGGTGCACGGCGCGCCGTTGCAGATGAGGCCCGGGCCCGTGGGGTTGGCCAGCGCGCCCAGCACGCTGTCGGAGGTGGAGACGCGCTGGTGCCGCAGCGGCTGGCGCACGGCCAGCTTGGCGCCCAGGCTGCCCGGACCGAGCAGCTGGCGACCAGAGCACGACTGCTCGGAGAAGTTCGTCACGGGGCCGGTGGCCTGGGACGCGAGCGACGCGTTCTCGATGCGGAGGAGGAAGCCCTGGGTGTTGTTTTCGGTGAAGCCCCAGATGTTCACCCCGTTGAAGGTCGCGTTGGCTTCGCCGCCCCAGAACTGGTTGCGGTAGAAGCCCGAGCCGAGGACGGACGGGCTGTGACGCGGGCCCACCAGCCGGTGCTCGTTGAACGGCTCGGCGGGCAGCACCAGACAGGAGTCCGCGGCGACGGTGGGGTCCGGATCCAGATTCAGGAACAGCGCGCGCAGCGGGCCCTGCGAGCCGATGCGGTCATCGCTGGTGATCTTCGCGAGCGTGAACGTCTCGCCGGGGCCTGCGATGCTGTCGAAGACGTTGTCGAAGCCGGGGTGCACGGTGTTGATGCGACGGTCATCCGCGCCACCGGCGAAATGGCAGCTCGCACAGGCCGTCTGGCCGTCGCCGCTCGTCTGGATATCCCAGAAGAAGACCTTGCCCAGACGGATGGCGGCGGCCTTGTTGATGATGCGGCTGCCCACCGGCTGCGGCACCGGCTCATGGGCCAATGGACGCAGCGAGAACACCGCCATGCTGTCCAGCAGCGCCTTCGGGTCCACCCCCAGCTCTTCCGTCTCCGCGGGAGTGGGATTGAGAGGCTCGACCTGAGCCGCCGGCTCACATGCCGACAACGATACCGCCAGAGCCGACGAGAAAAGGCCGCGATTGAAAAGACGCACACCGCGGGACAACGACGAACGAGCCATAGGGAATGCCCCCTTCTCAGAGCGTCATGACTTGTATGAGGTTGGCGGAATCACCAGTGTCACCAGTCTGACGAATGGTTTTATACCGGTTCCGCATTATTCCTGTCCAGGCGGCCTCGACCCAGGGCGCACCTTCCAGTCTCAGCGTAAAAGCAGAGTTGCTCCTGCCTATCTCGCAGAAATGACCTGACAGGAAGGACTCGCTAAACAGGATGACGCAACCTGTCCAGATTCGCGGTTTCCGACATTTTGACAATGATTCTTGGAATCGGAATCGCCCCCATACCCAGACAGCATCGGCGCGCACCACACGCATGGAGCGGGTCAATGTCACGCTCGGCGAATGGCGTGTAGCAGGGCGCGATACATTCAACGCGAGGCTGTAACAACACACGCTACAGCCACGACGCCCTGGAGGCTCAATTCCTCACTGATACAGAGGAGGTGAAACATGCCGGTGAGCGCTGGCCTGCGGGGTGCAAGGGGATGGCTCGCCGCCACATGGAGCATTCGGGCTGGGCCGGCACCGGATGCAGCACTCTCCTGGCGGTGCAGATCCTCCCCCTATTGAAGAGGTAGGTAATTCCATGCAGCTGAAGATGATGGGCCGTTTGTTCGCAGCGGCGCTCCTGAGCGTCATGTCGGGTTGTCAGGGCGAAGAGCCCACGGCGGCGGACGGCGATGTGGCCACGCAGGAAGCCGGCGCGGAGTCGAAGTGCACGCAGCGGTTCGACGGCATCAACAGCTGCGCGCTGGGTAACGCGCAGCTGGCGTCGACGGAGCAGGGCCTGGCCGTCACCGGTCTGCGCAGCGTGAAGACGGACGGTGTCGCCAGCAGCTTCGCTCGGGCGGCCAGCTGGACGCAGGCGACGGAAATCAAGTTCGGCAGCACCTCGGGCGTGCTGCAGCTGGACGCGCGCTCGGGCGACCAGGTGGTCAGCACGCTGCGCGTGACGCCGGGCCGTGAGGCGAACAGCGCGTTCATCACCCCGACGTTCAGCGGCGCGCCGGGCGGCTCCAACTACCGGATGAACGTCTACCGCGAGGGCGTGCTCCAGGGCTCGTCCACCAACACCGCCAACCGGATGATCATCTTCAACAACTGGCGGGACTTCATCCGCTTCCTGATGTACTACGCCGACTTCTTCGAGCTGGACATCATCTGGGGGAAGAACGGCGAGCAGCCCACCGCTCCGGCCAACGTGGGCGCGTGCGGCTGGCGCCTGCGCACCAACGGCTCCACCTTCTCGGTGGCGCTGGATGACGGCAAGGTGCTCACCGGTGACTCCGTGGAGTTCATCGAGGAGATCGAGGACGGGCACTACCCGTACAACGGCTTCACGGGCATCGACGTGAAGGCGACCGCGCAGGGGATGAACATCCTGAGCGAGTCCTTCAAGCCGGCGGCGAAGTAGTCGTCCCGCCCGTGCCCCGCGCACGGGCCCCACGCCGGGCGGGAGTCGTGCATCCCGCCCGGTGTGTCGTTTCCCGCGTTCCCGGAGGCACCTCGATGAGCCGGCGGCTGTATCTGTTGGGCATCCCTCTTGGAGCGCTGGTGCTCACCGCCGTGTGGGCGCAGGCGGGGCGTCGTCCCCTGCCCCCGCCCCTGGTGCTGGGACAGTTGGCCCTCGCGCTGGAGCCGGGCGAGGAGCTGCCGGGTGGCGCCGCCACCGTGACGGAGGCGGGGCGCAATGCCTTCGGTCGCTCTCCGCCGAACATGGACCGCGCGCGCTGGCCGGAGTTCCACCTGGGCAAGCGCGTCTTCGACCGCGACTGGAGCGACCCCGGCCATGGCCCCGGACTGGGCCCTCTCTTCAGCTCCAACTCCTGCATGGGGTGTCACGTGAAGGATGGGCGCGGGCGCCCTCCCCTCTCGCCCTCCGAGCCCCTGGTGTCGCTGGCCTTCCAGCTCGGCTCTCCCACCGGCCCCGGGCCCCATCCCGTGTATGGCGAGCAGTTGGACCTCCACCACCTCGGCCAGGCCCGCGGTGAGGGCAGCGTCGAGGTGGGCCATGAAGAGCTCACCGGCACGTTCGCCACGGGCGAGCCCTACTCCCTGCTGCGCCCCGCCTACCGCTTCAAGGACCTGACGCGCGGACCGCTGGAGGACGGCACGCCCTTCTCGCCTCGCGTGTCGCCGGCCAACTTCGGCCTCGGACTGCTGGAGGCCATTCCCGAAGAGACACTGCTGGCGCTGGCGGACCCGGAGGACCGGGATGGCGACGGCATCTCCGGACGCCCCAACCAGGTGGAGGACGTGAAGGAGCGCCGCACCCGGATGGGCCGCTTCGGGTGGAAGGCCAACCAGCCCACCCTGTTGCAGCAGGTGACGCACGCGCTGGTCGCGGACATGGGGCTGACAAACGAGCTGTACCCGCGCGCCCAGGAGCCCGAGGGCGTCCCCGCCGCCGCCACGCCCGACGTGAAGGACTACGACCTGGAGCGGCTCGTCTTCTACACGCGGCTGCTGGCGGTACCGAAGCGGCGGGACTGGGACGCGCCCGGCGTGCTGCGTGGCAAGGCGGTGTTCCGCGCCATCGGCTGCGCCTCCTGCCATGTGGACCGGCCGATGGAGACAGAGGAGGTCGCGGGCTTCCCCGAGCTGTCGCGCCAGCGCATCTTCCCGTACTCGGACCTGCTGCTGCACGACATGGGCGAGGCGCTGGCGGATGGACGTCCGGACGGGCTCGCCACCGGCCAGGAGTGGCGAACCCCGCCCCTATGGGGAATCGGCCTGACGGCGACGGTGAGCGGCCACACGCGCTTCCTGCACGACGGGCGGGCCCGGAACCTCGAGGAGGCCGTGCTGTGGCATGGCGGAGAGGCCGCGCCCGCGCAGGAGCGCTACACGCGGCTCGTCCTCGAGGACCGGCAGGCCCTGCTGGCGTTCCTCGGCTCGCTCTGACCCGCGGAGGGCCGCGCCTCAGTCCTTCGGAAGCGGGAGGGCCGGATACACGCGCACCTCGCCAGCTCCACGCGCGAAGAGCGCGGCGACGTTCACGCCGGTGACGTCCAGCGAGGCCTTCGCCACCACGGCGACGTCACCGGAGTCCATGGCCCGCACCTGGCTGTTCGCTCCCAGCACGCCGGTGTCGTAGTTCGCGTAGCCATCGCAGTTGAAGGCATAGCCTCCGCTCCGCGCGACGAGGGAGTCGGCCTTCAACGTCATCCCGCACGACGGCACGAGCTGGAGGTCGATGGGAGGAAGGCCCGAGGCCTTCTTCAGTCGCTGCGCGGCGTGGTCCAGGCAGATTTCCACGCCGAGCGTCAGCTGGTCGCGGACGAACACGGAGTTGCCGTCGTAGCTGGCCACCTGCACCTCGGACGTCGTGCCGTACTCCCGCGTGGGAGGCAGGTAGTGGACCCGCGCTCCGGCGATGCCGCCCCCGCCACCCGACACCGGGATGAAGTCCATCCCCGACTGGCGCCTCTTCAGGACGGCCTCCGCGAACTCGGGGCCCGCGGAGGCGTACGTGAAGCCGCCCTTCTGCACCAGCACGTAGTTGTACGCCTCGATGGGCTTGGACGTGTCGATGACGTACTTCGGTCCGAAGAGGCGCTCGAAGAAGCTGGCGGGCCGCGTCTGGAACGACTTGCCCACGGTGCTGCCGAAGACAAAGAGCCAATGCGCCCAGCGCGCCTCGTCCTTCACGCGCGACTGGAGCGCGGCCACCAGCGCCTGCACGCCGTCCATCGAATAGGCGCCCGTGCTCCCCCGGAAGAAGAACTCGGGCAGCATGAACACCTTCAGCGTCTCCGGGTCGTCGCGCGTCGTCTCCGGACAGTCGCGGGCCGCGTCGAGCGCGCGGGCCACCAGCTCGACGCGGGCCGCGATATCGGCGCTCTCGGTGGAGAGCCCCGCGTACTCCTCCACGCCATCACCCAGCTTCCGGGGCCCGGTGTGGATGCACCAGGCGATGAACTGCACGTTGGAATAACGCATGCGCCGTCTCCTCGTTGAGCGAGGGGAAGGCCCCCGCGTGGTACCCGGAAGACGGCGGCGCCACGCGGGTGTGATTCCGACGCGCCTTCAGTCGAAGGTCTCCAGGAGCACGGCGACGATGAACGGCGGCTCGAACGACGCCGAGGCGCCCGAGAGGCCCACGCTCCCTCCAGCGAAGCCCGGCGACACCCGCACCGGACCTGGCGCCTCGCGGGTGCCACGGAACGAGAAGCCCGCGACCTGGACTTCCTCGGCCGAGGCCAGGTCCTCCGCGTGGCGCTCGAAGAAGGAGGACGCCACCGTCAGCTCGAAGCTCGGCTGATAGGCGACCATCATCTCCGCCACACGGCCGCTCAACAGGCCCTTGGCGCCGAAGACCTGCTCCGGCGTGTAGCCGCCCTTGAAGGGGCCCTTGCGCCCGAGGATGGGCATGGAGCCGTTGAACCAGTGTCCCGTGTAGAGCGGCACCCGGCCCAGCCCCTCCATGGACACCGTCAGGGACAGGAGCTCTCCGTCCTTCAGCTCCAACGGCTTCAGCGCCCCCTGCTTCGCGCGGACCTTGAGCAACGAGGGCTGCGCATCCATGCGACCCTCCCGCGTCGAGGCCTGGACATCGACGCGGACCGGCCCCGTGGTGAGCCCCCGCGCGGCCATGCCCGCAAGCCACTCATAGGGCGACTTCGCCGGCGTGTAGTCGGCGCCCCACTGGAGGAGGCTCGCCTTGTTCTGGACCTTCGTCCAACCAGGAGGATTGCTGGAGCTGGCCGGAGGCGTGGAGGGCGGCGTCGCGCGCTCCAGGGACTCCTTCAGCTCCTCCACCGGCTCGAAGGACGGCGACAGCACGCGGAGGAAGGTGAGGTAGCGGCCACTGAAGCTCGCGCTCGTGGAGACGAACGGGGCGCCATCCTCGATGGACGCGGGCACCCCGTCATAGAAGTGGTGGGCCACGTCCCCCATCGTCCCGTCCACCGTGGGCACCCAGTCCCAGCGCAGCGCGGGCTCCAGCCATTGCAGGGGCGAGGCCCCGACGTTGGCTGACGCAAGAGAGGACTCGGGGTTCGCGGTCTGCTCGGCCAGCACCTGACGGAGCTCCGCGCGCAAGGCATCTTCGACAGTCGTCTTCATGGAAATCACCCGGAAAGAAAACGGCCCCCTCCACCAGGAGCGGAGAGGGCCGGAATGAATGCGTGAATGAACGAGGAACCGGACGGGGGCGCGACTACGCCTGGTTGAGGCCAGGGAAGGACACCAACACGCCGATGATGATGGGGTCCTCGGAGGTGGAGCCGCCCTCGAAGGTCGTCTTGCCATCGGTGCTGTGCTCGTAGTTGCTCTCGTGCCCGCCGCTGCCACCGAAGGAGAAGGGCCCGATTCGCAGCGACAGGCTCGCCTCGAACTTCTCGTAGTGCCGCTCGTACGTCGCCTCGCTCATCTCGATGGAGAAGCGCGGCTGGTACGCCACCACGAGCCCGCTGATGCGCGAGGCCAGGAGGCCATGCTGACCGAACAGCGACGAGCTGCCCTCTCCGCCCTTCGCCACCCAGGGGTTGAGGATTTCGTAGCCGCCGCCCTTGCCGCGCGCGACGTCCGCCATGAAGCCACCGTCGTACCAGGCACCCGGCGTGACGGGGACGATGGTGGACGACTTGACGGCGATGGTGGCCGTGACGTTCTTGTCCGTCGCGGTGAGGTCCATCTTCTCCCAACTGCCGCTGGCCGACACACCCCAGAAGGGCTTGTCGTAGCTGGCGGTGGCCTGGGCCCAACTGCGCGAGTAGTCCACCGTCTGGTCCGACGCCTTGAGCGTCACGGAGAAGGAGCCGATGGAGCCCTTCTTGAGCTCCTCGCGCCACGTGTCGCCGTCCTTCCCGACGATGTAGTCGGGCTGATAGCGCAGCACGCCCGAGCCGTCCTGCACCTTCGTCCAGCCGCGCGGAGCCGGCCCGCTGCCCGGGTTCCCGGAGGGCAGCTTGATGGCGTCGATGGACGACTGGAGCGACGCGGGCATGCCCGCCATCTCCAGCTCGAACACCAACTGGGACGCGCGCCGGAAGGCCAGGTTCGCGTTGTCGCAGATCTGCGCGTAGGTCTTCCCCGGCCCCAGGTCCACCCAGGTATCCACGTCCGGGTACTTGCGCTCGAAGTAGGCGCCACCGTTCTGCCGCTGGCTCAGGTACGCCTGGTTCAGGTTGGTGATGGCCTGCGACATCTCGTTCTCGCGCAGGGTGACCTGGATGCGCAGCGCGTTCAGGTCCTTCTGGCGCTCCGGGCTGACCTTGAAGGAGATGTGGTGGAGCGCCTGCCGGTAGGAGTCCGCGAAGGAGGCGTCCAGGGTGCTGTACGCGCCGAGCGGGGACCACCGCGGCATGCCGCTGATGACCTGGTACGCGTGCGAGTTGAGCTCACCCTGGGGCGCCGGCGCCCAGTTGAACGCCATGGGCGTCCCGAGCATCTGGAAGTTCGGCGCGTCGCCGCCCAGCGCACCGTTGATGATTTGGTTGTACGACTGACTGAAGAGGTTCTCGTTCACGACTGCTCCCTCGGGGAGACGGCTCCTGAAGCGAAGCCGTGCGTTCGCGGGTGACGAGCGTCATGCCCGTCGTGCCCGCATCCCTGAGACGAGCCGCGCTCAGCGCGTGTGATTCACGCGCCGCGACCCCAGCCACAGCGAGACCGCCAGCGCGGGCAGCGCCAGCAGGTCCGTGACATCCATCGTATGGGCCACCGGCGCCACGCCTGGAATCGAGCGCCCCGACAGCCACGCCCACGCGGCGCGCACGGGCCACTGCAAGGTGCCAAGCCCCCAGCGCCAGCAGTCACCGGCGGGCTCGAACACCTTGATGGCGGTGAAGACCAGCGCCGTCAGCACCAGGCACGTGGTCAGCACCGCGCGAGAGGGCTGGAAGGCGCGGGCCCCGCGCTCGCACGACTGCTCCCAGAGCCCCTGAAGCAGGAGCGGGAACATGGCCAGCCCCGCGACGTCCGACAGCTTCCCCGTCCACCACGACGGCCAGCGGGCCTTCAACACATGGTCATTGAGCACCAGCACCAGCACCGCGCCGAACACGAGCGGGTGCAGGAGCGTGTCGCCCGGCGTGGGGCTCACCTGGGCCGTGGGGACGGAGGCACGCACGTCTCAGCGAGGCCCCACCAGGACCTCGAGCCCGTCCGGCGCCGAGTCCTCCGTGTCGTCGATGCTCACCTCCACCACCATGCGCCACTCCACGTCCACGGTGCCCTGGAGGGTCGCGTCCTGAAGCGACAGCTCGAGCGCCGCTTCCCACTCACACGGCTGCTCGAGCTGGCAGACATCGCCATCCGACAAGGCCTCGAAGCGCACCGCGCCAGCGTCTCCCGCCGTCACGGGCGCGGAGGAGCTCTCCTTGACCGGGCGAGGACCGAAGACCAGCTTCGCCTTGACGATGGGTTGCGCCTCGTCGCCCGGCGCATCCGGCGTCCACTTCACGAAGAGCGGCGCGCGCATCGTCGCCCAGACCGTCTGCTTGGAGCCATTGGGGACGAACATCCTCACCGGCAGGGCCACGCGGGCGGTGGGAGACGTCGGCGACAGCGACAGCACCCCCGGCTCGGACTCGACGACGACGGGCGGCGGGCCCGACATGGAGGTGGCCACCGAGGCGACGCTCGCCACCAGCAGGGCCACGCGCGCGGCCCAGGCGCGGGCACGCGAGGGATGGAGCCAGGAGGAACTCAGGGGGCGTGGAGCGGCGGGATGCTCGGTCTGCATGTCGATGACTGGCTTTCCCTCGGACACCCGCGACCCATGGGCCCGAGCGTGGGAGGCCGAGAGCAAGCCACGTACCAGAAGGAGGCTCCAGGGAGGGAGTCTTCCGGCTGTGCATGGAATCACGACTTCCGTGTCAGCCCGAGGACGCCCGCGGCGCGAGTCTTCCTGGCAGGGCGAACCCGGGGCCGCCTAGGGTTGCGGCATGAAGAGCCACGCCACGTTCGTCTTCGCCGACGGAGCCTGCTCCGGCAACCCCGGCCCGGGAGGCTGGGGCACCCTCATCGCCACGCCCGACGGGCAGGTGACGGAGCTGGGCGGCCACGAGCCGGAGACGACCAACAACCGGATGGAGCTGACGGCGGTGGGCAAGGCGCTGCGCCACCTGGAGGCGACGCCGGGGCCGCTGCACATCCACACGGACTCCACCTATGTGATTCAGGGCGCCACCCGCTGGGCGTTCGGCTGGAGCAAGCGCGGCTGGAAGACGGCGGATGGCAAGGAGGTGGCCAACACGCTCTACTGGAAGCGGTTGATGGCGCTCCTGGCCCAGCGCAAGCAGACGCATTCGGGCGAGGCAGCCGCCGTGGAGTGGCACTACGTCCGCGGGCACGTGGGCGTGCCGGGCAACGAGCGGGTGGACGCCATCGCCGTCTCGTTCTCACGCGGCAAGGGCATGCGGCTCTACACCGGCTCGCTCGTGGGCTACGACGTGGACGTGTACGACGTGCCCGAGGACACGTCCCTGCCGCCAGAGAAGCCCCGCGAGGAGAAGGGCAAGACCAAGGCGCACTCCTACCTGAGCCAGGTGGGCCGCAGCGTGAAGCGCCACTCGACGTGGGCCGCGTGCGAGCGACGGGTGAAGGGCGTGTCCGATGCCCGCTTCAAGAAGACGAAGAGCGAAGAGGACGAAGCGCAGGTGCTGGCGGACTGGGGCGTCAAGCCCGAGGACGTTCAGGCCGAGGACTGACCCGGGCCGCGCACCGCCGTGAGCAGCAGGTCATACTTGCCACCGAGGAACGTGCGGAAGCCGTGCTGGTGCAGGTAGCGGCGGTAGAAGGACAGGTCCTTCACGAGCAGGGAGAGGTCGGGCTCGCGCAGGTTTCGCACCCGGGCGCCGTAGACGACCTCCCCGTCGCGGAAGCGGGAGTTGGGAAAGCCGAGCACGAGCGTGGCCTCGGGCTCCAGGTGCTCCTGCACCAGCGTGCGCAGGAGCGCGTGGTCATCCACGCCGGGGCTCTGCAGCGTGCCCACGGAGACCACGAGGTGGAAGCGGCCCAGCCCTTCCGGCAGGGCGTTGAGGTCGGCGACGAGGAAGGAGTGACGCGCGTCTGGAAAGCGGGCCCGCGCCTCCGCGAGCGCACTGGCGCTGTGGTCCACACCCACGAAGGTGACGTCCGGCGCCCCCTCCAGCCAGGCGAAGGCGGCGAGCTCGTCTCCCCGATTGACGCCCAGGTCCAGCACCCGCGCCCCTTCGGGCAGGCGAACCCGGCCGAGCGCCTCCAGCCAGGGACACAGGAAGCCCGCGTCCTCCAGCTTGCGCACGCGGGAGAAGGCGGAGTCCGCGCCGTAGCGCTCCTGGGGCGACGTCGCGTCGTCCGGCCCCGAGCCGCCCGCGTGCCAGGGCGCCTCGGGGCCCAGGGGCTCGAAGGTGAGCGAGACGTGCGTGTCGTCCACGCCGCGCGGCGTGAGCAGGCGGCAGGCCAGTCCCTCCGCCAAATCACACCAACTGCGCAGCGGCCGATGCACCAGCCCGCCCCCCGGCCCCTGTCTCTTAGACACATCTGA